>NZ_DATCSD010000336.1:0-34449 GCF_036568665.1 Ohtaekwangia sp. | reverse complement strand
ATTACTGTACTGGTATCCGTTGTGATCATCGGTGGTATAAAACGTATTGGTAACTGGGCAGGACGTCTGGTGCCGGTAATGATCGTGCTTCACTTTATCTCGGTAGCAATAATTCTCGTGGCGTATGCTGATCAACTTCCGTATTATATAGGACTTGTATTTACTGATGCCTTCTCTGCCTCCAATTATCATGGCGATCCTTTTCTGGGCGGTGTATTAGGCGGTATTATTATGCTGGGTGTACGCAGGGCTACATTCTCCAATGAGGCTGGTATAGGTACAGCACCGATGGCAATGGGTGCTTCTATCAGTACAGAACCAGTGCGCGAAGGATTGATCTCGATGCTCAGTCCGGTGATTGATACGCTACTTTCGTGTTCGCTTACAGCATTTGCAATCCTGGTTACAGGTGTATGGAAAACAGAAGGTGTTTCCGGTATAACGCTTACTTCACTTGCGTATCGTTCGGCTATGCCTTACGGAGAGTATATATTATTGCTATGCACTTTTGTGTTTGCTATCAGCGCGCTGTTCTCCTATAGTTACTATGGCCGCAAGGCGCTTTCTTACCTGATTGGCGAAGAGCGAAGCCAGTGGTACGATTACTTTTATCTTTCGATGATTGTAGTAGGTGCTATTGTATCGATGGATCTTGTATTGAACCTGATCGATATAGCATTTGCGCTTATGGCTATACCTACTATGCTTTCAGGATTTATACTGGCACCGAAAGTAAAAGAAGAAGCTAAACGTTATTTCGCAAAGATGCGATAACGTGCTGCTCCAGCATTTGCGCCACACCATCCTCTGTATTTTTAGCCGTAGTATAACGGGCAACAGCCTTTACTTCATCGCGGGCGTTTGCTACGGCTACACCATAGCCTGCATGCTGTAGCATCTCGATGTCGTTATAGTTATCGCCAAAAGCCATAGCCTGGGCTATATCTAATGTATAGTATACTTTCAATACATCGATCAGCGCCGATGCTTTTGAAATAGCGCGAGGTGCTATTTCGATATAGGTTGATTTGGATCGGTATACATGAATGGATGCCGCTTGTGTAGCGTTCAGTGTTGCTTCAAGTATATTTAGCTGTTGCTCTTCGCCCATACACATTACCTTGTGTGCTCCGGCTGACATACTCTCCCATTTCTCCAATACCGAAGTAAAATCCGTAATGACTGGCTGTACTTTTGTAACCTTTGCTTCGCGTGCCGTCCATTGGTCTTCCTGTTGCGCATACCAGTTGTCTTCGTGGTACAGACTTACATGTATACTCTTGCCTTCCACGGCTTTCAAAATATACTCGCAAACCGAAACGGGTATAGTAACGGAATCCAGCACCTCCGGAATTTCATGTCCTGGCCTATAGCGAATAACATAGCCACCGTTAAAACATATAAGCGGATGATCGAGAATACCCAGTTCGCGCTGCAAGTGACGCATAGCGCTTGGCATACGTGACGATGCCAGTATAACCGGAATCTCTTCCCTGATCAATTGAATAGCCTGGATCGTGCGTGGTGAAAGTTCTCTCCGGCTGTCGAGTAAAGTACCGTCAATGTCCGTGCAAACAGCTCGTATGTTCATGTCGCGATGTCGTATTGAATGTGCAAGATAAGCAGTGTTAACAAAGTACTACCGTTAAATCTATAGACTAATTTCCTTTAATTACCTGCACCCAGCTTTTGCAGGTTGCATGGTTCTGCACAGCTACTTCAAAGAAATATACTCCCGAAGCAAGCCCTTCCGCAGCCCAGTTATTTTTGTAATCAGCCGCTTCATATACTTTCTCTCCCCAGCGATTATATACTACCAGCGATGTGCCAAAACCATAATCGGCCGGTGTTTTTCCTTTTACTTTACCGTATTGAATGAAGAGTGTCTGATTCAGGTTATCGCCATTACCGGGCGTTATAACATTGGGAATTTTCAACGTATATACCGGAATGGGTTGAACACTCTCCGTTACGCATACGCTGTTGCCAGCCGAACGCACAGCCACCAGTTTTACATTATAGGTGCCATCATTCTCAAACTCATGATCAACTTCCGGTTCATCAGAGGTTGTACCATCGGCAAAGTCAAAATAGATACGGTCAGTATCTTTTAAACTATCCGTAAGACTGCGCACGTGAATGATGGGTAACGTAAAACAATTTTCTTCGCGCGCCATTTCAAACTGCGGTGCTATAACAGGAATCACATTAAGCTGCACCGTATCATAATGAACACAACCACTCACTTCCGTTATTTTGATATAGTATACCGTTGTATCTGCAGGCTTCACCACTGGTGTAGGCGAATTCGAGTGAAACGATCCGTCTTCACTACTCCACGCATATAGAGCACCGCCACTGGCTTTCAAGGTATAGGAGTTTCCGCTGCAAAGATCATCATCATCTTGTATCTCGGCTTCGGCATTAAAGACATCCACAATAGTAGAAACAGAATCTTTCACCTTGCATGTACCGGGATCGATCGCCTTCAGCCATACGGTATAGCGGCCAATGTTTTTATAGTAATGCACAATAAACGTTGTGTCCGGTTTGGTGAGTCCGGTACCATCACCAAAGTTCCACTCAAATGTCTCTCCGCCTGTACTAAAATTTTGAAACACGATGGGATCGGGTAAACATATTTTGTTTAGTCCGGCCATATTAAACCAGATGGAGTTAGTCTGTAACCGCGCGCGCAAGGAAGAAAGATCAAACTTGAAAGCTGCATTATTACAATTCAGACTTCGATTGGTTCGCGACCATGCTCCCGTTGTAGTAGGAAAATCAGAATACGGACCATCGCCATCGGTATTACATCCTGAACATACGGCATGATATACTATACCATTTTTATCGAACCGGCTGGTGCCACCATCTACGTGTGTGAGCGAGCGATTGCCCCCGAGAAATGTTCCGTATAAAAATTCAGTACCATCATCGGTTAACACAATAAAGTAAAAATCATTACCACTGGTGTGTGTCTGCAATGCATTGCTTGTAACCTTCATGCCGGCGGTACTACTGCCGGGCCAAAATCCCCAGTTCAATTCTCCTCCCCAACCGGCCATATATAGATTGTTACATTCATTTACCAGGAAGGCCGTGGGCGATATATCCGGTATACCTCTGCCCGATCCGAACACGGTAGAGAATTGAAGATGCTTCAACGTCTTGTCAAATTTCTGCACGAACTGTCCGCTGTTGGCATTGCGGTATACATTAGCGGGTGTAATGGGAAAATTACCTTCGGTCTGTCCGTAAATATATACTTCACCTGCTTCGTTCAGGTCTATAAAATATACCTGGTCGTATTTTACCGTACCGGTATACGTGGAGTAGTATATCGTATCGCCAGCGTTACCGATCTTCGCCAGCCAACCGTCCACATCCCCTGCCAGTGTTGAACGATAGGTTTGTGCCGTCATCGGGAAATTACTGCTCGTAGTACCTCCGGCAATATATATATCGTTGTTGGCATCGAACTTCAGGGTATAGGAAGCATCCACACCTTTACCGCCCAGGAATATGGCATACTGCATCTGGTGCAGGTCGGCATCCATCCTGAAAAGTACAGCATCGGTTGAGTCACCACCATACGTGCTATATTTACCCGGTGTTACGGGAAAGTCGGCCGATGTAGTTACCGAGCTTACATATATATTTCCCTGCGCATCAGCAATTACATCGCCCCGCAGCTGATCGCCATAATTGCGCGTAAGCTTGCCGCTGCCATAGTTCAGTCCGTCATTTTTCGTTCCGCCTGCAAATGTAGAGGCCAGTAATTTAGTACCATCTTTACTGATGCGCGAAAGCACTATATCCGATCCTTCATCATAAACCACCACATGTATTACCGGCCAGCCACCTTTAAACGTTCTGCTATAGGCATTCGCAGTGGTGGGATAGTCGGCCGAGCTGGTGGTTCCCAATACGATCAGTTCTTCATTGGCATTCATCACCAGGCTGTGTGGTGATTCTGATAACGAGCCTCCCAGGTAAGAAGCATATAGCAGCTTACTTCCGGCTGAATCATACTTTAATATACCTATATCATATATACCTCCGTACGAAGTTTGAAACGCACCAGCGGTAGCAGGAAACTGACCGCTGTATCTTCTGTTTACAAACTGATTGGTTACACCGGCCGAATATAGCGTACCATGCTCACCGGGGGTTGCTGTGCTGCCCCAGTTATCGGCCAGCGAACCGGAATACGTAGAGAAGATTAACAGTGGATCGATGGTTAGTTCATAACACGGATCATAGCCGGAGGGAAATTCAAAGGAGAGGTTATTTCCGTTCAGCACGTAAATACATTCTATCAATACCTTTTTACCATTGATAAATTGCCAGGCAACGGGTTTCTTCTCTATAATATCGCCCAGCGGTGTAGCTACACGTATATCGCCATCGCTTGTTGAAACAGTAGTGGCTCCGTTGTATACTACCCGTATCAGCGAAGGATTGGCATTCGGTGCAATCACAAAATCGTACTTCACATGATTGCCGGAAGAATATACTTTCATATCTATACCCGCATAGAATGACGGATACAGCACACCATCGAAGGCATATGCTTGGGATGCCCAGTGGCAACTATCGCTTCCTAAAAAATAATTATAGTATTCAGACGAGCGCCCAAAGGGCATGGGTATACTTTGCTGGTTGGCACCGGTAAAATTTACCTGCACCATGTGCCCGTCAATCATATAGTCGGTAAGGTCAGATTCCTGCACGTTGGCCGGATAGTGTGAACGCTCGTGAAGCTGCTGCAGCTTCTGTTCGTCCAGAAAATAATAGACAAACCGTCCCGGCTCCAGCACCATATTTACTCCCGAGGTGCGCGCAGCAAACTGAACAGGATATGCCCACTGATTTTTATTCTCAATAAATTTTACGGATGGACCGGGCTCTGCAGCCATCGCTACCTGGATGGAAAAAAATAACCAGGCGATACAAGTTCTCATGATATCGGGGTTAAAAAAATACCTGGCTCTGGGCTACGAATGTACCAGTTAATCAGGAAAAGGTCAAAGCCTTGTTCAAGGTTCTTCCTTCCTTGTTCAAGGTTCTTAGTTCTTTGTTTAAGGTTGAGTGGGTACGGGGATTGGGTTTGAAGAAGAGCGCATGTGTGAAAAGACTCTGAACCTTGAACAAACTTGAAACTTTGGACATGAAACTTCAACGCCCCTGAACTCCGAACCACTTGGACCTTAAACTATTTGAACCTTAAACCACTCGAACCTTGAACAAAGACATCGCACCAATTTTTAAGGGAACTTTAAGCAATAAAACGAATCAAAAAGACGTCTTCGCTGTTGTGAGCTGAGAACCTCCCCCGGGTATATACTGCAATCGTTTACTATAGGGGTAACTCTGCGTGTAACCCACTGGTTGTTAATTTTTAAAGTACATTTTGGTGTGTATATATAAAATGATCGCTAACATTGCGCCTTCAAATCCGTAAAAGGATTTTCATAAGGCTTATAATTAAAAAAATATCGCTTATGAGTTAACACTACACCAGTTTATTAAAGAACCTCCCCAAGTATCAGGACACCCCCATTGCCTGGTAAGTATATAAATCAAAACTTTTACTTATTCTTCCAACTTTCTACCTGTGAAAAAAATCATTGGCGCTCTCCTTGCCATAACGTGGGCTACTTGTGCCCTGGGACAAAACAAGATTGGTAACTTTTATGTGACATGGGGCTATCACCGGGATTCTTATACCCGCAGTACCATTCATTTCAAAGACAACAAAACGGACGACTACAACTTTACGTTGGAAAAGGCGCGTGCAAAGGACAAACCTGATCTGCACGATTTCTTTCATACACCACTCACAGTGCCACAGTATATTTTCAACTTTGGCTACTTCTTCGCTAACAAACCTCAATGGGGAATTGAAGTGAGTTGGGATCACCTCAAGTATGTTGTTGTCGATAACCAGGTAATGCATTTAAAAGGTGAAATACACGGTCAGTACTTCGATCAGGATACATTGGTTACGCCAAGCTTCGTTCACTTCGAACATACCAATGGCAATAATTACCTGATGATTAGTGCTGTGCGTAGATTTAACCTGGAGAAAAATACATACTTCGCCAAGCACGTAAGTCTGTTGGTAAAAGCCGGTGCAGGTGGACTCATACCGAAGACTGATTCATACATTATGGGTAAACACAATGACGGTCCTTTCCGCCTGAGTGGTTTTGTGATCGGCACCAGCGTAGCAGTTCGCTACGATTTTCTGCGTTATCTATACTTGGAAGGAAGTATCAAGGGAGCTTTCGCAGATTATACCGATGCCAAACTATATGAAGAAGGTCGTGCGCGTCACTCATTCTTTTCTGCGCAGTATATATGGTCGGCCGGTGTTAACATTCCGTTCCATCAATAGCACAGAGTATATTTCGGTTTACGCTTACTATTCATAATCGATAATGCCGTTCGCAACGAACGGCATTATTTTTTTAAGCCAGTTTGATTTTTTATCGGCAGCAAGCCTGGCAAACTATTAACTTGTGCCTGCAAAACACGTTAAGACTATAATTATTCTCCATCATGAAACAGACCATCGCCCAACTGACTCTGGTAGTAAACGATTATGATGAAGCCATTGAGTTCTATACAGGCAAGCTGAATTTTACCTTGGTAGAAGACACCAGACTCAGTGACACCAAGCGATGGGTTGTTGTAGCCCCTCCGGGATATATTGCCGGCAATTGTGCTTTGCTATTAGCACAAGCTTCTAACGATGAACAAAAGCAAGCCGTGGGCAACCAGACTGGCGGACGTGTATTTCTCTTTTTACATACAGACGATTTTTGGCGCGACTATAAATCCATGCAAGACAAGGGAGTTACGTTTGTGCGTGGGCCGGTAACAGAAGCATGGGGCACAGTGGCTATATTTCAGGATCTGTATGGTAACCTGTGGGACTTTATAGAACCCAAGCGATAATTTTCCTACTGATATATACTTCCCTATATGAAGAAACTGCTCCTCCTGTTATTGGTATTACTCCCGGCTGCTGCCGCTATATATTACTACCTGCCGGAAGAAAAATTAGCACCAGGCATTGTGATCGATAAACTGGTGGTGAATAAAAAGCAGCGCACCATGCAGGCTTTCTCCGAGGGGCGTGTTGTAAAAGTATATCACATTGCTATAGGCAAAGCTTCAGGCGATAAACTGGAAGAAGGAGATCAGCGCACTCCGGAAGGTACATATCGTATAGCAGATAAAAATCCCAACAGCGGTTATCATAAAAACCTCGGCATCTCTTATCCCAATAAAAAAGATATACAAGAAGCGAAGCAACGCGGTGTAAAGCCCGGTGGCAACATCAAGATACACGGACTAAAAAATGGTCAGGGCTATATCGGTAAATTTCATCGCCTCCGAAACTGGACCAACGGATGCATTGCCCTGACCGATGAAGAAGTAGACGAACTCTACAACCACGTTCGCATCGGAGCCATCATCACCATCCGCCCCTGATATGCACTACACATTATATTTTCATCGGAGAGTATATTTTCATTAATCTCCCGTACAACACGCACTACAAAGCAATCCTCCAATCCTTTAATCTTACAATCTTCTAATTTTCCAATCTTACAATCTTCCGATTTCCTCAATCTTATAATCAAACGAGGCCCGTTCTTCGCGCTGTTTTCTTAATTTTACCATTCACCGTAATTTGAAAGCAGCAGGCAGCATGATTTTATCGTCCGAGAATATTTTATTACTGGGTTCTATTCTTCTATTCGTCAGCATCATTACCAGCAAGACGTCATTCCGGTTTGGTATACCGGCACTGATCCTCTTTCTGATTGTAGGTATGGTTGCCGGATCGGATGGACTCGGTGGTATTTATTTTAACGATCCGAAAATTGCCGAGTTTCTCGGTGTAGTAGCACTTACCTTCATCTTATTCTCCGGAGGTCTTGATACAAAATGGGATAGCGTACAACCTGTATTGAAAAGTGGTATAGCACTATCAACATTAGGTGTGTTGATAACGGCTACCGTTGTCGGGCTCTTCTCTTCCTATTTCTTAGGCTTCTCCTTAAAGGAAGGATTACTTCTCGGTGCTATCGTGTCTTCTACCGATGCAGCGGCTGTATTCTCCATATTACGCTCGCGCAACATCGGATTAAAAGGGGTAATACGACCTTTGCTTGAATTTGAAAGTGGCAGTAACGATCCGATGGCGTATTTCCTTACCGTAAGCTTTACTCATCTGGTGTTGCATCCGGAAGCAACGTTCGTTTCGCTTATTCCTAAATTCCTGGTGAGCATGCTGCTGGGTACAGTGGGCGGGTATATATTCGGCAAACTTATGATCTTTATTACCAACAAGATCAAGCTAGATATTGAAGGGCTATACCCGGTATTGATACTCTCACTGGTATTCTTCACATTTTCCTTTACCAACTTCATTGGCGGAAACGGGTTTCTGGCAGTATATATAGCGGCTATTATTTTAGGGAACAGTAATTTTATACATAAGAAAAGCCTGATGAAATTTTATGACGGGCAGGCCTGGCTTATGCAGATTATCATGTTCATCACGCTGGGGCTACTGGTATATCCAAGCCAGATCGTACCGTTTATCGGCAAAGGATTTTTACTTGCTGCTGTACTGATCTTCCTCGCGCGACCACTGGCTGTATTTATATCACTCGCTAACTCGGATATGCTTCTGCGTAAAAAGTTATTCATATCGTGGGTGGGTCTGCGCGGAGCGGTGCCAATAGTCTTTGCCATGTATCCCTTAATAGAAGGTGCCGAGCATGCACCTATGATCTTTAACCTTGTGTTCTTTATTTCCGTGTCATCTGTACTGGTGCAAGGCACTACTTTACCTATTGTAGCAAAGTGGCTGAAGGTAAGTGTACCGGAAAAGATCAAACGCAAATTTCCGCTAGACATTGAAATCAAAGATGATCTTAAAGCCGAACTGGTAGAGCTCGATATACCGGCCAGCTCTCTGGCTGTTGATAAGGCGGTAGTAGAACTCGATCTTCCGCGCACCGCGCTTATTGTGCTTATACACCGCGATGGTAAATATCTTACCGTGCGCGGAGATACGGTGATCAAGGAAAATGATCACCTGCTCATTATGGCCGATAATAAAGAAGCAGTACAAGATATACATGAACGCTTTGGTATGGCACACTGATCCATACATCAGTATATTTCATAGTATCCACAAACCACTCTCCTATCGCTGAAAAATAATTAGTGGTCGCATTCCTGATATAATCCGTTACGTTTCATCATGTTGCATCGTTATACACAAAACAAAGCGTATGCAGCAGGCAGAAAGGTATATCCCCCGATTTCTTATACCCGGCATCATCAGTACAATGGTATATATAACAGCATGTTCCGATCACAACTCTTCTTCTGAAACAGTAAGTTGCAGTGGCGTATCGATCGTGTATTCAACAGATGTAGCTCCCATTATCAGCTCATCCTGCGCCACCAACTCCAGTTGTCATGGCTCGGGAAGTAAAAATGGTCCCGGAGAGTTACTGACTTACAGTGAGGTATATAGTGCGAGAACATCCATCAGCACATCCGTATCCAGTGGCGATATGCCGAAAGGAAGTTCCCTCACGTCTGATGAAAAGAATACTATTTTGTGCTGGATCACCAATGGCGCATCAAACAATTAGCAGCGTATATCCGTATTCTATACCTGCATGAAAAGATACCAGCCCAAACAGGAACAGAGCTTCCGTGCTTCCACCAAACAAAAGGTATGGAAATTCTGATTCCTGTTCCGGCTGACCTATCCTGCCGGTAGCCACAATTTCTTTTATGGGTGCTACCAATATTCTTTAAGCGGTTTCTCCATAGGCCTGCGATTTTGTTACTTCGGGTATAGCAAACTTTTTCAATCCATGCCCTGCCGTAACATCGCGTTCATCTTTCTGCTCAATATCGTAAGTATAGCAGCCTTTGCCCAGGCCGATGCTTATAAAACAGAAACCAATCTCCCGTATTATTCAGATTCAGTTACCAGTAAAGATTCGTATGCGCGTACACGCTGTATGCTGGATATATACTATCCGAAACGCGAAAAGAATTTTTCAACCGTGGTGTGGTTTCATGGTGGAGGGCTTACGGGTGGAGAAAAATTTATACCCGAGCGACTAAAGAACAATGGTATAGCAATCGTGGCTGTAAACTATCGGTTGGCTCCGCAGGTAAATTCACCGGTATATATACAGGATGCTGCTGCCGCTATAGCGTGGGTATATAAAAACATTGCAAAGTATGGGGGCGATCCTTCGCGTATTTTTATCTCCGGCCATTCTGCTGGCGGATATCTTGCCGCTATGGTGGGACTGGATAAACAATGGCTCAAAGCTCATCGCATCGATGCCAACACATTGGCCGGTATAGCACCGTTCAGTTGCCAGGCTATTACACATTTTACAATCCGCAAAGAATCGAATATACCAGACAAGCAACCAGTGATAGATCAGTACGCTCCGCTCTATCATGTGCGCGCCGATGCCCCTCCGTTATTACTTATTACCGGTGATCGTGAAATGGAAATGCTGGGACGTTATGAAGAAAACGCTTACCTCGCCCGTATGATGAAAGTGGCTGGTCACAAACAAACCACGCTGTATGAGATGGCCGGTTATGGGCACGACATGACAGAGCCAGGCTATCCGTTATTGCTGAACTTTATCCGGCAAATTAACGAGGCCAAACATCAAAAGAAGTAATCCTCAATTCATCGAGCGATAGTAAACTTCGCAGATGCGCGTGTGGAAATTCATGTGCGATCGGGTTATTCTTGCAATCCCCTTTACTTTTTCGTGGAAAAATATCGCAGCGCAATTGACTACAATCAGAACTGACGTACTCTTTGAAAGAAATTTCATTTTTTTAAACTCGCTTGACTGCGTTGATTCGCACTTTCTTTCAACAAACCCCTCTTTGTTATGACATTTCTTATCTATGGGCTGTTTGCCCTTTACTCGGCCTTACCTGCTCTGCCCTCCGATCTCTCATCTGCACATTCTTCTCATCCTATTTCTGTTGCTGCCGATTCTACCGGAGTTGAAAATCTTTCGGCCTTACAATTTGAAGATTCACTGCAACATCTTTATCAGCAAATAGGACTTGAGCGTTATCGTTTATCATACGATGCTTTTCGTTACGCAGTTATCGGATATTATAGTCTCCGCATGCAAGGTAAACTCAACCAGAAAAATATACTTTCAATTATAGACTTTACGAAGCCGAGCCGCGAGAAACGGTTTTATACTATTGACCTCGATAAACTGGCAGTGCAGTTTTATACCTATGTGAGTCATGGAAAAAATACCGGTGAAGATATAGCGAAGAATTTCTCGAATATAGCTCACTCCAACCAAAGCAGTCTCGGGTTTTATATCACGGCAGAAACCTATATAGGCAGCAAAGGCTATAGCCTGAAACTGGATGGCCAGGACAAAGGTTATAACGACAACATGCGCGATCGTGCTGTTGTGATGCACGATGCTGATTATGTAAGTGAATACTGGATTAAACATTATGGCCGCCTGGGCAGAAGCCAGGGATGCCCGGCACTCTCCAAAGAAATTGCGCGCGAGGTAATTGATACCATCAAGAATCGCACGGCCGTCTTTGCATACTTTAATGATGCCGGTTATCTCGCATCATCACATTACCTCAACGTTAACCAGTTGCTGGAAAATGTAAGCGTAATGGCTCGCCACGCACAGTAAGTAATATATACCTATAGCCCTGCTACGGTAGATACCTTGTCAGACGGGAAAAGTTGTTCGAGCTGACGTTTGTCGTGGCCATATATATCTTCGCGAAAATTTACTACGCCAGTATCGTCCACCCATGCTGTGCGATACTCCATATATACCGGGTATCTTTTCCGCAGATGTATCGTAGTGGTGGTACCTGCGTTCATTGCTTTTACGATCGTTTCGCGATTCCAGCCACGCTGGTCGCGCAAAAGATATTCTGCAAAACGTGCAGGTTCATCCAATCGCACGCAACCATGGCTCAAAGCACGATAGCTCTTGGTAAATAAGCGGTGATTGGGCGTGTCGTGCAGGTATATATTCATCGTGTTCGGCATACCAAATTTTACAAGTCCCAGTGAGTTATCCGGACCGGGTTGCTGCACGATACGATATTTATAGGGGTTTACTGTTTCACCTTTCCATGATTCACTGGAAGGATCGATTGTTACTTCATCTTTAAAGAAAGCATAGTTCTTCTTGGCATAATATGCTGAATCTTTCTGCAGTCGCGGAATGATCTCTTCGCGAATAATACTGGTGGGCACTGTCCATGTAGGACTGAATACTATATAGTTCAGCTCATCACTAAACACCGGTGTTGATTTATTCACGGCCCCTACAATCACACGCATATCCAGTGCTTCTTTTCCGTTCTCAAAAGCACGCAAAGTATATTCGGGTATATTTACCGCTATATAGTTACCGGTATATTTATCGTTCGGAATCCAGCGAAGACGTTCCATATTCAATGCCAGTATATTGGCTTTTTCGTGGAATGACTGTGCCAGAAATTTCAACGTCTTCTCTCCTATAATTCCATCCGGCTCCAGGCCATGGCGTAACTGAAAGAGTTTTATAGCCGATACCAGATCTGCATCATATACCAATGAATCCAGTTGACCGGTAGCAGAATCTACCGGCATGCTATATACTTTCAAATCGGTAAGCGAAAGCTTTCTGCGCACATACGGAATCACAGCATGACGATCTGCGGGTTTTATCTTGTTATTAATTGCCAGGCTCATCGGTAACTCAGCCGCTTCCGATTTTTCCATTGTGCGATAACTCTCCAGTGCCTTTTGCAATTTCGCATACTGCTCAGAAGCCGGTTGAAGGGCTGCCAACGCTGTAGCCAGTTGTTCGGGTTTATCTACACCGGCCAGTAAGGCTATATCAGCTGTCTTCTCCTCCTGTGCATCGCGAATCCAGATTGAGCCACCGCCTGCTATATTTCTGATACGACCAGTTTGCACATGCGTAGTGAAAAGGAAAAATACCTCCGTGAGTTGCACATCAAGGTCAACTACTTCTGCGGCAATAGCAGGCTGTGTCTTATATACTTCCTGCAGTTTCTCTTCGATCCGCTCGATCGAATAATCAGCAGGTGTCAACCCAACAAGATCTGCGTGTGCCAGAATAGATTTCAGCTCATCAAAGAAATATCCTGCGCCTTTTTCGCCCAGCCAGCGCGTTGTATAGCCGTTGCGCGCGTAATACTCCATTACTTTTTTCTCTACGCGGGCGTTTAGCACTGCGTCCTTTTTCCAGGGAGCAGGCACACCAGAGTGAATAGGATGCACTAAAGTATCAAATGCAATATAGTTACCGGCCCGGCCCAACTCTGTTCCTGCCAGCGAATCAACGGATGCGGTACGGGTCGCAGGTATTTCCGAGTGCTTCTTAGCCGTATCGACCGGTGTAATATTTCTGCTACACGAAAAGAATACCAGTAAAATCGGTATCCATAACAAATAATTGTAAAGCCTTCCTAAAACACGTTTCATCATAGTGGTTCTTCCTTTTCCAGATTTAGAAAAAACAATTCCAACCTTTCACAGCTTACAGAAGGCCATTTCTACCAGGGTATGTGGATTAAGCGCTTCCAGTCGTCCACAATAAACTTCTGTAAAGTGTTGCCCTGCAGCAATTCCTTCGAGGCTCCGGTATAGTAATGCAACCTTGAGGCCAGAACATGACCTGTTTTGGTAATTGAATAACCAGGGATGTATGATTTGTGCGGGGAAGAAATAAATTCCTTGGATTTCCAGTCTTTCAGAGGAGAGATGCTCCTGAAAAGGCGCTGCAGAAAGCGCCAGTAAACCGATGTATCACTGAATTTTCAGCTCCGTTTATAGTTTCTATACTTCACTATATTTCAAAACAACAAAACCTGTTGCAGGTTCCGGCAAATGATGCAGGTGTATATATACTTTCACATCTTGGTATAAAAAGATATTTCCGGCACAAAAAGTTTCCTATATCCACTCTTTTTACTTCCCGGTATATATTATTATGTGGAATCTTGTTCTCAATCTCTTCTACAATTATACGAGTAATACGACTCCGGGGTTATGACACCGATGACTCAGCAGCATAGTGTGCCGGTGCTTTACCCGTCCACCGTTTAAATGCCCGCGTAAAGGCACTCAGTTCGTTATAGCCTAATATAGCCGAGATCTCTTTTACCTGATAATTACCGGAGCGGATATAGTGCACTGCCAATGATTTCCGTACAGTGTCGGCCAGTTGCTGGTAGGATGTTCCTTCCTCCTGAAGCTTGCGTTGTAAACTGCGACTGCTCACATGAAAGTTTGCCGCTACATCTTCCAGCGACCGCACACCGAGATAGGAGTTACTCATGAGGTAAGTATATATTCTCGCCTTGTACGATTGTTCTGCACTTTCCGTCTGGCGCACCTGCTCCAATAACATACGCTGCAATTCCTGGTTTGCTGAGATCACCGGCTCGTTCCAATAACGATTATCAAATTCCAATATACAGGAGCTGGCTCGAGCGGGCTTACACCGCAGCACGCGCTCGTACTCAGCAGCATCTGCTATAGCAAACGGATAACGGACTGCGTGTGGCACAATGCGCTCGAACAATAAGCCGTCCAGTTCATGAATGGTGAAAACAAAAAGAAGATCCAGCATCTGGCGAAAGGTTACTGCGTGCTCCTGCAACCTGCCGATAGACGTGGGTATAAGTTCTACGGTAAAATATTTTTGCGATTGTTTTACTTCCATCGTAACCAGATCGGTAACCATAGGCGTGAGCGCAGCCGCTTGTATAAGTGCTTCGCCAACGGTGTGGCTATAGCGGATAATCTCTCCTGCTATACCCAGCGCTCCTAACTGAAGCGACTCACCAAAGTGTAATCCGAACAATGCATCGTCACTCAGTTGAATAGCCTGTATCCAAAGTGCCTCGATGTGCCGGGAAGTGATGGTTACCGGGTCATTTCTTTTTACAGCATCGAAATCTATACCAGCCAGCCTGCACAGTTGAGGCACGGATATACCGCGTTGTGCTGCATACGCCAGCATACTTTGCACAAAACGTTTCTGTTGTTCTTCCATACATCAAATATACCGGAAGCATATTCGCTTTCATCATGGTTGTATGGAATTGGCGCGAAAGGACAACCGGTTGTCGCGTGAAGATAAGTATAGCCCCTGCCCGCTCCTATACCTTTGCATCATCAACAAAACAAAAACAACTATGAACACTTCAGCACATACTTCCCTGTTTACTTTAAAAAATGTATTGCTCATCAACGCTGTCAGCTCAGGTATAACCGGAGTTGCTTTAATAGCACTGGCCTCGCAGGTTGCCTCGCTCTTCGGTGTAACAGAAATACAAGCGTTCCTGGAGACGGGTATCTTTCTAGTAGCTTTCGCTGCCTTTGTAAGTTACGAAGGTATGCGCCACTCGCTTCGTGTAAAAAACATCTATGTGATTATCGTCTTAGATATAGTGTGGGTAATTGCCAGTGCCGCCATCGTTGTACCGCAGCTCTTTGATCTTACCGCTATCGGATATATAGCCATCAGTGCCGTAGCCCTATGGGTAGCTGCCATGGCATACCTGCAGCTGCAGGGTGTACGACAGATCTCCGCTGCCTGATCCACTTCTATGACTGTTTCTTCAACATTCGAAGAAACAGTCATTCTTCTGCCAATAAAAATCTTCTGAGTCGCCTGAACCTTTGTTCACTACCGTGATGTTTACTCATAATATCCATTCCGTGTAAAATCGAAATCGGAATGGCAATGAATGTTTTTCCGATTATGAAGATAAAACTCAGTGTCCTCGATCAGACACCTATACGCAGAGGAAGTTCTGCACAGGAAGCTTTACAAGAAAGCATCAGGCTCGCCAAATTTACCGATCAGTTAGGCTATACACGCTATTGGGTATCCGAACATCACAACATTGCTACCTTAGCGGGTGCAGCTCCCGAAGTACTCATAGCACGATTAGCCGGTGAAACCAAAAATCTTCGCTTTGGTTCGGGTGGTGTTATGTTACCCAATCACAGTGCGTTAAAAGTTGCCGAGAATTTTCGTTTACTCGAAGCGCTATATCCCGGGCGTATTGATTTAGGGATTGGTCGTGCTCCCGGAGGCGATCGCCTCACGGCATCATTACTCAATCCATCCAACACGTTTAACCCGAAAGAGTATATTCAGCAACTGGTAGATCTGAAAGCGTTTCTGGCAGATGAGCACGAAGCCGGTACACTTCATGAAAAAGTTAGCGCTATACCAAGCATCCCTACACAACCGGAGTTGTGGATGTTAACCAGCAGCGGTGAGAGTGCCTATATAGCGGCACATTTTGGAATGGCGCTGTCATTCGCACAGTTTATTAATCCGATGGGCGGGCCCGAAGCTATACTGGCGTATCGCGAGCAGTTCAGACCTTCTGAACAATTGCAGGAACCGAAAGCCAGTGTAGGTATATTTGTTTTCTGTGGTGATACCGAAGAGAAAGCCGCACAAGTGCAGGCCGTGATGGATTACAGACTCCTGAGTATTGAGCGCGGTAAAATTAATGAATCACCTTCTTACGAACTTGTCAAGTCGTATGCCTACTCGCGCGAAGAACTGGCGCGTGTACAGTATAATCGCATGCGCACCATTACCGGTACTCCGGACGTTGTAAAGGAACGCATCAAACAACTCGCTAAAAACTATAATGTAGACGAGATTGTGATCTCTACCTTTGCCGATACATTTGAAGATCGCCTCCGTTCATACGAACTGCTGGCCGAAATGTTTCTGCTGCCGGTAAATGCATTCTAATCATAATCTAAGTTACGGCATAGCATATACAAAAACAGGCGCCCCGCAAGAGACGCCTGTTTTCATTTCTCAATAATTATATACTATATCTTGAGCACACGCACAGCTATCACGTCACCATCGATCCATACGTTGATGGTATAGATGCCGCGTCTGTGTTGTTGTACTTTAGAAGTAAATATAGTGCTCAGCTGATCGAGTGTACCACTTCCGTTATATAACAACTCTCCGCTTGGTCCGCGTAATTCTGCCTGCACGGTTTCACCATTTTCCAGTTCAGCACAGATCAGGCGCACAACACCGGTTGTAGGGTTAGGCGATGCGATCACGTGTGGTTGTCTTTTCTTCACATCAAGGATGGAGAAGATCGAAATGCGCGGCTGCACCGGCAGTAAACCATCGGATGTTTTTTCGAGGTAGAATGATATCAGCTCGATTGGTAATTCGCGCTTGCCATCCTGCAACGGTGTTATCGCCAATACTGCATTGTTGCTGCCGGCAGGTACATCCACCGTAATGCGTTGCTGCTCTAACGCTGGTTCCGTTGTATAATCTTCTCCGTATACTACACCCGGGCCTTGTGTTACATATAGCGTTACTGTCTGATCAGATGCAACTGGTGTAGACAGATTCAGTTTGAGATCATATATACCCGAACCTTCTTTGGCCGATGGCAGTAATTCTGCAAAAGCAACAGTAGGCACATCGTTGTCTTCAATGGTAAGCGTGAAGGCCGGTTGATCGCCCGCCTGAAGGCCATCACCGGAGAGTATAGTAAACGTTGCTGTCTCTGCGAGTTCATCCAGTTTATCTTCCTGTACACGAATAGTAAAGGAAGCATGTAACGAATCTGCAGGTATAGTTATTACTACGCGATTATTTACCGCAGCCGGTTCGGTTACAAAGTCTTTACCGTACGTTGCATCGCCCGTCAAGGCCAGTACAATCTGTTTGGCTGCTGACAAAGGTTTACTCACCGACAGGGATATAGTTTGCACGTTTGTATTACTTTCCTGCAACGACAAGCCTTGTTGTGTAAAGCTGACTTCCGGTGCACGCAACTGATAGCGTACCATTACCGGCAAGTGATCGGATGTAGTTGTGGCATAATTCTGAATAAGGCGGAACGGTGTAATAACACGTTCTGAACCTGCTATATATTCATCCGACAAATCGTTGGTGATGACCTGGTGATCGATCACATCCTGAAAACTGGTAGTAGATCGCGCACCCGCATCGCTCAGGTGTTTGGTAACCGGTATATAGTTTGCCGTATCATTTACAAACTCAACGTATGGGCTACCCAACCCGGTAACGATCGATTGATCGAGATCATCATTCAAATCTCCCAGCACAATAATTTGCTCATCCGGATAATATGCATCCAATGAATCTTTCAATACTTGTGCATCATAGAGCCTTCTGCTTCTGTCATCGGCCGTTGATCCGGATTTTGCATGTATATCTACCAGCGATACTTTTTCCGTTACGCCCTGCACAGTAGCATTTACCGTTAACATATAGGGTAGACGTCCGCTGGAGAAGAAGCTCGAAGGACTTCCTCCGGGATAACCCGGCAATAATTCCGGATTGGTACTGCACGCTTTGTCATACAACTCTTCAAACAACGGACGAGCGGATACAATCTTCACCGTAGCTGTATCATAAATAAAACATACTTTCTGCGGAGGGAATGTATTGCTTGGTCCATCAAACGAATACGAATATCGGTCAGAGCAAACAGCACGATATTTACCCAACTGCGCGATCAATGCACGGAACAATGAATCGTTGGAAACTTCCTGTACAGCTACTATATCTGCCTGTAAAGAATCCAGTACCCTTCTCACGTTAGCCAGTTGCAGGTCTTCATCTTCCGGACCATATTCTTCGTTGCTATAGTCTTCTTTCTTCGCGCCAAAGAACTCAAGGTTCCAGTTTACTACATCCAATGTTTTATCGCGTGCTATACTATCCGATGCCGGTGTTGGCACAACAGCACCCGGTATATCTGCCTGAAAGCGCGGCATGAGCTGTGCGTTGGTTCTGAACCTCCCCACAACACCCGTAATGGAAACTGTATCCTGCGGTTTGGAAAGACCCGGTATATCTGTATCGCCATCAATACGAAGATCGCCTTGTATACCATTACCTATCATCGTCTCTGTACTTTGCGGATAGAATACAAAAGATTTATCAGCCAGTGTTACACGTTGCACTTTTACCAGCAAACCTTCATTGGCCGCCAACTGATCGAGTGTAATAGATTTAGGGGCTATAATTTTCTTCGATGAATCGGGTTTGATGAAAGCAATACCTGCACCACTGATCTGCTTCTGATCGTTGAACAAACCGATCGGGCCGGTAACAATAACAGAGTCTCCAATAGAAACACTGTTTGCCAACGTATAATCAAAAACCGGTATACCACCTGTTGCATCCTGTATATAGGCCGGATTGCCCAGTTCATTACCTACTGTGATGCGTCCACCCACAGTGACTTTCTCGCCTACGGCTTTTGTTCTGGCGGTAGCAATGGGTATAACACTGCTTACAAAATCAAAGCCATTACCCTTTACAAATTCTACACTGAAGGCGGTGCCGCTAAAGTGAGCCAGCGAATCGGTTACAAGGCCGGGTGCTACAGGTGCAAATTTTACATGTACATAACCACCATCGGGAGGAAGTGTAACAACGGAATTGAAATGTATACTGTCAACAGACAAAGTATATACCTGGCTGAAAGCAAATATCTTGATCGAGTCCTGCAGGTTAGCGCCAATTACCTGGTAACGCAGGCGCGCATTGTCGTTCACCGTAACATCGCCAAAGTTGAGCGACTCCGGAACCAGCCTGATAGAAGGAACATTAGAAGGTAAACCTATAGGAGTAAGTATAAAATTATCAATAGCCAAACCATCATCCGAGCCTGATACATTGAAGTCAACCCAGCGTATATAGAATGTGGCCCCCGGTTCAATACTAAGGCCACTGATTGTCTGTAAAATTTCCTTGCTGTTGGTTGTATCATTACCATTCAATGCGCCAACTGTACCAATCGTTACACGACTGCTGAAATCAAGCGCATCTATATCCGTCCATGTACCGGAAGTAAGCGATGTAGCATCCAGACTAAATTGAAAATCCAGACGATCGGCTCCTCTGCCGGAAGCACCTAACCGCCATTGCTCACCGCGATAGTTTATCTGCAAAGAAGTTATAGCGCTGCCCGTGTTGTTGGTGAAGCCTGCACCAATTGTAGGAATCAGTGATCCGGAAAGTAATCCGCCCAACGCGCGGTCTGCAGCGGTGAGACCAAAGCTATAGGTGTTACCCGCGTTGGATGAACCTGTGCCTGCAGCATAGGTTGTGTTTGCATTGGTACCCGACTCCGAAAACGTCCAGCCGGTGGGTAGTGTAGCGATGTCGTTGGTAGTGCCTGTGCTGGCCAGCGAATCGAAGTTCTGCTGATAAGACGAATTGATCACGCCCAGATTTACCTGGGCCGAAGATCGAATCGCCCCGATCGAAAATACAGTCAGTAAAAAGATGAACAAGTAGTGTTGTTTCATGTACAATGGGTTTTGGTGCAAGAAATCTATTCTTGCGAAACTACTTGTAAAATATGAAAGTAATGTTGCCTATAGATTATAAAATCGGGTGAAGTATATATATGAGTTTAAACAGGAAAATGTAAATACAGAAGAGACGGAAGACGGAAAGCCAGGAAATCCGGAAATATAGTTCACTTCATCATTCGTTGATCGGTATTCCTTGTTCGATATTCATTTTCCGTTAATCGTTAACAGCAAATGCTTTCGATTTTTCCGTCTTCCCGACATAGACTTTATACTTCTACATTCGTTGATCGATGTTCCCTGTTCGATATTCAATTCTGTTATTCGTTAACCATTAACAGCAAATGTTTTCTGTCTTTCCTTCCTCCGGACATAGACTCTATACTTCAACATTCGTTGATCGATGTTTCTTGTTCGATATTCAATTCCGCAGAGGAGCTGAGAAAAACAGCAGTATATATACTTCAGTTTTTCTTCTTCGGCACCTTCGCTCCTGCTTTACGTGCTTCGGATAGTCCGATGGCGATTGCCTGTTTGCGACTTGTTACTTTCTTTCCGCTGCGTCCGCTTTTAAGGGTACCAGCTTTTTTTTCGCGCATTACTTTTGATACTTTCTTCTGCGCTGTTTTTGAATACTTAGCCATAGCGTTTATGTTTTTTGATGTACAGATCCTGAAGGCGGAAAGCTTAAAGCCGAAAGTGAAATACACGCCAGCTTCTGCTTTGTACTCCAGGCTTTAAGCTTTTTATACTTCAAGCTTCGTGCTTCACCGCCAGCGTGTACGAAAGAAAAATTCATGCCCGGCATTTTATCTGCGCGGAACTTTACCGGAAATACTTTACTTTACAAACTGTATGGCGCTTAAACGATCTGGCTCTGCTGACCTTCCTTTGCACTATGGACACGTGCCACGCTGGCTTGCCGAGCGCATGGGCCGACTCGGGCTTGCTATAACAGAAGCTATACTTGCGGAGTATGGTAAAGCAGAAGTATTGCGCAGACTTAGTGATCCGTTCTGGTTTCAAAGTCTGGGCTGTGTTATGGGAATGGACTGGCACTCGTCTGGTATCACCACTTCGGTGATGGGAGCACTCAAGCGCGCAATCAATCCACATGCAAAGGAGCTGGGCATCTATATATGTGGCGGTAAAGGAAATATATCGCGACAAACTCCGGCAGAGTTACTGCAGGTTGGCGAACGCACCGGCCTCGATGGCGAGTACCTGGTACGTTGCAGTAAACTAAGCGCGAAGGTTGACAACACGGCTATACAAGATGGCTTTCAATTATACCTGCATAATTTTATTGTGAGCGATGAAGGACAATGGACGGTGGTACAGCAAGGGATGAGTCCGCGGAGTACAACAGCCAGGCGTTATCACTGGCATTCGGCTTCACTCACATCGTTTGTAGAAGAGCCTCACACATCCATCTGTGGCGAGAACCAGGGTGCTATACTAAATATGGTGGCGAAAGAAGCTATACCTACGCAGGCGAGCCTTATGAACATGGCACAGGAAACACCTGACCGTATGATGAAAGAGATACAGAAGCTTGTCATGCCGGCTCACCATGAAGTACATGCCGCAGATGTTGATCTGAAACGACTGGGAAGTATACTTTGGCTGGCACACGAAAAGCAACCAAAAGATTTTGCAGAACTTTTACTGCTCGAAGGTTTAGGGCCGCGCACGTTGCAGTCGCTTACGCTGGTGAGTGAAGTGATTTATGGAACACCTTCGCGATTTAAAGATCCTGCACGTTTCTCTTTTGCGCACGGAGGTAAAGATGGCCATCCGTTTCCGGTGCCGGTAAAAGTATATGATGAAACCATAGCAACGCTTCGCACAGCGGTAGACAAAGCGAAGATCGGTGAAAGTGATAAACAGCAGGCGATCAAAAGTCTTTCAGAATTATCTACACGTGCAGAGAAAGATTTTATACCGAACGCCAACCTCGATGCTGTGATCGAAAAAGAACGGCAGGACTCCTGGAAGTACGAGGGCCGCACAGTGTTTGGTAAAGCGGTTCCCCCCAAGAAAAATCAGCAGCTAAAACTTTTCTGATCGCTTCGTTCATACAATGCTGGCAAATATACCACGACACATTGGGTATATTATACCCCAGCATATTCCTTTCAATTAACGATATCAACTCCTCCATCCCAGTCATGTTGTTGGCAGAGAAATTTATTCTCCTCCCGTAAAACAACAAGTTATGATCACACGCGATGGAGCTTACGTGAGTCTCTGGCAAGAGATGCCGGTATATCAAACTCAAAACAAACCGACTTTTACAGAATTATATGATGTCATTATTGTTGGGGGCGGCATCACCGGTATATCTGTCGGATTGCTGTTACAGAAATCAGGATTGAAATGTTTGATCCTCGAAAGTCATAATATAGGGTTTGGTACTACCAGTGGCACTACTGCGCATTTGAATACATTACTCGACACTCCGTATACCACGATCCAGAAAAACTTTGGAAGAGAAAATGCCCGATTGGTAGCAACCGCTGCACGCGAAGCAATACACCTGATCCGATACCATATAGAGGATTATCGCATCGACTGTGGATTTGAAGAAGCGGCCGCGTATTTATTTTCGCAGGATGAAAAGCAATCGCGCGAACTGGAAGATATAGCGATAGCATCAGAAGAAGCCGGACTGGCACTCAGCTATACTTCCTCTATACCGGTCGCTATTCCTTTTGAGAAAGCCATTCGCGTGGAAGGACAAGCGAAATTTCATCCACTCAAATATGTGTATGCTCTCGCCAATCAATACGAAGCTGCCGGAGGAACGATTCTTCAATATAGTCGCGTAACAAACACAAACGAAGATGATGAGATCATTGACGTTGAATCGGAAGCAGCCACCTTCAAAACAAAACGATTGATCTACGCTACACATATACCCCCTACGGTTAATCTGCTACATCTGCGCTGCTCACCGTGGCGGAGTTATGCGATGGCTGTGCGACTGGAAGATGATCATTACCCCGAAGGACTTTGCTATGATATGCATGATCCCTATCATTACTACCGAACACAAATTATCGATGGAACGAAATACCTGATTGCCGGTGGCGAAGATCACAAGACCGGGCATGAACCCAATACAGAAAAATGTTTTCGCCAATTAGAAAGTCATATACGCCAATATTTCAAGATACGCGAAGTAGCTTATCAATGGTCATCACAATATTTTGAACCCGCGGATGGGCTGCCCTATATCGGCCATCT
Source organism: Ohtaekwangia sp. (assembly GCF_036568665.1). Lineage (GTDB taxonomy): Bacteria > Bacteroidota > Bacteroidia > Cytophagales > Cyclobacteriaceae > Ohtaekwangia. The sequence continues at coordinate 10,736 of NZ_DATCSD010000336.1, read as the reverse complement.
GCCAGGACATTCCGAAAATGTATATGTAGCTACCGGCTATGGTGGCAACGGTATGATCTATAGCAGTGTGGCAGCTATAGTACTTCGCGATCTGATCGTGCAAAAGGAAAGTATATTTGCCGATCTCTTCTCGCCATCGCGGGTAAAACCGGTGGCAGGTTTTGCAAACTTTATAGAACACAATGCCGATGTGGCGAAACAATTTATAGGCAAATGGTTTGCAACGGAGACGCTGGATGAAATGGCATCGCTCGCGCCCGGTGAAGGCAAAGTAGTAAAGTATAACGGCGAAATTATAGCTGTATCCAAAGACAGCGATGGAACACTTCATGCCGTCTCCCCTACCTGTACACATCTAAAATGCAGCGTAGCCTGGAACCTCGCAGAACAAACCTGGGACTGTCCCTGCCACGGTGCCCGCTACGATGCCGAAGGAAATGTACTCACCGGCCCAGCGAGTCGGAACCTCGAGGTTATTGAACTGCGAACGCTATCACGTGTGTAAGTGTTTACGTGCGCACGTGTTTACGTAGCGTTCTAAATTCTATACCAAACGTAAACACGTGCATACGTACCAACATAAACACGTACACACGTACCAACATAAACACGTAAAAGCATGCCCGAAGGTCCATCCATTGTTATACTCAAGGAAGCTGTGCAGAAGTTTAGGGGCAAGAAAATTATAACAGCTGACGGGAGTACGAAGAAGTTTGATATAGGCAGGCTTACGGGGAAGAAGGTCATTGATTTTAAAAGCTGGGGAAAACATTTTCTTATCTGCTTCGATGCGTTTACCGTGCGTGTACATTTTCTATTGTTCGGATCGTATCGCATCGATGAGCGAAAGGATGCAACGGCACGGCTACACATCGCTTTCGCAAAAGGAGAATTAAACTTTTACGCCTGCTCACTGGAGCTGATTGAAAAGCCGCTCGATGCTATATATGATTGGACAGCTGATGTAATGAGTGATTCCTGGAACCCGCAACAGGCCATGAAGAAATTAAAAGATATACCTTCCACGCTTGTATGCGATGCCTTGCTGGACCAACATATATTTGCAGGAGTTGGGAACATCATTAAGAATGAAGTATTGTTCCGTATCCGCGTGCATCCGGCAAGCACAGTCGGTAAACTTCCGCCACGCAAAAAGAAGCAATTGATAGATGAAGCCGTACGCTATAGCTTCGACTTCCTCGAATGGAAAAAGAACTTTGAACTAAAAAAACACTGGCTCGTCCACACCAAAAAAATCTGTCCCCGCGACCACGCTCCCATACTAAAACAATACCTCGGCAAAACCAACCGAAGAACTTTTTATTGCGAAGTGTGTCAGCGAAAATATTAAACGTGTTTACGTTTGGTACGTGTGCACGTGTTTACGTTGTTACGAACATAAACACGTATCAGCGTAAACACCTAAACACATAACAACACATAACAACATGCATTCTTCCTGGCTTACCATCTTCGCAGGTATATCCGGCACGGCTGTGATGACTGCCTTCATGTATATAGTATCCTATATCACGAAGAAACGGTTTAAGGTGGTAAAGATATTGGGAACGATGCTGACGTTTCAAACAACGCCTGCGCGCGGGTTATCCGATAGTCCATGGGCTATTGTTACAGGTATAGCGGCACATTACCTGGTGGGTATTCTCTTTGCTATGGTATGGCATTGGCTCTGGAGTAAAGGTATAGGATCACCAACCCTGCTCATCTGCATGCTATATGGTTTCATCTTCGGCCTGTTTGGCATCCTCATCTGGCAACTATTCTTCGCCATCCATCCCTTCCCTCCTGACGTGCCTCTTAAAGAGTATATGGTTTCAATTCTTTCAGGACATGTGTTCTTTGGCGTGGGAGTTTATTGTGTGTTTATGTTGGTACGTGTGCACGTATTCGGGTTATTATGAACATAAACACGTAAGCACGTAAACACCTAAACACGTTCCAATTTTTGCAGGCACTTCGCCAGGTCAATTCCTTTGCGCAGAACGGCTGTGAAGAGATCGCCCTTTTTGCTGAGGCGTTTGGGGAGAGACTGTATGGTAAATTGTGAAGGCGTTAGTCCGTGTTTTACTTCTTTCCATTCGAGCGGTGTTGATATAGTGGCACCGGGCACGGGGCGGAGACTATATACGGAGGCAAGAGTCTGGCCACGCTTATTCTGGAGATAGTCGAGGTATATACGGTCTTTGCGTTTGGAGAGCGAGCGCTCCATTGTAGTAATGTCTGGCAGAAGATCATGCGTGAGAGATGCTACGATCTCGGCAAACGAACGAGCCTGATCGTATGTATAGCGGGCAGCCAACGGTACGTATACATGCAGGCCCGATGCGCCCGAAGTTTTGCAAAATGAAGATGCACCCGCTTGGTCAAGCACTTCCTTTATAGCGAGAGCAGCATCGATCACTTCATCAAAAGAATTTTTATCAGAAGGATCTATATCCATTACCAGGTAATCAGGTTTATCCAGATCACCAATGCGCGAGTTCCACGGGTTGATCTCAATGCAACCAAGATTATTCATATAGAGCAACGTGGCGCGATTATTACAAATGATATAGTCTATATCTTTGTTGGCACTTTCAGAATACAGCGAAAGGTGTTCCACCCATGCGGGTGCGCCCTCTGCAGCATCTTTATGAAAAAATCCTTTATCGGCAATGCCATTGGGATTTCGTTTCAGCGATTGAGGTCTGTCTTTGAGATAAGGAAGTATATATTTATAAATGCTATTATAGTAATCGATCACATCGCCCTTGGTGATTCCTTCATCCGGCCAGTATACTTTATCCAGGTGTGTAACAGAAACTTCATGACCATTTACTTTCATAACAGAATTTTGATCACGATTCGCTGCCGAAGTTTCGTTTCTGGTTTTCGGTGAACGATTCTTTGCCGGTTTCTTTGCGCGCGTTGTAGTCGTTGTTTTCCGGGGAGATTTCTTTTTTGCAGGAACAGCCACATCGAGGTGATCCACTTCCTTCGCCTGCTTATCAATGCGAAGCCCCATAAAGACCGGGTGGCGTAATATACCTTCGTCAGTCACTTCAGTATACTTGATCTCGCACACCTGCACGGGCTTCACCCATGTTACGGCTCCATTGATCGGCACCTTCTCTTCAAAAGGAGAAGTATCGCGAACCAGAGGCTGTAACGTAGTATATATTTCCTTTAATATCTTCTCGGTAAAACCCGTTCCTGTATGGCCTATATACTTCAGCTTTCCGTCCTCATACATTCCCAATACCAGCGCTCCAAAATACTGGCGGCTTTTTCGCGGTTCGGTATAGCCGGTAATAACTGCCTCCTGAGTATTATGATTTTTTATTTTCAGCCAGTCAGACGTTCTGTGGCCAACACTATATTTACTATCAGCACGCTTGGCTATAATTCCTTCCAGGCCCAGCTTCACCGCATGTTCAAAGAATGCTATACCATCGCCTGTTACATGATCGGAGTAACGTAGCACATTACTATTCTTCGGTATAATTTTCTCCGCTATCTTTTTACGCTCCACCAACGGAAGGCCGGTAAGATCTTTTCCCTTATATGAAAGGCAATCAAATATATAGTATATCAGCGGCAGCGAACGGTTATCGCGATACTGCTGTAATTTCTGAAAGCTCGGTTTGTCGTTCTTATCAAGCACCACAACCTCTCCGTCCAGCACTACATCATCTTTTAGTTTTTGCAGCGCTTCCACAATGGGAACATATAGCCGGTCGAACGAAAGACCATTGCGCGAGTAAAAAAGAATTTCCTTCTTCTTTATTTCTGCTATAGCGCGATAACCATCCCACTTGATCTCAAATATCCAGTCCGGATTATCAAAGGCACCATTACCAATCTGCGCACTCATGGGCTGTATATAGTGCTCTATTTTGGATGTCTCCGCACGCACCGAACGCGGCACCGACTCAAGAGCTGCGGTATCAGAATGTGCTCTTTTTGTCTTCGTGTTTTGTTTTACTGCACGTTTCGGCTTTGTTCCCCGTTCTTCTTCAATGTTATATTCATCCCTGGCAAACTCATCGTTGTGTTTGATCAACAGCCAACTGTTCTCTTTAGCGCTCTTTAAACGCACCAGTGCAAATGAGCCTTTCAGTTTTTTACCGTGCATTACAAACTTCAGCGACCCTTTCTTCAGTCCCTTTCGCATCTCGCTTTCATAATCATCACGGTCAGCTATATTTTCAGGTTCGTATGTACCGTTGTCCCATATCTCTACTGAACCAGCACCATAATTACCTTCAGGTATCTCGCCTTCAAATTTACCATACTCCAACGGATGGTCTTCCACCATCATGGCAAGACGTTTATCCGCAGGATTCATGGAAGGTCCTTTCGGTATAGCCCAGCTTTTCAATACACCGTCTACCTGCAAGCGAAAATCATAATGCAGATGAGAGGCATCATGTCTTTGCACTACGAACGACAACGCAGAGGCTGCTGCTTTTTTCCTGCCCGCTGGCTCGGGCGTCTTTTTAAAATTACGTTTTTGCTTATAGGAAGTCAGACTCATTACGATGCGCGTTTAAGACTAGCCTTCAATTGCGACATGAGGTCGGTAGTTTTACGGTGCGTTACTTTCAACTTCGGAAACTCCGTCTTCTTACCGGTCGCTTTTGCTTTGATCAATTTACGCAACTCCGCTGAATACGTATCCTTGAATTTAGAAATGTTGAACGATGACGTGAGCTGATCCACCAGCGACAGTGCCATCTTCAATTCACCGGCTTTGGGTTTAGTGGCTGGTAACTTTAATTCAGAAGCATCGCGTATCTCTTCGGCAAAACGAATCCGGTTCAGCACAATCGCTTTATCATACGGGCGAAGTATACATAAGTGCTCGCGACTGCGTAACACAAAACTTCCTACAGCAGCCTTTTCACTTTTTATCAGTGCTTCATGCAGCAAGCTATACGCGCGTGAACCCGATCGCTCCGGCTCCAGGTAATAGGGTGTTTCATAATATATAGGGTCGATCTCCTCTTCCATCACAAAATCTGTGATCTCTATCACTTTACTTTTTTTAGGGTTGGCTCTTTCAAAATCCTTATCATCCAGCACAACGTATTCACCCTGGTATTTATAGGCCTTCACTATATTTTGCCACGTTACTTCTTTACCTGTTTCCTCATTCACGCGGTGAAAGCGAATGTGTGCATGATCTTTCTTATCCAGCATATCAAGATCGAGCTCACTTGCCTGCGTAGCACTATATAATTTTACGGGAATGTTTACGAGTCCAAAGCCAATAGCTCCTGTCCAGATTGCTTTCATGTGTATGCGGTTTACACAGGCATCTGTTAAATAATATGCCAGCGCATCATTTGTGGACCCGCTGCGAATAAGAAAGAGGAAAAAAAGAAAGTACTAAAAGAATTTCACACCCGGCATGGCAAAGAATTTCTTCATGCTTATAAATCGTGATGCGCGTTTCACTTCCGGTTCATCACTCATAGCCTGCTTCGCCAGATGATCTTCCAGAGATTCTTCGTCTACAAAAGATTCGCCCAGCTCAAAACATATGCCATCGTCTTCTGCATGCAGCAGGCATATATACTTGCTCTCATCCATGTTAAAACTGCCAATGGCTACTTTATTATTCTTCATCAGTCCATCCTGAAATAACGTGAAAGCGTGCGAACCATCTTTATCCGGCTCTATATGAAATGATGCATTGAATTGTGAGAGGTTGATTTCATCTTTCGAAAAGAAATCAACGATGCGTATAATGTTACCTTTTTCAAGATCAGGAGAGTCAGCACCGGGGCGAATCTCTTTTGTTCCGATCTTGAATGGGATTGTGACCAAGCCAAATTCCAGTGTTCCTGTCCAGCGTGTTGCCATACCTGAGGGTTTAGCGCGTATACAGTAAAAAAATTATACCCTTACGAAGAGCTAACAAAACACACTGCAAAGATATATAGTTTCTACGAGTGGGCATTTTTTTATACATATTTTAAATACATGTTCCGCCTATCAAAATTACCGAACAAACATATATCCGACCGGCATAATGTTTTATTGTTGTCATGCATCTTTCGTTTCGTTGGGAGTGCTCAATTTGATAGGTTGTAAAATGAATACGGCTGAGAAATATTCCCACTGCCTGATCCAGATAATGCTGGCGTAGGTAAACGAAGTGAAAGATAAAAAGGCTGCTCTTTCGGGAGCAGCCTTCGTCTTTTATAGTTCAAGGTTCAATTGCCTGTTTCCGCGATGGGAGCATCTACTGGTTTGGATTCGGGTGAGCCTTTCTGTCGTAAAAATATAGACAGTAAAACAATAGATGTTACTGCTACAAATTCACTTTGCCAGTTTTGAAAAGACTCGAACCAAAGACGCGTGCTGCCTATATATTCACGCATTGTTTGCACCGGTTCGTGGCGCAGACGTTGCTCCTCATTATAGTCTTGCAAACTTCCGTAAGCATGCAGCCAGAAGCTTATCGTAAAAAGTATAATAAACGCGAGTGTCAACGATCGTTTATAGAGGCTTAGCCACCAGCCGCCCCTCTTTACCGGCCACGGTGCATCAGCATGCGGCACTGGCTCCCGATCTACTTCTTCCGGTTCATCCAATGATTTCGATTCACTTGAACCTTGCTGACGCAGAAATATAGTAAGCATCACATACATGAACATTTGCAAAAATTCACTCTCCCAATTTTCAAATGTTACCTGCAGGTAATGTCCCGATAAAATATACTCGCGTAATGGTATAGGAGGTGCCTGTAATTTTTCAAGGTCATCATTATGCTCCATCCAGCCGGTATAGGTTTGTCCTGCAAATGCCAACAGAAAACAGGCGATCAGCACAAGTGATAAACTGTTTCTATACCAGAATGAATGCTGCGGCTTTTTATCCTCAATCATAAGTGATCTTTTATCCTGGGCAGGGCGCCAAAGATTATGCCTGCATACTGACTACTTTGCAGGTATACCTGAGGCATGCTTTTTTATTTTCTTTATGACTTATCGAAAAGCAAACCGGTATATCTGCTGGATATACCGTATATATAATCAACCACTAAATCAACCACAAGAATGGGAGCAAAACTCAATGACAAAAAGGTAGCGGTGTTGGCCACGCATGGTTTTGAAGAATCTGAATTTACAGAGCCGATCAAAGCATTGAAGGAAGCAGGAGCCACGGTAGAAGTTGTATCGCTGGAGAAAGGCAAGATAAAAGCGTGGGCAGAGAAGAACTGGGGCAAAGAGTATGCGGTCGATAAGGTCGTAGATGATGTACGTGCAGACGACTATGATGCATTGGTTCTACCCGGTGGTGTTATCAATCCGGATCACCTGCGTATAGATGAAGATGCAGTAAATTTCGTAACGGAATTTATACAGGCACATAAACCTATAGCAGCTATATGCCACGGACCGTGGACGCTGATTGAAACAGGACTAATGGAGGGACGTGAAGTTACGTCTTACCCTTCTATCCGTACCGATCTGATTAATGCCGGTGCTAACTGGGTAGATCGCGAAGTAGTGGTAGACAACGGACTGGTTACCAGTCGCAGCCCGAAAGATCTTCCGGCCTTTTGCAAAAAGATGATTGAAGAGATTGCCGAAGGCGTTCACCAGGAGTAAAACATTTCCAACCCCTCTATAAAGTATGCCGGGCCGCCCTGGCATACTTTTTTATTTATACACTAAATGTCCTGCGCTGTAGAATCAATTCCGCAAGGCCTGACCGATCATGGATTATTTTCCGACAAAACACTTTTTACCCTTGTACTCGTGTTATTTCTCAGTAATTCTCTAGTAAATTGTTTGACTTAAAAATTTCTACCTCATGGGCAAAAAAACGAAAGCTGTAACTTCTTCGAAGAACGGAGATACTGTAGAAGTACTTTCACGTCCGAAGGCACCTCGAAAAAAAGAATCCTCTCACTCTCCTATAGATCAGGAATATCATCAGCAACTCGGCATTCTCGATAACCGCGAATTACTTCGTGTACTCACCGAAGTGCGCAATGGTAATTTTACGGTGCGTATGCCTTTCGATCAGGTAGGCGTTAGCGGTAAGATATGCGATACACTGAATGATATCATTTCACTCAATGAAAAAATGATGCAGGAGTTTATGCGTGCCGGTAATACGATCGGCAAGCAAGGTAAACTTACTGAACGTATAGAGGTGCCTAATGCCAAAGGCTCGTGGAGTACAGGGGTAAATTCACTGAACGGTCTCATCTCCGATCTGGTACATCCTACTATTGAGATCGCGCACGTAATCAGTTCTGTTGCGAAAGGCAATCTCTCGCAGGAGATGCAGCAGGAAATTGGCGGTCATGTATTGCAGGGAGAATTTGCGCGCATTGCCAAAGAAGTAAACGACATGGTAAAGCAGCTCAATCTCTTCTCCATGGAAGTAACGCGTGTAGCCCGCGAGGTAGGCTCAGAAGGTAAACTGGGCGGGCAGGCAAAAGTAAAAGGTGTAGATGGAGTGTGGAAAGATCTCACCGATTCAGTAAACCAGATGGCCGGTAATCTCACCAACCAGGTGCGAAATATAGCAGAAGTAACTACTGCAATCGCGCGCGGTAATCTTTCGAAAAAAATTACCGTGGATGTAAAGGGAGAAATGCTCGAGTTGAAAAATACCATCAACACATTGGTGGATCAGCTCAACTCCTTCTCATCAGAAGTAACGCGTGTAGCCCTCGAGGTAGGTACCGAAGGGCGACTCGGTGGTCAGGCAACGGTGCGCGGTGTTGGTGGTGTATGGAAAGATCTGACAGATTCAGTAAACCAGATGGCTGGTAACTTAACCAACCAGGTGCGAAATATAGCGGGGGTAACTACCGCGGTGGCGAAAGGAGATTTGTCGAAGAAAATTACCGTGGATGCTAAGGGAGAATTGCTCGAGTTGAAGAACACAATCAATACCATGGTGGATCAGCTCAACTCCTTCTCATCGGAAGTAACACGGGTGGCGCGTGAAGTGGGTAGCGAAGGACAGCTCGGTGGCCAGGCAGATGTACCGGGTGTTGGGGGTACATGGAAAGACTTGACGGACTCGGTAAATCAAATGGCTGGTAACTTAACCAACCAGGTTCGAAATATAGCAGGTGTAACAACTGCTGTAGCGAACGGTGACTTGTCGAAGAAAATTACCGTGGATGTTCGTGGAGAAATGTTGGAGTTGAAGAACACGATCAATACCATGGTGGATCAGCTTAACTCCTTCGGATCGGAAGTAACACGTGTGGCATTGGAAGTTGGTACCGAAGGTAAACTTGGCGGACAGGCAACGGTAAAAGGTGTTGGTGGTATATGGAAAGATCTTACCGACTCGGTAAACCAGATGGCATCGAACTTAACCGGTCAGGTACGAAATATAGCGGGGGTAACAACCGCGGTTGCGAACGGAGACCTGTCGAAGAAAATTACCGTGGATGTTCGTGGAGAAATGTTGGAGTTGAAGAACACGATCAATACCATGGTGGACCAGCTTAACTCCTTCGGATCGGAAGTAACGCGTGTGGCATTGGAAGTTGGTACCGAAGGTAAACTTGGCGGACAGGCAACGGTAAAAGGTGTTGGTGGTGTATGGAAAGATTTGACAGACTCCGTAAACCAGATGGCATCGAACTTAACAGGTCAGGTGCGAAATATAGCAGGGGTAACAACAGCCGTGGCGAACGGAGACTTGTCGAAGAAAATTACCGTGGATGCTAAAGGAGAATTGCTCGAGTTGAAGAACACGATCAATACCATGGTGGATCAGTTGAACTCCTTCTCCTCTGAAGTAACGCGTGTAGCCCGGGAGGTAGGTTCAGACGGGCAGCTCGGTGGCCAGGCGAATGTGCCCGGTGTTGGTGGTACATGGAAAGACCTGACAGACTCCGTAAACCAGATGGCATCGAACCTTACCAACCAGGTGCGAAATATAGCAGAGGTAACAACAGCGGTGGCGAAAGGAGACTTGTCGAAGAAGATCGCGGTGGATGTGCGCGGAGAAATGCTCGAGTTGAAGAACACGATCAACACGATGGTGGATCAGCTCAACTCCTTTGGATCAGAAGTAACACGTGTGGCGCGCGAAGTAGGTTCGGAAGGACAGCTCGGTGGCCAGGCAGATGTACCGGGTGTAGGGGGTACATGGAAAGACTTGACGGACTCCGTAAACAAAATGGCGGATAACCTGACGAACCAGGTGCGAAATATAGCAGAGGTAACAACAGCCGTAGCGAAGGGAGATCTCTCGAAGAAAATTACGGTGGATGTGAAAGGTGAAATGCTCGAGTTGAAGAACACGATCAATACCATGGTGGATCAGCTCAACTCCTTTGCATCGGAAGTAACACGCGTGGCCAGTGAAGTGGGTAGCGAAGGTAAACTTGGCGGACAGGCAACAGTGAAAGGTGTTGGTGGTGTATGGAAGGGATTGACTGACTCGGTAAACCAGATGGCCGGCAACCTGACTGCGCAGATCCGAAATATAGCGAACGTAGCGGTGGCTGTGGCGAACGGTGACTTGTCCAAGAAAATTACCGTTGACGTACGCGGAGAAATTCTGCAGTTGAAAGAAACGCTGAACACGATGGTGGATCAGCTTCGTGGTTTTGCATCGGAGGTAACACGTGTGGCACGAGAAGTAGGTACCGAAGGTAAATTGGGTGGACAGGCATTCGTGCCCGGTGTAGCAGGTACATGGAAAGACTTGACGGACTCCGTAAACCAGATGGCCGGTAACCT
>NZ_DATCSD010000335.1:0-28501 GCF_036568665.1 Ohtaekwangia sp. | reverse complement strand
ACGTTAATCGCAAGCAGGATACTTTCAGACTTTCCGTCTTCCGAACTTTATACTTCTGCATTCGATGATCGGTGTTCCTACTTTTTCTTCGTCAGTTCCTGTTGAAGCTTTACGATTTGCAGTGCGAGTTGATCGGATACGGATGGGTTGCTTGCGCTGCCTTCTGGAAATTGATTGGAGAAAAATGCTTTCGCAGACCAGATCTCCAATACATCGTCCGTGGCGATAGAGTACGGCTGATATTGACGGTTGTCGGAAACCATCAGCAGTTTACCTTCATCATCGGCAAAGTTGAAAACACGTTTAAAGACTATACCGTCTTCCTGCGTTACTACTATATATAGCTTGCCGTTCTTTATGCCGGCAACATCTTCTATATATTCACCGAAGATGATACTGCCCGGCTGCACGGGTAACATCGAGTCGCCCTGTATCTCGAAAGCGCGATATGTTTTATTTTTAGGAAGCACCGGCAAACTGATCTTCGGCAGGTCTTTTACAAACTCCGGATCCTGGTATCCCGACAGGTAGCCGGCTGAAGCTTTCTGCATTACCAGCTCTACATTCTCTTTATTATTACTGTCAACCGTAATAGCCAGTACTTCTTTTCCTTTGCTACTGTTGCTGCTGGCCTTGCGTTCTTTCTCAGGCACCTTGCTCAGGTCCTGGCTCACCAGTGCATCAAGGTTTACATTAAAGATTTTGGTGATGTCGAGCAGCGATGCCAACGGAGGGGTTGCACGCTCTTCTTCGTACGCGCCTATAGCGGCCTGTTTCAATCCCAGCTTTTCAGCAAGTTGCTTTTGGGTGAGTCCTTTCTGTGTGCGAAGGAACTTCAGATTTTTATTGACGATTGCCATTATATAATGTGTACAAGTTACGATTTACAAAGTCCGATCTGAATAAACAAAAAATCGCTATCCACAAGTATAAATATATACCTGCAGCAAAACACTTTCATCGACTTCGTATACAACCCTGAAGCCTCTCCCGCATGACCCTGCGAGAGAGGTTCAGGCAAAATACATACAACGTTTCATTGAGATTATAGAATCTGAATGGCAAAATCAGTTTAACTCCCTTAACTGCTCAATGATGATACAAATCTAAAATAATTAGATTAAAAGAAAAACATTTAACTAATATTTTTAGTTAATTAGCGTCATGGAACGGAACATAGTGCACCTCGATCTGGACGCCTTCTTTGTAGCGGTGGAATGCAAGAACAATCCCAAGCTGCTGGGCAGACCATTAATTGTAGGAGGCAGCAGCCGCAGAGGCGTTGTGGCCGCCTGTAATTATGAAGCACGCAAATTCGGTGTGCATTCTGCCATGCCTATGTACCTGGCATTGCAGCTTTGCCCCGATGCCAAAGTAATCTCCGGTGATATGGAGTCATATAGTAGAGCATCTCACGAGATCACCGAGATAATAGAAGAGGCCGCCCCCGCTTTCGAGAAAGCATCCATCGATGAATTTTATATCGATGCGAGTGGCCTCGATAAATATTTCGGTGCCTATAAATGGGCCACCGAGCTGCAGAATAAAATCATTAAAGAGAGCGGCCTCATTATATCCATGGGGCTCTCTGTTAATAAGCTTGTATCGAAAGTAGCTACAGGCGAGTTCAAGCCGAAAGCCAATAAATATATACCGGCCGGCACCGAAAAAGATTTTCTTGGTCCGCTGACGGTAGATAAGATTCCGATGATCGGCAAGCAAACCTCCACCTTTCTTTATGATATGGGTGTGCGTACAGTGGCCACGTTGCGCGAGATGCCTTTGAAGTTTCTCGTAAGCGCCTTCGGTAAAAATGGAGTTTCCCTCTGGAACAAAGCACAGGGTATAGATGACTCTCCGATCGTTCCCTATAGCGAACAGAAATCGATCTCTACCGAGAGTACATTTGAAGAAGATACCATCGATGTAAAGCGACTCAAGTCGATCCTCATCGCCATGGTAGAAAAAGTAGCATTCCAGTTACGCACGCAAATGAAGCTTACCTCCTGCGTAACAGTAAAGATCCGCTACTCCAACTTCGACACGGAAACAAAGCAGGTACATATACCCTATACATCTTCCGATCATGTACTGCTCCGAACAGTAACACAGCTTTTTGAGAAACTCTATAATAGAAGAATGCTTATACGCCTGGTAGGTGTGCGCCTCAGCGGACTTGTGCATGGCAATCACCAGATCAGTCTCTTCGATGATACGGCCGAGAGCATCAACCTTTACGAAGCCATCGACCTGATCAAACACCGGCATGGCGTAGAGAAACTGGTGCGCGCCACGACACTCGATGTGAGCCACCGCGTGCGCATGGAGATGAACATGTTTAAAGGCAACCTCAAATAAATATAACCGATCAGAATAAAATAATACAACGCTATATACTTATGAGAACATCAGCAGTAAAAATCAAAAGCCCGGTAAAAGAGTTATTCTTTATCATTGCGCCTCCGCGTCACATCATGAGCGATGTATCCGTATTAAAAGACGATGTACATTACCTGATCGGTCACGAGTTTGATGACCGGTATTCCAAAGCACATATCTCGTTGTTCAAGTATAGCGATGAACACCTCGAAGATATTATACGCCATGTAGAAGAGAAAGCCGTACAATTCAAACCATTCAACCTCTTTATTAAAGACCTGAATGTGTTTTATAATGGTGGCCACCGTACTATTTACCTCGACATTGTTAATAAGTATCCGCTGCGCGATATTTTCGAGAAGCTCATCAAGGAAGAATCAGGGTATACACCACACATTACCATTGCAAAAAAACTGGCGGCCGATGACTTTCTGAAAGCATGGCCTTACCTGAAAGATCTTCCCTATAGCCAGCATTTTCTCTGCGATCGCATTACCGTACTGGCGCGTGCAGAAAACCGCTGGATCCACTACAAGGACATTATGTTTGGCGAATACTAACACTTACAGACATCGTTATGCGATCATACTGTATTTTACCCGTTATTGTAATGTTATTGACTAAGAGTATGTCTCCGATACAAATTCTCCAAACACATTTTGGTTATTCATCCTTTCGGCTGGAACAGGAAAATATTATCCGGTCGGTTTTAGAAAAGAAAGATACATTCGTACTGATGCCTACCGGCGGAGGCAAATCGTTGTGTTACCAGGTTCCCGCCCTGATGCTGGAAGGTCTTACCATTGTAGTCTCCCCGCTCATTGCCCTGATGAAAGACCAGGTCGATGCGCTGCGACTCAATGGTATACCTGCAGCCTATCTCAACTCCACACAATCCTACCAGGAGCAGGAAGCGATTCTAAATAAAGCACGCACAAAGGAGCTGAAGCTCCTGTACCTCGCACCGGAAAAATTACTTCGACAGGAAGATGCGGGCGCTGCCAAAAATACTGCGTCCTCCAGATTTATACCGACCCCGTTCTTCAACACAATTCTCTCGCTTAACATCGGTCTCATCGCCATTGATGAAGCACATTGTATTTCGAGTTGGGGACACGACTTTCGTCCGGAGTACCTGATGCTGGCACAGTTGAAGCACGCGCTCCCAACGGTACCGGTAATCGCATTAACTGCTACGGCCGATCGTCTCACACGAAAAGATATAGTAGAGAAGCTCGCATTAAAAAATCCGGTAACCTATATATCGAGTTTCAATCGCGCGAACATCCGCTATACCGTTGAGCCGAAACAGGGATCGTTCGAGAAACTTCTTGATTTTCTCCGGGCAAGAAAAAATGAATCCGGCATTATATACTGTTTGTCCCGTGCCTCCACCGAATCTATAGCAAGCGATCTGAAGCTGCAGGGCTTTGATGCGTTGCCGTATCACGCAGGATTGGAACGCGAGCAACGCGCCCGCCACCAGGAAATGTTTTTGCGCGATGAAGTAAAGATCATGGTCGCTACAATTGCGTTTGGTATGGGCATCGATAAGTCCAACGTGCGCTATGTAGTACACATGGATCTTCCCAAAAATATCGAGAGCTATTACCAGGAAACAGGCCGTGCCGGCAGAGATGGCCTGGAGAGTGAAGCTTTATTGTTTTACTCCTATAGCGATGTAGTCAAGCTGAAGCGCTTCACACAAATAGAAGGTAACGATGAACAGAACACTATTATCTTACGCAAGCTCGACCAGATGGCGCAGTATGGCGACCTGCCTACCTGCCGCAGAAAATACCTGCTGAATTATTTCGATGAAGACACCGAAGATTCCTGCGGTAATTGTGATGTATGCCTCGCGCGTGTTGAACGGATAGATGGTACTATATCCGCACAAAAAATATTATCGGCAGTATCGCGGTTGCAGGAACGATTCGGTGCCGGGTATGTGATCGATTTTCTGCGGGGCTCTAACAGCGTTAAGATCCAGGAAGAACACAAGCAGTTAAAGACATTTGGTATAGGACAGGATATAACTAAAGATGAGTGGAGCCGGATCATTCGCGATCTAGTAGCACAAGGCTATCTCGTTAAATCAGACGGTGCGTACCCGCTGTTAAAGCTCACCGAAAAAAGTATGGCCGTGCTGAAAGGACAGGAGAAAGTAATGATCATACAATCCCGGGAGATCATAAATATACAGGAGCCTGTGCCGGGGTATGAACTGAATCTTTTTGAAGAACTGCGCGCTGTTCGCAGACAACTGGCCGAAGAAGAAAATGTACCGGCCTATATTATACTCTCCGATGCTACACTGCAAGAGTTGGCTACCTATCTGCCGCATACACGCGAAGAGATCAGCCACATCAGCGGCTTTGGCCAGATGAAAGTAGAGAAGTATGGACAATCCTTCATAGAAGTGATCACGCGATATTGTAACGCGAACAATATCACCTCGCGTATACACCTGAAAGCCCCGAAGCGCCAACGCAAGGAAAGACCGGAGCGCGAGAACGATACCAAACAGCAAACGCTTTCATTATTCAACGAAGGCAAAACCATCAGCGAAATCGCTGCTATACGCAGCCTCTCTCCTGTTACCATTGAAACACATTTGGCATTTTATGTACAACGCGGCCAGATTGCTATTGAGCAATTTGTACCAGCCGATAAACGTCAATCCATCATACAAGTCATTGGAAATATAGGAGGACTGGCGCTTACACCAATCAAAGAAGCGCTGGGCGATAACTATAGCTTTGGCGAGATCAAGTTTACCCTGGCACACCTGGAATATAGCAAAACAGCATCAGGCACAACTGACCAAAGTCAACCTATAGTATAGATACAGATTTATGTTCCTCAACTGCCACACCGGTTTCAGTTTCAAATACGGAATGCTTCCGGTAAAAACACTTTTTGAGGAAGCCAAACGATGTGGTGTACATAAACTGGTGATCACCGAGATTAACAACACGGCATCCTATATGGAAATGCTGCGCTTGTGCGATAATAACCGTCCCTATACCAACGGTCTCACCAAATTTGGCGAGCAGCCTTACCTGCTGGATATAGCGGTAGGCATTGAGTTTCGGAGGGGGAGTGAATTGCTCTACATCGCTATTGCCAAAAACAATACCGGCTTTGAAGAGATCAACCGCTTTCTTTCGCGCTATAACCGGGAAGGTAAAGATGTACCCGTGCGGGCTCCTGAATTTAAAGAGGTATATATCATCTATCCCTTCGGCAAATTAGAACCGGAAGAGCTTCGCCCGTGGGAATATACCGGTATAGCGCATCACCAGCGGAACCAGTTTGCACTCTACAAACAACGGCATGCCTACGCGCACAAGTTTGTTATACTGCACCCGGTAACCTTTCTTCCTCCGGTGCGCAATAAAAATGGCAAGGTTGTCAGTAAAGATTTCAATGCACATCGCCTGCTGCGATCTATCGCCAACAACACCTTGCTGAGTAAATTACCCGAATACCAGCAGGCACGCATGGATGAGTATATGGTGCCGGAAGAAAAACTGGAAAAAGCCTTCAGCCAGTTTCCGGAGTTGATCAGCAATACAAAAGCATTGCTGGATGCATGTTCTATCGTATG
The DNA here is from genome assembly GCF_036568665.1 of Ohtaekwangia sp. Classification (GTDB taxonomy): domain Bacteria; phylum Bacteroidota; class Bacteroidia; order Cytophagales; family Cyclobacteriaceae; genus Ohtaekwangia. The sequence continues at coordinate 22,509 of NZ_DATCSD010000335.1, read as the reverse complement.
CAAACAAGGGGAAGACAAAAACAAAAAATATTTTACCGATAGCAAGCAACAAGATCTTGAATATCTGCGAACCGAAACACGCAAGGGCTATATCCGGATTTATGGAGACGATGAAACGATCTGGAACGAGCGCATCGAAAAAGAATTGGCGATCATCGGCCGAAAAGAATTTACAGCGTACTATCTCATCACCTACGACCTCATCAACTTTGCCAAGAGAAACAATTACGATTTTGTGGGGCGCGGCAGCGGGGCCAACAGCACGGTAGCCTATTGCCTCGGTATTACCAATGTAGACCCGATCGAACTCAACCTGTATTTCGAACGCTTCCTGAACGAAGAACGCTCCTCTCCTCCCGACTTCGATATCGATTTCTCGTGGGACAACCGCGATGCGATCTATAACTATATATTTGAACGATACGGTTCCGACCATGTATGCCTGCTGGGTACACACGTTACTTACCAGGGACGATCTATATTGCGCGAGCTCGGAAAAGTATTCGGATTACCCAAAGAAGAGATCGATGACCTGGTGGAAGAACCGGAGCGCTATGGCAGGCGCGATCAGATCAGTGAGCTCGTGTGCGAATATGCCTCCTACATTGTCAATAAAGAATTACCGGCCAACTTTTCCATTCACGCGGGCGGTGTATTGATCACCGAAAAACCGATCTATACCTATACCACCACCGAGTTACCACCCAAGGGCTACCCGGTGTCGCATTTCGAAATGCACAATGCAGAAGACTTTGGTATATATAAATTTGATATCCTCAGTCAGCGCGGGCTTGGCCACATCAAAGAAACCATCCGCCATGTAAAACGGAACAAAGGCATCACAGTCGACATTAACCGTTTCCAGGAATTTAAGAAAGATCCGAAGATAAAAGACCTGCTGCGTAACAGCCGGGCTATTGGTTGTTTCTATGTAGAGTCGCCCGCCATGCGTATGCTGTTGGGAAAACTGAAATGCGATGATTACCTCACACTCGTGGCTGCGAGTTCGATCATTCGTCCCGGAGTAGCAAGCTCGGGTATGATGCGCGCCTATATAGAACGCTATCACGCTGTGCGAACCGGAGGAAAGTATGAATCGATCCATCCGCAGATGGATGTGTTGATGGCCGATACGTATGGTGTAATGGTATACCAGGAAGATGTGATCAAAGTGGCCCATCAGTTTGCCGGGCTCACCTTAACCGAAGCCGATGTATTGCGCAGAGGTATGTCGGGTAAATATAGGTCGCGCGAAGAATTTCAGCGCGTGCGCGATCGCTTCTTCGAATGTTGTCACGCAAAAGAATATGAACAACGTGTAATAGACCGCGTGTGGCTGGAGATCGAAAGCTTCTCCGGGTATTCGTTCGCCAAAGGACACTCCGCCAGCTATGCTGTGGAAAGTTACCAGAGCCTGTACCTGAAGGCCCATTACCCGCTGGAGTTTATGGTAGGTGTGATCAACAACTTCGGAGGTTTCTATCGTACCGAATTTTACTTTCATGAAGCGCGCATGAGCGGTGCCAACATCGAAGCGCCTTGTGTAAACTATAGCGACTATCTCACCACACTATACGATGATACAATTTATGTTGGCTTTGTACACCTGAAAAGTCTTGAAACAAAAGTAGCACAATATATACCGGAGGAGCGCCAGCGCAACGGCCCCTATAAAAGCCTCGATAATTTTCTGCGCAGAGTACCGCTGGGGTTGGAGCAGGTGCGCATTTTGATACGGCTCGGTTCATTCCGTTTTACCGGGCGCAACAAACAACGACTGCTCTGGGAAGCCATGCTATATTTCGGCCAGGCGAAAAGCAGGAACAAACAATCTACCGTGTTGTTTGATACCGACCCGAAAGATTTTCCGTTGCCCGAACTCGCGCGCAATGAACTGGAAGATATATTTGATGAGATAGAACTGTTAGGCTTCCCGTTGGGCGATCCGTTCCGGCTGCTCAAAACAGACGATCGTGGCGATACATCAGCACGCGATCTCTCTCACCGCATCGGCAAACCGGTACATATCATGGGCTACCTGGTTACGGTAAAAAATGCGCATACCAAAACCGACCAGATGATGAACTTCGGAACGTTCTACGATCATCATGGAGAAGTTTTTGATACGGTGCACTTTCCGGATGTAGCCGCCAGACATCCTATCCGCGGCCGCGGATTCTACTCCATCAAAGGTGTTGTAACCGAAGATTTCGGAGTATATACCATCGAAGTACACTGGATGGAGAAACTGGCGCTCATCAACAAACGACCGGAAATATCGTTCCAGGAAACACCCTGATATATACTTTGGATATATACCTGCTTCCCTATATTTCGTATTATATACTTAACTATTATTTCTTCAGCAAGTCGCGTATCTCCGTAAGCAATTTGATATCGGCAGGTGGTTCTGCCGGTGGAGCCGGAGCCTTTTCTTCTCTCTTCTTCAGTGAATTCATGCCTTTTACCATCAGAAAGATGATGAACGCGAGGATTATAAAATTAATCACCACCGTAACAAAATTACCCCACGCAAAAACAGGCCCGAGTTTTTTCGCTTCTGCAAGCGGAAGGCCAGACGTAACTTTATTGGAGAGCGGAATATATAGGTTGGAGAAGTCTGCCTGAAAAGCAATTCCCACCAACGGCATAATCAGATCATTAACAACTGAATTAACGATAGTACCGAACGCGCCACCGATGATAACACCCACCGCGAGATCCATAACGTTTCCGCGCAGGGCAAATTCCTTAAATTCTTTTAGCATATCGGAGAGAGTTTGATTTCATTGAAAATACATCATATAGCCTTAACAACAAAACGATAGTTTCTGTTACCATCTGAAAAGAATAACAAAAAATTGTACCTTTTAAACAAAGTCCTTTCTATGCCTGGCCGAAAACGTGTAGCCTCCGGAAAAAAAACCTTTGTCAAGAAGAAGAGCAAGGGCGTTAAAACAACTACCAAAAAAAAGAAAGTCAGTGTGTTACAGGCTTTGCACGAAAGTCAACAAAACCTGACGCTGGCGCTGGATGCAGCACATATGGGCATTTGGGAATGGAACATCAAGACCAATGCCGTGAAATGGTCCGACAATGTGCTGGAGATTTTCGGGCAAACCAAAAAATCATTTGATGGTACGTTCGATGCATACCTGAAGCTGGTATACCCGGAAGATGTAGCCTTACTCAACACGGCTATTCAGGAAGCGATCACTTCAAAAAACAATTATCATGTACAACATCGGATCGTACTCCGAAACGGAGCCATCCGCTGGCTGGAGGGCGTTGGCAAAGTGCTGGTTGATAAAAAAGGTAACGCGGTAAAGATGACCGGCACGGTGCAGGATATCACCGAGTTCAAATCAAAAATTGCTGAACGGGAAGACTGGAAGATGCGCTACGAACTTATCACGGCTTCTTCCGGCCAGGTGGTATACGACTATAATATACCTTCCGGAAAAATCGTGTGGAGCAATAACATTCGCGAAGAGCTTGGCTACTCGGCACGCGAAATGAATGATATAGCTATATGGGGAGAACTTGTTCATCCGGACGACCGGCAGGAAGCTTTTCAACAACTGGAACGTGCCGAAAAATCACTCCGGAAATATGATGTTGTTTATCGCTTCAAAAAGAAGAATGGTGAGTATATTTCAATACATGACCGCGGATTCTTTTTACCCGGCAGCGATGGCAAGGCTTACCGCATGCTGGGCACCATGCAGGATATAACCGGGCAGATAAATGCCGAAGCCGAGATCAGGCAAAGTATACGCTTTCGCGAAAGTATAGAGAAGACTATGCCCGGTGAGCTATATGTATACGACCTGACACACAAGCGCTATATATATACCAACGGTAAAACACTGAGTGGCTATACGCAGGAAGATGTGCAGCGCATGGGCGATGGCTTTCTGTACTCGCTCATTCACCCGGACGACCGCCCGAGCACGGACTGGAACAAAGAACCCTTTGATGTTATCAAAGAATCGCTCTTCCGGTTAAAGACCAAAAGCGGCAACTGGATCTGGGTATCTAACCGAAATACAGTATTCAAAAAAGATGATGCCGGCAACGTAACGCAGGTCATCGGTATAGCCCAGGATGTAACGGAACAGAAACTTGCCGATGAGCAGATACGCCTGCGCGAAAGAAGTTATCGTGAACTTTTTGATTCGGTAAACGAAGCGATCTATGTGCAAAATCCTGACGGCACCTTTATCGATGTAAATGAAACGGCCTGCAAAATGTATGGCTACGATCGAAAGGAGTTTATCGGTAACACACCGGCATTTCTTTCGGCACCGGGTAAAAATGATTTTGATAAACTGATCTATCAAACCGAGCTGGCCTTGCAGGGACACTCGCAGTCGTTCGAGTGGTGGGGACTGAAAAAAGACGGCACTATATTTCTCAAGCTGGTGCAGCTCACCAAAGGATCGTACTTCGGGAAAACAATCATCTTCGCCACGGCACGCGACATAACTGAAGAGCGCAAAGCAGTTGAACAACTGAACCAGAGCGAACAAAGTTATCGCGAATTGTTTGATACCGTGCGGCAGGATATATATATACTTACCCTCGATGGTATCTTTATCGATGTAAACAAGGGCGCCTGCGAAATGTACGGCTACAGCCGTGAAGAATTTATAGGGCGCTCTCCGGAGTTTCTGGGGGTTGAAGGCAAAAACGATCTCGCTCACCTGAAAGTAGCTTTTCAGCAGGCAGCACAGGGTATACCACAGTCTATCGATTGGTGGGGACGCAAGAAAAGCGGAGGTGCGTTTCTGCGCGAGGTGAGCATCTCCAAAGGTATATATTTCGGCCAGGAAGTGTTGATCGCGCTGGCCTGGGATATAACCGAACGCAAGAATACAGAAGATATACTTCGTGAGAGTGAACTTCGCTTCCGCAACCTGATACGCAACCTCAACATCGGTGTGGTGCTGCAAGACCCGGAAGCAAAAATTATACTCACCAATAAAACAGCACAGGAATTATTGGGTTTGCCGGAAGACGTAATGATGGGCAAAACATCGTTCGACTCAAGCTGGCACGTAATTCACGAAGATGGCTCGAACTTTCCGGGCATCGATCACCCGGTGCCGCGCGCTATACGGTCGCTTAAACCTGTAAGAGGTGTAGTCATGGGTATACATCGGGCAAGCAGAAGAGACCTGGTATGGCTGCTCGTAAATGCCGAGCCGTTACTGAATGAACAACAGGAACTGATCGAAGTGATCTGTACTTTTACCGACATCACTGTACTCAAAACCATTCAGCAGGAACTTCGCGAAAGTGAGCAGCGCTTCCGCATTTTACAGGAAGCATCGTTTGGTGGTATAGGGCTGCACGACAAGGGTGTTATCATTGACTGTAACCAGGGACTTTGTGATCTGACCGGGTATAATTACGAAGAACTGATTGGCCGCAATGGTCTTGAACTTATTGCACCCGAGTGGCAGCAGGTGGTTATCAAGAATATACAATCCGGGTACGAACGTCCTTACGATGTGGAAGGTATCCGGAAAGACGGTGCACGCTATTTCCTGGAAGTGCATGCTAAAAATATCCCGTACCACGGTACCACTATACGCGTAACGGAGTTTCGCGATATCTCGGAGCGCAAGCGATCGGAAGAAAAGATCATTGAACAGAATATCCGGTTGCAGGCCATTACAGAAGACCTGAAACGCAAAAACGAACAGCTTGAAGAGTTTACCCAGATCGTATCGCACAACCTGCGGTCACCGGTAGGAAATATACTTACGCTTCTCAACTTCTTTGAAGGCACAGAAGCTGCTGATGAACGCGCAGAATATTTGAAGCTGCTGAAAGAATCGGGGGCTACTACACTGAATACGCTGCATGAATTGAACGAAGTACTCAAGATCAAGCAGAACAGGAACATCGAGAAGCAGGTGTTGTCGTTTGAAAAAGTTTTTGCCCATGTAAAAGCGATGCTCAGCGCCAAGATTGCTGAAACGGGGGCCGAGATACATATTGATTTTTCGCAGGCACCGATCATCGAGTATCCGCGCATTTACCTGGAAAGTATATTATTGAACCTGCTCAGCAATTCGTTGAAATATATTTACCCGGGCAGGCCACCCATTATACACTTCAAAACGTTTAACATCAAGGACCATATTTACCTGCAGGTGTCCGACAACGGACTGGGAATTAATCTGGAACGCTACGGCCACCAGGTTTTTAAGCTGCGAAAAACATTTCATCGCCACCCAGAGAGCCGGGGTATTGGATTATTCATGATAAAGAATCAAATTGAAGCCATGGGTGGAGAAATCATTCTTACCAGCAAGGAGAACGAAGGAACCACTTTTAGTGTTAACTTTAATAAGTATCTGACCGATGGAAAATAAGACTCCCATCATTGCCCTTGTCGATGACGATAAGGTTTTCCAACTGACAGCTTCGCGCACCATCAAGGCAGCACAGCTTACAGACAAGATTCTTCAATTTGAAAATGGAGAAGATGCTTTGGTATTTCTGAAAAATCACGCCAGTGATTCTGAGACCCTCCCCGACTATATCTTCCTGGATATAAATATGCCGTATGTAGATGGCTGGATGTTTCTGGAAGATTACTCGCTGTTTAAAACTAAACTCTCCAAGCCGATCGAAATATATATGGTAAGCTCCTCGATCGATCCACGCGATGTAGACCGCGCACGCAACAACGAAAACGTCCGTCAGTATATCATCAAACCCGTAACACGCGAAAAATTTATAGAGTTGCTCGGCAAAGCTGCCGCTTAGTTTAGCAGAAAGCATAAAGTGTAAAGCTGAAAGTAAATGCACACTCCTTTAAGCTTTTCGCTTGCATTTATCTGTGAATTCTATGGGAGATATTCTGCATTTGAATATCGAACAAGGAACATCGATCAACGAATGATGAAGTTAAATGCACATCGTTTCCTACTTTATGCTTTAAACTTTCTGCTTTGCATTCATTTGTGTAAATCTGCGCGAAACAAAATGCATTATCCGTGTTGATCTGTGAGTTCTGTGGGAAATATTTTTGCATTTAATCTGCGTTGATCTGCGCGATCTGCGGGAAATACTCTGCATTGAATATCGAACAAGGAACACCGATCAACGAATGATGAAGTATATATCTGCTCAATAGCAACTATTTCTCCAATCCCTTCTCCTTTGCAATCTTCATTACCAATGCCAATGCTTCTGCGCGATCGTTCCGGATGTTACCTTCGAGGATTGCTTCTTTGATCTGCTCTTTTATTTCACCAATCACACGCCCGGGAGGAAGATTGAACATCTGCATGATCTCGTCACCGGTAACAGGCGGCTGAAAATTACGGATACTATCCTTCGCCTCCACTTCCTTCATCTTCTCCTCCACCAGGTCGAAGTTCTTCAGAAAGCGATTTACCTTTTCGTTATTCTTCGAAGTTATATCCGCACGACACAACTTCATCAGTGCATCCGTATCTTCACCTGCTTCGAAGAGCAGTCTGCGTATAGCCGAGTCGGTAACTTCTTTTACCAATGCGATCGGGCGAAGGTGAAGCTTCACCAGCTTTTGCACGAACAGCATCTTCTCGTTCATGGGCAACTTCATTCTGCGAAATATACCTGGCACCATGCGCCCGCCTTTATCTTCATGCCCGTGAAAAGTCCAGCCATGTACTTTATCAAAACGCTTGGTGGCAGGCTTCGCTATATCATGCAGGATAGCTGCCCATCGCAACCACAGGTCGTACGACATTACCGATACATTATCAAGCACCTGCAGCGTATGGAAGAAATTATCCTTGTGTGTTTTGCTGCCTACATATTCCACGCCATGCAACGCCACCATCTCCGGAAAGAAATGCTTAAGCATGCCGCTGTGAAAAAGTAATTTGAATCCATACGAAGGCACCGGACTCAGAATGATCTTGTTCAACTCATCCGTTACACGCTCCTGCGAAACAATCTTGAGTCGCTCCGCTTGTTGAATGATCGCTTCAAATGTATCCGGATCTATATCAAAGCTCAGCTGCGAAGCAAAGCGTATAGCGCGCATCATACGCAGCGGGTCGTCAGAAAATGTAATGGATGGATCAAGCGGAGTGCGGATCATTTTCTTTTTCATATCCGCTACACCGTTGAATGGATCGATCAGCTCTCCAAAGTTTTTTTCGTTAAGACTGATCGCGAGTGCGTTCATGGTAAAGTCTCTGCGCTTCTGATCATCATCCAATGTACCGTCTTCCACAATAGGTTTTCGCGAATCACTGCGATACGATTCTTTACGCGCCCCAACAAACTCAAGGTCGAGATCTTCGTAGCGGATCTGCGCTGTACCAAAACTTTTATACACCGTAACGTGTACCGAAGGGCCTAACTCCTGCGCTATCGCCTGCGCGAGTTGTATACCACTGCCTACACAAACAAAGTCTATATCTTTGGACGGACGCTCCAGGATGAGGTCGCGTACATACCCGCCTACTACATAGGTATCAACTCCAAGGCGATCACCCACTCTACCGATGATCTTGAAAATTTTTCGCTCAAGCGAAGAAGCCAGGTTCATGCAACAAATCAGTTCAGCCTCCAAAGGTAGGGATATAGTGGGAAAGTGTATGAAAAAAAATCGCCCGCAGCCAAAACCGCAGGCGATATTTCCGAAAGGGCCTCGTAAAATTATTGTTCCCACAGAACGCACAGATCAACACAGAATAAAAACAGCCGTTGTTTCCCGCTGATCCCGCTGATTAACGCAGATCAAATGCAACCGAAACTTTAAACCTTGAGCTCTAAGCTACCAACACTACTTATTAAACGTTGGGCATGGTATAAACTTCTCTCGTTTCTTGGTGCGTGCTTGTGTTGCCAGCTCTATGTTGAACTTCAGCGCAAGCTCGTGTGCACCGCCTGAGATCGGGCCAAGATCGGAGACGGTTATATCGTAGCTATAGCTGAACTCAAACGTCTTCAACTGAAATCCCAGAATTACAACCACTGCATCCTGACTAATGTTGTCGCGTACATTTTGTTTGATCGGTATACCTCTATACCAGAGTCCTACAACAACAGGCTCGTATAAAAAGTAAGTACCGATATCCAGCTGATCAAATTTACCCTGACGTTTATAGACAAATGAAGGCGCTATAGCCGCTACACGGTCGCGCTTGAACACGCCATGATACAACGGTATACGTATCCCTCCATGTATACTCGTTTTAGTCGGTATCTCTGCTTCGTCATTTGTGAGCGAGCGATTCGGCCTGTTCAGGTGTGCGGTAGAAACACCGATCCATATCTTGCGACTATACGCTAATATACCGGCACCAAAATCAAAGTATGATGTATTCTGCAAATTAAGATTGGAAGGTGGAGGAAGCCGTATACCATCCTGGTCAAATTCCAGTTGATCATAGAATACTAATTTATTATAGTCAACCGAGCGAAAGCCGAGGCCAAAGTTCAACCCGGTGGATAGCATCCATTTATCCTTGAGATGTACTTTATAGGAGTATTGAAAATTAGCCTGCGTGGATTTCATGTTTGCCGAACCGGCTTTATCCTGCGTTACCAGCAGACCAAAGCCACTGTTCAGTTTCTCCATGTTATAGTCATACGAAACAGCATACGTCTGAAACGCTGTCGTAATGTTAGGCCATTGATTTCGATAGTTCGCTATAAAGCGGTGATCGGCCGCGGTACCGGTGAAAGCCGGATTCATATATAGCGGTGCCGCATAGTATTGCGAAAACTCCGGGTCCTGCGCAAAAACCGTGAGTTGTATCATTATCAATATCAGCGTATATATCTTCTTCATTCCCTTACCTCTTTCGTTAACCGTTAACGTTATACGTTAACCGTCTTATACTTTAAACATTGAACCTTGAACCAGAAACCTTAAACTTCATCGGATCAAACTCACATCGCCTGTCCGCGTAAACTTCTTCCCGTCATCATACTCCACGGTGATCTTGTAGATATATACATCCTGCTGGCAGAGTACGCCTTTATAGTATCCGTCCCATCCGCTATCCGGATTTGTACTCTCAAAGAGCAATTCGCCCCAGCGGTTAAACACCAGCATCTGAAACTTGGTAACACCACGCATCAGCGGTATAAATATTTCATTCGCCATGGCATTGGTGCTGCCGGGACCTGAAAGATTCGGAGTAAATGCATTGGGTATTTTAAGTTGCCCGCTCTTGTTGGTGAGCACTGCCGATGCAACGGTTACGGTATCCGAACAACCAGAGCTGTTATAGGCTATCAACGTAATGTCGTACGTTCCCTCCTCTTTATAGGCATGCTGCGGCTCGAACTCTGTGGAGGTAGTGCTGTCGCCAAAATTCCACAGGAAGCTGGTGGCGTTAAAACTCTTGTTGTTGGTATAGAGTAAGTCGCCCGGTATACTGAGCACATGCGGGTATACCGAGAATTGTGCTGTAGGCGATTCATATACTTCAATGATCATCGATTTGGTAATACTTACTGTATCGCCCAGGGCATTGGTAGCGGATAGTGTTACTGAATATATACCGGGCTCGTAATAAGTATAGCTTGGATTGATGGCACGCGATGTACCCTGATTAACACCAAACTCCCAATGGTACGAAGCCGGATCAGCATACTGCGATTTGTTTACAAAATTTACGGTGAGAGGCGAGCAACCTGCCGGAGGAAAATAATCGAAGTCCAGCACCGGAGGTATAGGGTTAATCTGCACTGTTACCACCTGGCTCTCTTCACAATCATTATCGCGCACTGTAAGACTGATGGTATAGGTGCCATACGTAGCATACGTGTGACTCCCCGGATTTGCACTGGTTGATGTAGTGCCATCACCAAAATCCCAGCGATAATCCCATGGCCCGGGCGTTGTGTTGTTTGTAATAGTAACCGTTGAAGCTGGTAATGTCTGCGTCATCGGTGTAGCGGTGAAAGATGCATTGATTGCATTTGTCTTCGGCACTACTACGGAATGTATCGTGGCTGCACTCTCACAATTGGTAAGGTTTGTGGTCTTCAACGTAACGGCTACTGTCTGATCCACGGTAGAAGAACGCAGCACCTGGTAATCAAAATTATCGCCATCGGTAGTAGAAGTATACATGACACTTCCATTGATCGATATACTCCACGCATATTCCAGCAATCCTTTTTGCGTAGCATCCAGGTTAAGAATTACTTTCTCGCAATCATATACCACCGTATCAATCGTAAAATCTGAAGGTGGTATAGGGTTTACACGAATCACGCGCGAAGAATCGCCATAGCATCCACTCGGCAATACGGCACGCAGGTCTACAGTAAAATCACGGATCGTGGTCGATGTATTATTAAATATATAGCTGAAGGTTGGCGTTGTGCCTGTACTGATCTGATCGATCTGTCCGGCTGCATCCGAAATCGTCCATATATAGTCTGACGGATTGAGCGATTGCGTCTCGCCATCCACGGCAAAATTTACCGATACAGGCGAGCAGTTATTATTGAACGGCGAATAGTTAAGCGGTATAAATCCGGAGCGCGGCCCGGGATATACCGTAATGGTGCGCGGTGCAGATATAGTCTCACAATCGTGCGTAGTAATTACCCGAAGTCGCACGGTATAGGCAATATTGGTGGTGAGGTTATTGGTAAACGACCGACTATAGATTGCACTAAAACCCGGATCGGTTGGTCGCTGTATAGAATCTACAACAAAGCCGCTGCCATCATCAATCTCCCATATATACTCTTTAATTATATCGGGCTGCCCTGCTACCGATGTGTTGGTAAAATTAACCGTAAGCACACTACACCCTGCAGCCTGATCGGCCGTAAAGCTGGCTACCGGCATCGGGTCAACAAACACATCTTTATCCAGGATAGTAGCACATCCGCCCTGGTCGGTAGTAATACGCAACGCAACGCGGTGGGTACCGGCCGTAGCAAATGTATAGTTAAACGCTGTCTGGTTATCGAGTGTCGGGTCTTTGGTAAATGTACCGCTATAGTTCATATCCCACTCACGCAGCACAATGCGTTCGCCCATGATCGGGTTTACCGTAGAGGCTTCCACAAAAGCCGTAGCCGTACCAACGCAAACACGATTCGCAGTAAATACCGGCACCGGTTTTTCAAAGACGCGTACCTGTACTTCATCACTCGATTCGCATAGCGTAACATTATCGCGGATACTTAATCGTACACGATATATACCTTTGGTAGTAAACACCCGGTCGAACGGACCGAGCGCTGTGCTGGAGTAGCCGCCTCCTACCGGGGCTTCGAGTATACGGTTGTTGTTCTGATCAAAAAATTCCCAGCGCCAACCAGTGTTCGCAGTAATAGCACCTGTAGAAGCATCGGTAAACCGCGCATTGAAATTGGTAAACGGTGCTGTAGCCTCCTGGCAGAAGTCGGGCGTTATCGGTATATCCGCTAAATCCGTTACCAGTATATTCGCTACCAGTGCCGGAGTTATATTTACCAATGCTGTTACTTCTTCTATACACGAACCTTGTGCCGTAGGATTTTCTGCACGTAGACGAATCAGCTTCGTTCCTCCGGTTGGATAAGCAAAGGTAGGATTGCGTTGTGTACTCGTAGAGAGCAACGTGGTGCCGGTAGCATCATCGTAAAACTCCCAGGTATAATTGAACGCACCTGCATTGGGCGTCTGGTTACGAAAGAATATAGTCTCGTTAATACAGAAACTGGTGGTGGGTACATTCGCATTATCGAGTGTAATAAAAGCCGGGTCCGGTGCATCTACAATAACTATATATCCGCGGGTAAGCACAGCATCGCCATAGTTGGGATTAACGGGATCACCATTCCACGGATTACATACGTTCCAGTTATAGAGTGTTACTTCAAAACGATTGCCTACAAGATTGGCTGCGTTGGCCGGAGCATTCATCGGAAATGTAGCAGCAGTCGGACCATCTGCCGGAAAAGGTATAGTCTCTACCGGGCCAAAGTATGCACCTGTTACCGTTGTACCCGTACCCCGTGTAATAGTGGATACAAGATTACCCGTTCCATCCGTAAGCCCTTGCACAGCACCATCGTTCAACGTGAGGTTACGGATCGTAGCAGCCGCATTATGATTGGTACCATATACAAACTGAACATGGCGCGCCAGGCGATTCGGGTTATCGGGCTCTACCGCTATATTACAGTTAAACTCCGAGTCATCCTGAAATATAGCATTCACCACCGGGTTGCCGTAGCACACATCCCAGTTCGGTGGTGTCATCGCTACTATACCATTCGCCTGTTGATCCGTTCCCCAGAAGAATGCTGTTTGCGTTTGTGATGATGTAGGACAAATAACACCGTTGATAAAAATAGAAGCCGTAGGTATGATATTACACTGGCCGTTATTATCGGTATATAAAAAAGTAGCGTTCGCGGTAAACGCAGTGTTTCCGGCACTTGGCACAAGGCCGCTGCCTAAATCAACCAGCGTGTTGGAGTTGAGCGGATCATTCCATTCATATAAAATGGAAATGGTAGCGGGATCTTGTGCAACGTTGAAGTAATACGTGATCTGAAATTGCGTCACTTCTACAGGCGCGCAATCCTGGTCTGTATTAAAACTAATATCGATCTGAGGACGCAGTGTATTACATTGTGACTGCGCCTGGTATGCAATAATCGTAAATAAAAAGAGTAAGCGTAAAGTTTTCGTCAGCCTCATTCAAACCGGTTTCTGGGTAGTTGTTCAACCGATCAAGAGCCAGCCAAGACATATCTTTATTCAAAAAAGATGCGCAAAGGAAACCCATTAAAAATGGATGAATCATTTTCACTTCGATGAAATTAGTGTTTGGCCGTGCGAATGGTATGATAGCCGGGTAAACTGAAACAACTTTATTCGCGTGATGTGCGTCTGCAACCATTCAAGTATCTTCATCATCAAAATAAAAAATCTCATGGATCGCAGAACTTGCCTTCATCATCTTTCGGCAGTAGGTTTAGCGGCTCTACCATTTTCGCGAATGACTACTGAAACTGTTTTAAAAAGAAAGATACCTTCTTCCGGAGAATTATTGCCTGCGATTGGCCTGGGCACGTGGCAGACATTTGATGTTGACGATGATGCCGCGGCACGCGCTCCGCTGAAAGAAGTATTGAAGACATTAATCGCCAAAGGCGGAAGAGTAATAGACAGCTCGCCTATGTATGGAACTTCAGAAGATGTTACCGGTGATCTTTCTACAGAGCTTAACCTGAATGAACAACTTTTTGTTGCCACGAAAGTGTGGACAACCGGAAAAGAAAATGGCATTGCTCAGATGAATCGTTCTTTCGCGAAGCTGCAACGAAAAAAGATCGACCTGATGCAGATTCATAACCTCACCGACTGGCAAACACACTTGCGTACTTTACAAGCCTGGAAAGAAGAGGGCCGCATTCGTTACCTCGGCATTACACACTATACCGAGAGTGCCTATACTTCCATTGAAAATATTATAAAGAACAACACCGTTGATTTTCTGCAGATCAATTATTCGATGTTGCGCAGAACGGCCGAGGAACGTCTGTTTCCGTTGGCGCAGGAAAAAAATGTAGCGGTGATTATCAACCAGCCTTTCGAAGAAGGTGAACTCTTTCAGCGTGTGAAAGGTATAGATCTTCCGGAATGGGCAGCTGCATTTGATTGTCACAGCTGGGGACAATTTTTTCTGAAATTTATACTTGCAAAAAATGCCGTAACGTGCGTGATACCGGGCACATCAAAACCGCATCACATGGCCGACAACATGGAGGCGGCATTCGGAAAATTACCGGATGAAAATCAGCAAAAGCAGATGCTGCGCCTCATCGAACAGCTGAAAAAATAAAATCCGTTAACCTTCACTCACAAAATTTATCGGCGCTTCCTAAAATTTATTGAAAAAGTTAACAGTCTTCGTGCGCTATAGTCATGGAGAATATTTGTTTATTCCTTAAATTTAGGAAGACCTGAGTTGTCGTGCCTATGAATAAATTTTTACTGCTACTCTTTTTATCAGCCTCGTTCACCACCTTCGCGCAAACCCAGCGCATCTCCGGTAAAGTTACTTCTGCTACAGACGGAAGCGAATTACCCGGTGTAAGTGTTATCGTAAAAGGCACACCGCAAGGTGCTATTACCGATGCAGAAGGTAAATATACATTAGAGGTAACATCGGGAACGATGCTCGTATTTTCATTTGTGGGCTATCGTACACAAGAGGTACCGTTGGATGCCCGCCTGGTAGTTGATGTAAGCCTGATCGAAGAATCGACCGAGCTTACCGAAGTGGTCGTTACCGGTTATTCTTCCGTGGGAAGACGCGAGCTCACCGGCTCTGTGGCTTCTATCAAAGCCTCTAACTTTAAAGAAATTGCACTCACCGGTATAGATCAGGCCTTGCAGGGACAAGCGCCCGGTGTACAAGTTACACAATCGTCCGGAACACCCGGGGGTGGTATATCTGTGCGGATTCGCGGCAGTACATCGATTAATGCATCGAACCGTCCGTTGTTTGTAATCGATGGTATACCCGTTTCTTCCGGATCATTATCCCTTCGCGATTTTGGCGGGCAGGACGATAACGCACTCTCGCTGATAAACCCCAACGATGTTGCCGATATACAGATATTAAAAGATGCTTCCGCCAAAGCTATGTATGGCTCGCGCGGTGCCAACGGTGTAGTGCTCATCACAACCAAAAAAGGTAAAAAAGATATAACCCGCATCAACTTCGATGTGCAGCGTGGTATCGTTGACCCCGTAAAGAAAGTAAAGCTGTTGAACTCCACGCAACTTTTGGAGTTACAACGGGAGGCCTACACGAATGCCGGCAAAAACCCGGATGCTGCAGGACTTATACCCGGTGTTACCGATGCTGTTAACACGGACTGGCTAGACGAAATCTTCCGCACCGGCATTATGCAGCAATATCAGCTCTCGGCTACCGGTGGTGACGATAACACTACTTTTTATATGAGTGGTAACTATCGCAGCGAAGAAGGCGTGCAGCTCAATAATAAATTCGATCGCCTCAGCGGCACATTTAATGTAGAACGGAAATTTACACCCAAGCTTCGTGTAGGTACTAATCTTACACTTTCCAAAGCACTTAACAAACGTGTAAAAGGCGATAACTTCCTGGACGGTGTCTATTCCGGTGCACTCAAAAGTTTGCCCTATAACACACCGTATGACGAAAACGGTAAACTCGTAGGGCCGGGCTCTGCGCTCTATGCAGGCTTCCCCAACTTTAACCCGGTAGCCCAGGCGTTGTTACCACGCTTTAATACTTCCACCGTAAAAATTCTGGGAAGCATTACGGCTACCTATAAATTCAGCGATTACCTGCAACTGAAGGTAATGGCCGGTATAGATTACAACGACATCAAAGAAGATCAGTTCGAGTCGTCACAAACGGCCATTGGTGGTTATCTCTCCAGTGTAGGCGGCAAAGGATATGGTATATATAGCACCTCTACTGCGAGTAACTTTACTTCCAACGCCATCTTAAGCTATAACCGCGAGATTAAGGAAGGACATAACTTCAGTGCATTGGTGGGAACGGAAGTGCTTTCGCGTTTCAACTCTTCTTCCAGTGTGCAGGGACGTTTATTTCCCAGCGATGATTTTACCTATATCACCTCAGCCGGTATAGTCGATAATGGTACCTCAACGATTGTGCGCGGAGGATTACTCTCGTTCCTGGCAGAAGCGAAGTATGATATTCGCGATACCTATTTATTCTCGTTGTCGTTCCGCTCCGATGGTTCTTCACGTTTCGGTTCCGGTAACAAGTTCGCGTACTTCCCTGCTGTGTCAGCCGGATGGAGAATTTCGCAGGAAAAATTTTTCCATTCAACACTCATCAGCGATTTGAAATTGCGCGCCAGCTATGGCTTTACAGGAAACCAGGGTATACCTGATTTTGAATACCTCGGCACGTGGACTACAGCAACCTATAACGGTTCGTCCGGTGTAACGCCCGAAAATTTAGCCAACCCGAAACTGCAATGGGAAAATACCCGTGAGATCGACATCGGTACAGATATAGCTTTCCTCGAAGGAAGAATACAGGCCACTGTTGACGTATATAATAACAAGACCAACAAATTACTCTATGCACAACCCTACCCCTACACGACCGGCTTTGGCAGTGTAACAGGTAACATTGGTAATGTGCAGAACAAGGGGATAGAGTTAGGACTTGTCAGTGTAAACCTCGATGGCAAACTGAAATGGCGCACCGAGATCAACCTGTCGCGAAATATAAATCGCATTACCTACCTGGCCGATAGTATACCACGGCCAACCGGCTACCAGGCAGAAGGTGCCGGCACTACCAACATTATAAAAGTAGGAGAACCACTGGGTACATTCTGGGGACTGAAGTTTCTGGGAGTAGATCCTGCTACCGGCAATGCCATGTATAAAGATCTGAATGGCGATGACAAGATCACACAGGATGACGCGATGGTAATTGGTAATGCACAGCCTGATCTGATCGGTGGTATAACCAACCGGTTTAGCTATGGAAATTTTGATCTGAGTATATTCTTCCAGTTCTCGTTGGGGAATGATGTATTGAACCTTACCAAACAAACACTGGTAAATTCCGGACAGGATCTTACTACGAATCAATCGGTGGATGCCCTGCGCCGTTGGCAAAAGCCGGGCGATATTACTGATGTGCCACGCTATGCGGTGAGCACCGGTGATAATGCCAACTTTAACAACTACGAGAGCAGTCGCCTGATTGAAAACGGATCATACCTGCGTTTGAAGAATCTCGGGTTCGGGTATAATGTAAATGCCCGCGTGGCCGAAAAATTAAAACTGGAACGCCTGCGTATATACCTCTCCGCTACTAATCTGTGGACGTATACAAAATACTCAGGTGCCGATCCGGAAGTGAGCACGCTGGATGGTTCTACCACCGCGCAAGGCATCGACTTCTTTACATTGCCACAGGTACGCACTATCACGATCGGATTAAATGCAACACTGCGATGAAACGAATTTTTAAATATATAGTATTTCCTATACTGCTGATCGTAGTGAGCGCCTGCGATCTGCTGACACCAGAACCGGTAGATAAGCTGACGGATAATCTTGTGCTGAACGAGCCTTCCGATGTGCCGCAGGTAGAGATCGGTTTATACTCTGCCTTCCGCACCATTATACCGGCCACGGTTATAGCCGGAGATTTTACAGCGGATATGTTACTGCACAACGGAACCTTCTCGCAATACCGCGAGCTGGGCAACAAGCAGATCACCGCTACCAATGCCTCAGTCGCTACGTTGTGGGGCGCCATCTATAACACCATCTATATCGCTAATTTTATATTGGAGAAATTACCCAATGTACCCGGAGTATCTACGGTGCAGCGAAACAAAACGATGGGTGCTGCCCATTTTCTGCGCGGCTATGCCTACTTCACTGCACTCTATACTTTTGGCAGAGTGCCGCTGGCGTTAACCACCAACATTCAGACAAACCTGGATATACCGCGCTCCTCTACGGAGGATATATTGCAACAGGTGATTGACGACTATACCGCGGCATTGGATGAACTTCCGTCAACGCCTACCAACGCCAGCTATGCCGGAGAGTTTGCTGTGCGCGCTGCGTTTGCCAGACTATATCTCTTTCTGGGTAACTGGGTGCAGGCAGAACAATATGCTACACAGGTGATCGAGTCGGGTAAATATGAGCTCGAAAAAGATTTTGCTACCATTGTCAATACAGACCTCACCGATGAATCCATCCTCGAAGTAAGCTATACTATAGCAGACGATCCGGGCACCGATGGCAACATTGGTCTCAACAATTTATTTGTAGGCCGCAGGGAAATTATACCTTCCAACCAGGCGGTGCTGGCGCTCGCGTCTTCTGAAGCCGGCGATCGTTTTCAAACCATCAAGTTCGATGTGTCGAAACTGAAAGGTACCGATAATGGCTGGAGCGTGGCCAAGTATGGAACAGCCGATGCGGATAACAATGATGTGGTAGTGTTTCGCCTGGCCGAGATGTACCTCATTCGCGCAGAAGCCCGCGCACAACAGGGAAATGTATCCGGCTCAACATCGAGCGCGCGTACCGATATAAATATACTCCGCACACGGGCCGACTTTGAAGACAACAACAACAGTGTGCCGCTTATACCGGAGTCTGTAACACAATCGCAGATGCTGAAGCTCATTGAACAGGAGCGTATTTACGAGCTGGCATACGAAGGCCACCGCTGGTATGACCTGGTGCGCACCAATCGTGTTACACAAGTAATGGAAGCCTTTACTACCAACTGGCGCGATGCCTATACGTTGTGGCCTATACCGCTGCGCGAAATTCAAACTAACAAAGCCCTCGTGGGCGATCAAAACCCGGGCTACTGATCTATGAAAGGATATACTACGATAGGATATAAAATTATACTGCTCTTGCTCATCCTCACCGGATGCGAAACCAAGGAGATTCTTTTTACCGGGCCATACTTTGTTCGCTTCAGTGAAACATCTTCCTTCGCGAAAGAGAGCTATACTCCGACCATTAAAATTGAAGTACACAACGGTGGGCCTGCCACGGAAGACGACATCCTGATCAACTACGCGATCGGAGGTGATGCACGCGAAAATATAGACTATAAAATCCTCACCGAACGCGGCCTTGTCACCATCAAGGCTGGCGAATACTTTGGCTATATCGAAATACAAATGATCAATAACGCCAATGATATACTCCGCTCGCAGGATATAGTCTTTACCCTGCAAAGCTCAAGTGCCGATCGTGCCGTAGGCGAAGGTGAAAGCGCCATCGGCAAAAGTTTTACCTTCACCATCTTTGACGATTGTGTACTCGGAGGTAATTATACCGGCAAGAGTGGAAGCTATAGCGATAGCGATATAACCATTACCAGCACGGATTGTGAGAATTTTACCTTATCGAACTGGAACATTAATCCCAATGTATTTCAATCTTCCATTGTAATGGATCTTACGTTCATCGACAATGGCGATAATACTATTACTATTCCGGAGCAGGAAGAACAAAACCTGGTAGCCGATAAAGCAACAATCAAAGGCTCCGGCACCGTGAACCCGATTACCCGCGTTATCAACATGGAAGTAGTTCTGGTTGATTTTGACAGTGAAACTATACCCATTACACTAACCCCGCATTGATATGAAAGCATGCAGTTTGATATTGATCGTAGCTGTAGGACTCAGTCTTTCATTCTCCTGTTCGGAAGAAGTGAAGCCTACTCCCTATACCTATACACAAGTATTTACCGGGAAGAACAGCAAGACCTGGCAGATAAAATATTTTGAAGAGACCGCGAATGGAAAAGTTACCAATCGCTTTAATGTGTCGTGTACAGCAGATGACAAGTATACTTTTCATGCGGGCTCTGAACGTATTTTTGAAACGGCCAGCGGCTCGCGAAAATGTTTTGACCCGGCAGAAGATGATGTGATCAGCAACGTGTGGACCTTTAACAACGCTACGGCTACACTCACCATGATCATTCCGGTGCTCTCGGAAAACAGTCTCCCGTATATTGTACGGGAAGTCGACAGCGAATCGATGGTATTGGAAATATTCTTTGATGAGACCGGTACCGGCAGCTATAGAATACATTTTGAATCAACCAGTGAGAATTAGTCTATGAGACGATCGTTACCGATATATATACTGCTGTTCCTCTGCTCTGCAGCAGTCTTTGCACAAAGCCCTGTAAGAAAACCGGAGCCGTGTGCTACAATGGAACAAGACAGTCTGAACCGCCTTCGCTTTCCGCAGCGCGGCTCGCTGGATGATTTTGAATATGCTGTTCAGCAGAAGATACGCGAACTGACCCTATTGCAGCAGAGCGGCCGCACACAAGCCACCGTGCTCACGATACCGGTGGTGGTACACGTAGTGCACAACGGAGAGGCTATTGGCACAGGCACGAACATCAGCCAGGCACAGGTGCAATCGCAGATCGCAGTACTCAATGAAGACTTCCGCAGAAAAGCAGGCACACCCGGGTATAATACCAATCCCGTAGGGGCCGATATAGAAATCGAATTTTGCCTGGCACCGGTAGATGAGAATGGTGCGACACTTACCGAGCCGGGTATAGATCGCGTAGACGGCAACCAGGCCGATTGGTCGCGTGACCAGATCGAAAACCAATTGAAACCCAGCACCTATTGGAATCCTAACTTATTTTATAACATCTGGACTGTAAAGTTTGCTGCCAGCGATGCCAACCTGCTGGGCTATGCGCAGTTTCCCGATCAATCAGGATTAGCCGGTATACCTTCGAGTGGTCCTGCTACAACGGACGGGGTAGTGATCCGCTACCAGTCTTTTGGCTCTACCGATAAAGGTACATTTCCCGTGATGCAGGCACCCTATAACAAAGGCCGTACGCTTACACACGAAACAGGACACTGGCTTGGCCTGCGCCATATCTGGGGCGATGCTGTATGTGGTGATGACTTTGTATCGGATACGCCTACAGCACACACTTCCAACAGCGGATGTCCTTCGAAAGTAGGATGCGACAACGTAACGCTGGAGATGGTGCAGAACTATATGGACTATACCAACGATGCGTGCATGAACATTTTTACACAAGGACAGAAAACCCGTATTCGAGCTGTGATGGATGTGAGTCCGCGAAGAAAAACACTTATGAACGCGAACCTCTGCAGTCCGATCGTTGCCGATAAACCAACAGCTAACTTTACATCCGACAAACAATTTGTATTGCTCGGAGGTGATGTAAACTTTACCGATCTCTCTACCAACTTCCCTACACAATGGAGCTGGACGTTCGAAGGTGGCGACCCGAATACATCGACTGATCGAAACCCGCGTGTAACCTATACATTGCCTGGCACCTATAAGGTAACACTCGTGGCAACCAATTCGCTGGGAGCTTCCACCCCGTTGGCGATCGACAACTATATCACTGTATCAGAAGAAGGGTTGTGCGGCACGGCAACAAACTTTGATGAGAGCTATACTCCCTCTGCTATAAAAATGTCTACGCTCGGAAATTATACCGGGTATCTTACCGGCCAAAACAGTATGAAGACTACCGGTGTATCCGAGTTCTTTGTCAACTCGCTGGGATATTACTATATCAGTGGAGTAAAGATCAAGTTCGCCAAAGTAGTGGCTGCAAATGAAGATGCTACTGCTACTATTACCGTATGGAATGCACGCGGCCCGCAGAATGCACCGGCTGCTGTACTGGAACGCAAAACCGTTTTACTGAAACAGATCTTGGAAGATATAGCGCACAATCGAGCAACCACCGTTGTATTCGATCGCGAAACACCGGTGAAGAGCCGACCATACCAGGTGGGTGTAGAATTTAATTATACTACACAGGATACTGTGGTGGTTACTTCTTCTGCCAATGGAGAAGCACTGAACTCTACTTCATGGGTACAATCGCAGAGCGGAGCGTGGAGTCTCTTCAGCACATCGCTCGGAGCAAACATCGCGATGGATATACAACCGCTGGTAGG
>NZ_DATCSD010000334.1:0-42224 GCF_036568665.1 Ohtaekwangia sp. | reverse complement strand
AGTTGTGCTAATCCATTTCTGACCTGACCTCCTGCGCTATCAAAAAATCCTCCAATAAAAATGGTATTGGTAGAACTTTGCACAGCCATTGACATAATAATATAGTCTACCGCAGGTGCCCAACTGGTAGCAAGTCCTGTGGTAGCATCCAGTGCAGCGAGGCGTGAGCGGGGCTGGCCTCCAATGGAAGTAAATTCTCCGCCTACATATATAGTTGTTCCGGATATTTCAATCGCGCGTACAAAACTGTTGGCGTTAGGATTCCACGGCAGTAATGTTCCCGTAGAGAGATTAATGGCTGCAATAGAATTTCTGTCTTGACCATACACCTGGTCAAATATACCCCCGATATATAGGGTTGTTCCTGCTAACGCCAGCGCACTTACATATCCGCTTGGCTTGGGCGTGAAGCTGGCATCCAGTGTTTTATCTGCTTTAATGTGGATGAGATTTCCGACAGGTACGTTGTCCACCGCATCGATATAGCCTCCTATATACCAGCCGCCTTGTCCATCGGAAATGACAGAGGCCACTTGCCCGCTAATTGCCGGCATGTCGCTTGCCAGTGCTGCCGTGGTTGCGTCCAGTTCTACACCACATCCGGTATAGGCTCCTGCCTGTTGTATGCCAGACCCCATCAGCATGGTGTAGCCATTGGAATGGGCAATGCGGTCTACATTGTATTCCACATCATAAGCATCCAGCCGGTGGTCGTTAGATTGTGCGGCTGCAGGTATATATATAGCGGCTGCCAGTAACGTGAATGCAAGCGCGTATAGTTTTTGCATAGAGAGTGTTTTTTACGGTGATCAGATAAAATTTATCGTATCAGTTTCCGATGGGTTTCAGGTAACTTAAGCTTACCAGCAGTGCACGGTTTGTATTACGCGTATTATCGTTTGCCTGCTTCTGCAAATCCAGCAATCCCATTTCATAGCGGAAGTCGAGCGATAAACTTCCATTCTTCAATATATACTCAATGCGTCCGCCAGCGTTGGGGCCAATATCAAACCGGGAAGCGTTGCTCTTGCTGAAATCAAAATTTTCGCTCGACTGGTCGAAGCCTTGCATTTTATATTTACCGCTTATCCAATAGGCAGTATATATACCCAGTGTGAGATGGGCCTTAAAATTATCGAGCGATGGAATGATGAATCCATAGTCGATCATGATCGGTATTTCCAGGTAGTTGGCCTTAAGCTGATCGGTAATGGTGTTGCATACTTTATGGTAGTATCCTTTCTGGGTAAACTGCAGATCGACTTGTAAACCGAAATTAGTGTTGAGCTGTTTGAAGCTGGTGGCGCCAAAACTGAAACCGAAGTTTGATACTTCTTTCCACGGTGTTTTGGTTTTATAGTTGGAGAGTGTAGTGCCTGCTTTGGCTCCGATATAGAATTGCGCCTGAAGCAACAATGGAGTTGCTATAAGGAGAAGGGTAAATATTTTTTTCATGACAGGTAGAGTAGTAGAAGTTCAAAATGATACCAACAAGTGATCAATAAGGCTCCAGCACAAACTCTATAGTTGAAGGACCTTCTTTTATACTTGTATCACGATGGATGATCAATACGAGCTTGCGGGGCGTGAGGCTTTCAATGATCCATTCTTCTTTGGAAGCATCGGAGGGGATTAACTGAAGAATGGTATTGTTGTTTTTGATAGACCAGTTGCCGGAATCTGTTTTACCGCTAACCTGGATCCGGCTAAAGGAGGATGTGGTGTCGGTGGCTGGAGAGGGGCTAGTCAGGGTCAACCTGTATTGACTCAGATCAGAGGCGATGTCTTTTTCACCATCGATATATACCTCTGTAAGTTTCCAACCACCGGCAGCAATACACATCCTCGAGGGGCAGTCCGGAATATTTTCCGAACAGGATACTGAAGCCGAACCAACAGTTGCTAAAGCCAACGCAACAATTAATATTTTTTTTATCATACGCACAGTATTCTAATTACTCAAAACTATATCCAGCTGCAACTGACACGATCAGGTGTGTTTCATGGCTATACTATATAAGTGTGTATATATACCATTAACCTGACGGCCATGCAGTATATGTTTGCAATAACTAAAAAGAGAGAGGGTCTTTGCGCGTACATAACTTCTTAAAAGCCGATGGGCGAAGGTAGCAGATGCAAAGAGGTACTTGCATCACACGAAAATGTGAGCGTAAATTTTACGTGTTGTATAGTACAATTATACTATACCAGTTTCTCGTTGATGGCTTTTGATACGGCTTCAGTCTGACTACGCACCTGGAGCTTTTCGTATATATGTTTGATGTGAGTGCGCACAGTATCTATGCTGATGGAGAAGTGCGCAGCGATTAACTTGTAACTGTTTCCTTTGGAAAGACTCGCGAGAATTTCTTTCTCACGTGCGGTAAGCTGATAACGGTTGGCCTGGTCGGCCGGCAATTGTTGCAGTTGTGCTACCACGAGGCGTGCTATACCGGGGCTCATGGGCGCTCCGCCATTCATTACTTCGTGTATAGCCTCGATCAGTTTTTCGGGTAAGTATTTCTTTAACAGGTAGCCGGAAGCTCCTGCACAGATAGCATCGAGCACGTGCTTGTTATCGTCAAACACGGTGAGCATAAGTATATATACAGATGAGTCGAACGCGCGTATGCGCTTCACCGCTTCAATGCCGTTCATGCCGGGCAGGTCTATATCCATGAGGATCACTTCAGGTTGCAGGTTTTTTACCTGTTGCTCCACACGTGTTACTTCGCCAAAGCTCGATACGAGATTGAAATCGGGAGAAAGGGAAATCAACGCACTTACACTCTCGCGTAATTGCGGATTGTCCTCATATAAAAGAAGTCGGATTGCCACAACGCAATTTAGCGGATCGGCCCGTCAGTCATATACCCTGATTATGTGAGCGGTATCCGAAGGAAGATACTGGTGCCTTCCTGAGGTACGGATTCGATCTGTAAAACCGCGTGAATGGTCTCAGCGCGATAGCGCATATTCTTTAATCCGTTGCCCTGCGAGATAATATCTTTGTCGAAACCAATGCCATCATCGCTTATACGCAGGCGGATGCCCTGGGCAAAGCGCGTCAGGTGCACGATCAGTTTTTTACACCGGCTATATTTTGCTGCATTGTTGATGGCTTCTTTAAAGATGAGATAAAAATCTTTTCGCACGTTCAGATCCAGCCGTGCCGTTGCAAAATCTCCGTCTTCTATAAACTCATAGTATATATCCAGCGGTTCAAGAATTTCGGCCGTAAACTCTTTCATGCGGATAATTACTTTTTCCAGTGAATCATTTTCCGGGTTAATGGCCCACACTATATCGCTCATGCTTTCCTGCATCAGCGCAGCATTCTCGCGGATCGATCGCAGGCAATGTTGTGCTGCTTCTGTTTCGCGTTTCTCCAGGGCAATGTTGCTCATGATCTTGATGCTCGATAGCGTAGAGCCCATATCATCGTGCAGGTCGCGCGCTACTTTACTGCGGATTTGTTCTTCTACAAAATAGCGGCTGATCTTGGCACTGCAGATCGCAGCAATTTCCTGCACCATATTCAAGTGCCAGCGTTTATAGAAATTTTTCTTCGGATGTTCGGAGTCAATGATACCAAACACTTTTCCATCTACGATAATGGGAACAGTAAGCTCTGATAATCGCACCTGGTCATCTACTATATAGCGCCTGTCTTTGGCTGTGTCCGGAATGATTTCCGCTCTTCCGGTTTTGGCAACGGTACCTACTATACCTTGTCCCAATTCTACTTCTATAGGGTTAGAAACCCGGAAGGGCTCCAGGCTTTTGGGGCCGGCTGCTGCTTTCTGTATCAGCGTTTCGCTCTCATGCACCATGAGGTATACTACGCAATCTTCAAACTTGAGCAGCTCAACACAGTTGATAGCCACCGTCCAGAATACATCATTCACCGTGTTCTTGTGGAAGAGTGAGGTAGCAAACTGGTTGAGTATTTTTTGTGCTGTGAGCTTGCGTTGCAGTGTGATGATCCAGGAATATATACCATAGCCTGCAAAACTTACGGCTATAGCAATGAACCACCAGTCTTTCCAGAAGGGAGGCTTGATCGTGAAATAAATGGACGCAATGTTGGATGATGCCTTGCCGCTGGGATCAACTGCTTTTACTTCGAAGGTATATATACCATCGCCCAGGTTAATATAGTGTGCGTGATGGTTGTTGCCGGCTTCAATCCAGTCGTTATCAAAACCGTTCAGTTTATAGTAGTAGCGTACCTGCTGCGATAGAGTATAGGTAAGGGCAGCAAACTCTACCATCAATTCGTTTTTACGATGCGAGAATACTGGTTGCGATAACCCGGTAAATATACTATCGCCTAGCTGCGCTCGCGTGATTACCACCGGAAACTTCCCCGACCGTTGTACTAAGCTATCTGGATGAAATTTGATAAAGCCATTTCCGGCACCGGTTAATAGTTCTCCGGTGCTGCTTCGCGTAATAGCGCTGGTGAGATTGGCAAAAGGTAAACCATTGGTCTTGTCGTAGTGATGCAAAATTTTTCCATCGGTGCTGATGCAGGTAAGTCCTTTAAAAGTAGCCAGCCAGATGTTGCCGCGATGGTCGGCCTGCACCGCGTGGATTGTATTCTCCGGCAAGCCCGTTTCAATGGAATAGGTTGTTATACTCTTGCCAACGGAGGCGTTATACGAAAATTTACTCACGCCTCCGGAGGTTGTAGCGATCCATATATTTCCCTGGTTATCGGCAGCCAGATCATTTATCAGCGATGACCGTAGGTTATGCGCATTTTGCGCTACTGTGCTATAGCTGGTAAATTTTCGTGTCTTCAAATCGTATTGTGATATGCCGGTGCCATAGTCACCAATCCATACTGCGTGATGCTTGGGGTCTGATAGTAAAGCAGTAGGCCGCGAGGCAATGAGACCGTCCTCTTTTTCAGTGAGCAATCGCCATTCATGTTTGGCCGGTATATAGCGAAATACACCCAAGCGCATGGAAGCAAACCAGAAGTTACCTTCGGCATCTTCGGTCATCTCGTTGAAAAGATATTCTTCATTTTGCTGCGGAAACGGAAACGTAGTAAAGTGCTGATGGGTGGTATCCGAAACAAATATATACCGGTTGGTCAATACCCACAGGCGGTGACGGGAGTCTTCAAAAGTATACGAACAACGGGTGAGGGGTTTTCGGTCGATCGAGGTGACTGGTTTTGTTTCGCCACTGGCTTTGTTTACGGTGATCCACACGTTATGCGTATGTGAGCTGATATAGTATAGATCGTCATCGTCTTCATCCAGCACGTGATGTATACTTCCGGCTGAAGGTGTGGGTGTATCCGTAAATATAGGGGTGAACGAAAACAGGTCGGTGTGCTGATCGTGTACTTTTATACCTGCCGAGGTGCCCACCCACGTGATGCCTTCATTGGTAAATATATCGGTGATGGACTCGCGTTGCATGCTGAGCGGATCGGTATCATCGGTCAGTAAAGGTGCTGCTTCTTCAGTATCCGGATCAATGCGCCACAACCCGTTGGCAGTCGGCAACATGATCATATCGGCATGGCCGGGAGTATATTTCTTCCCCGACTGCGGATGGATCTCATTCAGCCGGTTGTTTTCTGTGCGGTATACATATAGTTTGTTTTGCCCGAAGAAGATGCGCTGCTGTTTCTCAGCATAATATAGTGCAATGAAATCGGCTACATCTTCGCCTCCGTGATAGGCAAATGTATTTTTGCGAGTATCAAAACTGAATAGCCCGGCCGTTGTGCCCAGCCAAAGTTCATGATCGGATTTACGCGCAATCTTTTTAATGGTGGTGTGTGAGCCGATCGATCTGCCGGGTAATGCTGTGTGAACAAACTCTCTCCACGGAAAACAATTGAACGTTCCGGTTGCTATATCGTAGTAACAGAGATCGCGTGCATCGGGAGCAATCCAGATACGACTTTGTGTATCGGCATATACATCCCAGATCAATGCGTTGCCCAGCGCATGGTTCTGTGCTGTTACAGGCGATGAGGATGTGAAGATGTAGAGACTGTCTTTTTCAGTATTCAGTACGTTGAGTCCGTTCCAGGTGGCAATCCATAATCTTCCCTGTTGATCTTGCTCGATCGCGTTGATGCGCTCGTGCGAAATAGTGAAGTGCTTATTGCCCGGGCGGTATATTCTGAATTGAAAGCCATCGTAGCGGTTCAGACCATTGGCTGTGCCGATCCACATAAAGCCGGTGCGATCTTTCAAAAAACAAGTAACGCGGTTGTCAGACAATCCGTGCTGCTCTGTGATCGTTTCAAAGTGATAATAGTACTGACCTTTCGCCAGGAAAGCAGACAACCAGAGCAGGATAAAAGTAACGAGGGGTCTCACAACTGAGAAAGTTAGTCATTAGCGCGATGAATTACGAACTGAAGCAGACAAGGTTTTGACAGAATGCAATTTAGCACGCTGGTCATACGTAATTCGTACCTCATTTTCATGGTTTTTATTTAGTTTTGCGGGAATCAGAGCATGGCACAGAACACATATAAATCAAATACATTTAAGAAACCGGAAAAGGAAAAAAAAGGCAAGGCATCTTCTAAGTCAAAAGTAGATCTGTCGTTTTTAAAAGATCCGCGCTTCAAACTGGCAACGGGCTTCTTCCTTATGATCGCGGGTGTGTATTTATTCCTCGCGTTGTTCTCGTTCCTCTTCACGTGGACAGCCGATTATGATATCATTCATCCGCAGGATAATGCATCGGTCATCGAATCGGGTAAAGGAATTGAAAACTGGCTGGGATATTATGGCGCAGTGATCTCTGATTATTTTATCAGCCGCTGGTTTGGTATCTCGGCATTCTTTATACCTCCGTTCCTTTTCATTGTAGGTTTTAAGGTTGTGTTCAATAAAGAGTTGTTGAGAATTTTTTCCTATACCATATTCTCGATTTTCTCCGGTATATGGCTTTGCCTGTTGCTCGGTTATATGATCTTTATTAATGAAGGTGTAAGCGAGTGGAGTTTTCTCGGGGGCGGATTTGGTCTTCGCCTTGCAGAGTTAAGCGAGAGTATGTTTGGCTGGGGCACATTTCTGATTCTGATCCTTTCGCTTTTTGTATTTATCATTTTCTATTTCAACGTAACGGCTATACCACTCTTTCAACCAAAAGATCCCAAGCCAATGGGCAACGATGCTATTCTCGATGACGAGAATCCTGCCATCGATAATGCTGCCACAGCTTCTGAATATACGGATGAGAAAGACAACTGGCCTGAACTGAAGAAAGGTGAGAAGAAGGAAGAGAAAAAAGAAGATGAGAAAATAGCAGAGCCCGTTCTGTTAGTAAAGCCTCCGGTAGAACCTGTTAAGCCGGTGAAGGAAGTAAAACTGGAAGTAGAGATTGCCGAGCCTGTAAAGAAGGAAGAGCCCGAGTTTATTATTGAAGAAACACTGGAGACGGACGAGCTTGCCGAAAAGCTTGTAGCCGAACAGGGCGTTTATGATCCTACACTGGATCTCAGCAATTTTAAATTTCCTACGCTCGAGTTACTCAATGAATATGATTCCGGTAAAGCAGGCGTAAGCCAGGAAGAACTCAACCAGAATAAAGATAAGATCGTTGCTACGCTGGTAAACTTCAAGATCGGTATACAAAGCATCAAGGCAACGATTGGCCCCACGGTAACCCTATACGAAATTGTGCCGGATGCCGGTATAAAAATATCACGTATCAAAAATCTGGAAGATGATATAGCGCTGAGCTTGTCGGCACTGGGTATACGTATCATTGCGCCTATACCGGGTAAGGGAACCATTGGTATAGAAGTGCCGAACAAAAACCGCGAGATGGTGAGCATTCGCTCGGTGTTTGCTTCGCAGGCATTTGCCAAAACCGATAAAGAACTTCCGGTGGCGATGGGTAAAACGATCTCCAACGAAGTGCTGGTGATCGATCTGGCCAAGATGCCACACTTGCTGGTGGCGGGTGCTACCGGTCAGGGTAAATCTGTAGGGTTGAATGTTATACTCGCTTCTCTATTATATAAGCGTCATCCATCGCAGCTCAAATTTGTGCTAGTCGATCCGAAGAAAGTAGAGATGTCGCTCTTCAGTAAGATTGAACGACATTACCTCGCGAAACTTCCTAACAGCGAAGAAGCAATTATTACTGATACGAAGAAGGTTGTGCATACCCTCAACTCACTTTGTATCGAGATGGAAAATCGTTACGAGATTTTGAAGGATGCCGGTGCCCGAAATCTGAAAGAGTATAACGCCAAGTTTGTGGCGCGTAAGCTCAATCCGAAAGAAGGCCACAGATTCTTGCCGTATATAGTATTGGTGATCGATGAGCTTGCTGACTTGATGATGACAGCCGGTAAAGAAGTTGAAACGCCCATTGCACGTCTAGCACAGCTCGCCCGTGCGATAGGTATACACCTGGTGGTTGCTACGCAGCGTCCTTCGGTAAACGTAATTACCGGTGTGATCAAAGCGAACTTCCCGGCACGTCTGTCATTCCGCGTTACTTCTAAAGTAGACTCGCGTACTATTCTCGATGCAGGCGGTGCTGATCAACTGGTGGGGCAGGGTGATATGTTGCTCTCTTCCGGCTCCGATGTTATTCGTTTACAATGTCCTTTTGTAGATACACCGGAAATTGAAAAAGTAGTAGAGTTCATCGGCTCACAGCGTGGTTACGATTCGGCCTATATGTTGCCGGAATACGAGGGCGATGATGAAGGTGGCGTTGCTGATGTAGATCTGTCTGACCGGGATGCACTGTTCGAAGATGCCGCGCGACTCATTGTCATGCACCAGCAGGGAAGTACTTCACTGATACAACGAAAATTAAAATTAGGCTATAACCGTGCAGGACGTTTGATCGATCAGTTGGAAGCTGCGGGTATTGTAGGGGCATTTGAGGGGAGCAAAGCGCGTGAAGTTCTCATTAAAGATGAGATGAGTTTGGAACAATTATTGACTGCATTGAAAGAAAAACACAATCAATTTTAACTTTGCAGACATTTTTAAGTTAACAAGGAATGAAAAAGTCGATTTTAGCCCTTTGCGCGATGATTTTGGTGATTTCAGCATCAGCGCAGTACGATCCGAAAGCACTTCAGTCACTGGATGCCATGAGTAAAAAATACAAAGCCATCCCGTCTTTTGAGGCGAACATTTCGTATGTACTGACCAACGATGTTGAAAAAGTGAACGAGGAATTTAAAGGCAAGATCACAGTGAAAGGTGATAAGTTCCGCCTGTCGTTACCGGAACAAGAAGTAATTAATAACGGATCTACCGTGTGGACGTACCTGCCGGAGGCAAAAGAAGTCAACATTGATAATTATGATCCTAACTCGGAAGATGTAAACCCATCCAAGATTTACGACATCTATAAAAAAGGATTCAAGTATCTCTACCTGCAGGATAAAACAGAAGGTGGCGTACTCTGCGAAGAAATTGACCTGGTGCCCGAAAAGAAAGATGCTCAGTTTTTCAAGATCAAGATGTTCATCACCAAGAAAGATAAAAGCATTCAAAGCTGGACGATGTTCGACAAAGGTGGTAACAAGTACAAGTATACCATCAGCAAGTTTACTCCGAACGTAAAGATTGAAGACAGCTACTTTGCATTCGATCCAAAGAAATATCCAGGCGTAGAAATTATTGATCTGCGCTAATATAGAATGATACAAGAAATAATTCTTAAAAAAAGGAAGCAGCCTGAACAAGGTTGCTTCTTTTGTTTTTAAACGTATTTACCTTTGCGCGCAAGTTTAATGTATATATCAACGGCCCATTCATGAACCGATCACAACTTTTTGAGCAGATTACAAAAAAGAAATCCTACCTCTGCGTAGGGCTTGATACCGATCTTCAGAAAATTCCGAAGCACCTGTTAGGCGCAGGCGATCCGGTGTTCGAGTTCAACAAACAGATCATTGATGCTACGCACAAATATACCGTTGCCTATAAACCAAATATAGCATTCTATGAAGCCCTGGGGCCGAAAGGGTGGGAAAGCCTGCAGAAAACACTAGACTATATACCGAAAAATATATTTACCATTGCCGATGCCAAGCGGGGCGATATCGGCAATACATCTTCACTATACGCGCGGGCATTCTTCGAACAAATGAATTTTGATTCGGTAACTGTTGCCCCCTATATGGGCGAAGATTCGGTAAAGCCCTTTCTAGAGTTTAAAGATCGCTGGGTAATTTTGCTGGCACACACATCCAATCCCGGGAGCAACGATTTTCAGTTGCTCGAATCCAACGGGCGCAAGCTATACGAAACGGTTATACTGAAGTCGCAGCAATGGGGAACACCCGATCAGTTGATGTATGTAGTGGGCGCTACACAAGCAGACAAGATGCAGAGTATACGCGCGCTGGCATCGGAACATTTCTTCCTCGTGCCGGGTGTTGGTGCACAGGGCGGTGACCTGGAAATGGTTTCGAAATTTGGTATGAACAAGCAATGCGGTTTGTTAGTAAACTCCGCGCGCGCTATCATTTACGCTTCTGCCGAAAAAGATTTCGCTGCATGTGCCGAAGAAGAAGCGAAAAAAGTGCAGGAGAGCATGGAGGTATATTTGCAGAAATATTTGTGATGTATATTTTGGTATAAGAAGGACTATATATCTCCCAATTGGGTGATTGACCTGCAAATGGCAAAGTTGTAAATCGGAGTTTGTTAGCTGATACATATACTCCGATGTCTGAATCTTTCCTTCACTACCTCTGGCAGTTTCAATATTTTAATAAACATACATTAACCACCAGCGATGGCGAGCCGGTATATATTTTCCATCCCGGCTATAAAAACACGCATGCTGGTCCTGATTTTGAGCAGGCACGTATTCGCATTGGTGATATAGATTGGGTGGGTAGCGTAGAAATACATATAGA
The DNA here is from genome assembly GCF_036568665.1 of Ohtaekwangia sp. Taxonomy (GTDB): domain Bacteria; phylum Bacteroidota; class Bacteroidia; order Cytophagales; family Cyclobacteriaceae; genus Ohtaekwangia. The sequence continues at coordinate 31,333 of NZ_DATCSD010000334.1, read as the reverse complement.
TGCTTCAGGCTGGATCGATCACCGGCATGAGCAGGACGCGGCCTATAATAATGTTATACTGCATGTAGTATGGAGTAATAACAAGCCGGCAATGCGTAATGATGGCACGTTGTTGCCTACACTCGAGTTGAAGAACCGTGTAGACCAGGAGTTGATCTTCCGCTATAAAAAACTCGCAGGCAACCCCGAAGAAATTCCCTGTGCATCGTCACTCCCGGCAGTTTCGGGAATTGTTATACTCTCCATGATGGATAAAGCTTTAGCAGAGCGATTGCAGCGAAAAGCATCTGTCGTATTCGATCTGCTAAAACAAAATCAGCAGCATTGGGAGGAAACGTGTTACCAGATGCTCGCGAAGAATTTTGGTTTCAAGATAAATGCCGATCCGTTTCTGCAGCTTGCACAAAATCTTCCTTACAAAGTATTACTAAAGCATGCCGATGCTGCGGTGAGTATAGAAGCGTTGCTCTTCGGTCAAGCAGGCTTCCTGGATGATGACAAAATACATGGCGATGATTATCTATCAATGTTGAAACGGGAGTATATATTTCTCAGCCATAAGTTTTCATTGCACGAGCGCAAGCTGAGCAAAGCACAGTGGCGTTTTCTTCGGCTGCGTCCTGCTAATTTTCCGACCATTCGGCTGGCGCAGTTTGCAGCATTGTTGCTGCATCAGAAAAATATAGTCAGTAAAATTCTGGAAGCCGAAACATATCCGGAACTGAAACAGCTCTTTGTAGCACAACAGTCGCCCTACTGGCGCCAGCACTATCAACCCGGTAAGCTGTCACGCGAAGAAATTCCGTGGCTCGGAGAGATGAGTATCGATAATATTATAGTGAACACCGTAGTGCCGTTGCTGGCTGCATATGGAAAGCTGAAGGATGATCAGGCCTATATCGACAGGGCCATCACCATATTGCAGGCAGTACCTTCCGAGTCCAATAGCATCGTAAGCCGATGGCAGGCGTTAGGTATAAAAACACTCACCGCCTTCGACTCGCAGGCTGCTATTGAATTATTTACCTGTTTTTGTTCTAAGCATAGATGTTTAGATTGCAACATTGGAGCGTCTTTGCTCAAGCCGGTTACATGATCGTTACAACAGTCGCCAATATACTTGTTATAGGGTCTATCGCATTTATGCTGTGGAGGCAGGAAGAATCGCTGCTGCGCAAAGTATACTGGCCTGCGCTTGTGTTGAAATTATTTTGTGGTATAGCCCTGGGGCTTCTGTATATATACTACTATAACATTGGCGATACGTTTGCCTACTATAAAGATGGTTCGGCACTGGCTAATGTAGCGCGAAGCGATGCGGAAGCCTATATAAAATTTCTCTGGAATGGAAACGATGCGTATCTCATCGTTAAGAGTCTGTATCTTCAGGAGCCTCGCGCACTCTTTATGAGTAAAATTACCAGCATCTTTTGCCTGTTGTGTGCCGATAATTACTGGCTGGTTTCCCTATACCTTTCGTTCGTGGCATTTTCAGGAGCATGGTTCCTAGTAAAACAACTGAGTCGTATAGATTCTATAGCGTTGCCTGCTATAGGAGCGTTTTTGTTTTTGCCATCTGCTGTTTTCTGGTCATCCGGAGTTATTAAAGAAAGTATAGCGATGGCATCGGTATATTTTATTACCGCGGTGTTTCTCAAAGCGTGGATGAAGCACCCCGTCAAACTATGGCACTGGCCGCTGGTACCGCTGGCGTTGTGGCTCTTATGGAGCCTGAAGTATTATTATCTCGCGGTGTTTCTGCCGGTAACCATTACCGGGCTCATTGTAAAGCGTATTTTACTTCCTCGTTTCACTGCTATACATCGCTGGCAATTTACCTTGCTCATCTGGCTGGTGGTGTTTACGGTGCCGCTCTATATAGCGAGTGTGGTGCATCCTAATTTTTACCCGGAGCGTTTCCTCGGAGTAATTGTAGAAAATTATAGAGCCTTTGCTGCGGCATCACCACCGGAAGATCGCATTGTGTATGAGCACCTCACGCCTCGTGCTTCGAGTATAGCCTTCTATTCACCGAAAGCATTAGCCTCCGGGTTGTTCAGACCGTTTCTGTGGGAAGCGCATAATGTAATGCAGCTACTGGTAGCTTTGGAAAATCTTGGTATGCTGGTGCTATTCATCATGGCTCTTGCGCAGTGGAAACACATGGTGAACTCTAAATACAGGTTGCTGATCTTCTCGGCTGCAGTATATATTGTCTTGCTCTGCATTTTTCTGGCACTTTCTACGCCCAACTTCGGTACATTGTCACGATACAGGGTGGGTTTTTTACCATTTTTCTTTTTATTGATCACGATCAACAATCCTTTGCTTAACAAGTTGTGTGCATTCGTGCAAAGATCGTGGCGTTGAGTGTTGTTCGGTAGAACCCTTCAATCTACCTTTGTCATTCTTTTAATTTGTCTATGGAGAATCCAGTGATCATTTTTGGCGCGAATCATCTCGGCCGCGCGGCTAAAGAAATTTTTGAAGCCAACGCCAATGTCGTTTATTGTTTTCTCGATGACGACAAGAAACTACACAACACAGAGATCGATAATGTTACCGTAATGGGCAGCACGGATGACGATGGTTATCTTAAACTGATCGGAAAAAAGTGCGAGGCATTTGTAGCAGAAGACGATAACAAATTGCGCAAGAACCTTGTTAAAATGCTGCAGGAAGTGCGCCATGTACAACCGGTAAACGGTATTCATCCTTCTGCGATCGTGGCTTCATCTTCGGATATGGGCCATGGTAATTTTATCGACCAGGGAGTAAAAATCGGGGCCGGAGCAAGCGTAGGTAATCATTGTCTGCTGCATGCCGGTGCTATACTGGGAGCTGAAGTAAAGCTTGGTGATTTTGTGCAGATTGGTGCCGGAAGTATAATTAGTGCCGGAGCAGAAATAGAAGACGAAGTGTTTATCGGTTCGGGCGTAACGGTTGTGTCGGGTATAACGATTGGCAAAGGTTCCAGAGTAGGAGCCGGTTCGGTGGTTATAGCTCCTGTGAAAGCCGGAGAAACTGTTTTTGGTAATCCTGCTCAGAAAGTAAATAGCTAGAAAAGAATATATAGTATATTATTGAGCCGTCTCGTTAACCGGTAATATTCACCCCCCTGGTACTATGCCTAAAATTTCGGAAACAGATCTGATCCTGAATAAAGACGGGAGTGTTTATCACCTCAGTTTATTACCTAAACATTTATCGGACATTATCATTACTGTGGGCGATCCCGGAAGAGTGTACCGCGTGAGCGAACATTTTGATGATATAGAGTTTGAGATGAACAAGCGCGAGTTCATCACACAGGTAGGTACCTATAAAGGTAAACGCGTTACCGTGATGAGCACGGGCATGGGCACCGATAACATTGAGATACTCATGACGGAGCTGGATGCACTGGTAAATATCGATCTGAAAACACGCGAAGTAAAAAACCGGAAGAAGAAATTAAAGATCATTCGCATTGGCACATCGGGTGCGCTGCAGGATGATGTACCGCTGGATTCTCACCTTGTAACCGATTACTCCGTAGGACTTGATAACCTGATGGCGTTCTATAACCTGGAGATGACGGAAGCCGAAGAAGAAATAGCTCGCGATATTCAAAAGAAGACAAGTGTTCCGTTTATGCCTTACGTGGTAAAGGGCTCTGAAACACTGCTGGAACAATTCGGTGATGACATGATTGTAGGGAACACCGTAACAACTCCTGGGTTCTACGCGCCACAAGGACGCTCACTGCGAACTCCTATAAAATTTCCGAAGCTGCTAGAAGAATTGAATTACTATCACAACAAGAGCAGCGATTTCTGGTTAACAAATTTTGAAATGGAAACAGCTGGCTATTATGCCATGGCTCGTTTGCTCGGCCACGAAGTGCTAAGCGTAAACGCGATCATTGCCAATCGCATCAAGAATAAATTTTCGAAAGATCCCAATAAAGTCATTGATGCACTCATCAGGAAAGTGCTCGACAGGATATAGTCAATACATTTACACGTGATTAGATAGTATCCTGGCTATACCGGGTATAGATATAGTATAGGTTGTTGCGGCTACAGGTAACTATTATCCCGTAGCCGAACAGATATACCGCGCTGAAGAAGCACTACAAACCAACTGTACTGTCCATCCGCATAATGTGCTTGCCAGCCGTGAGCGGATCATCGTTATAAAAGCCAGACAGAATCCGGTGTGCGATCTGTTCAATAATCAGTTCGTCATCCGATTTACCTTCCTTTCCCTTCCAGAAAATCCGGTTCGGGTGGCGTTTCATGTCTTCAACATAATACTTGGCACGGGTATACTGTTCGTCCGTGAAGGTGATCGTGAAGCAGGTTCTTACTTTATGTGTGTCCATAATGCGTACATTTTTACAATCGATATGCCAGTTAATTGTTTGTGAATTTTACTTAAAACCCGGATTGTCCCCAAAGCCCCGACCGTTGGCGAGCGAATATGTCCGCGGGTGGGACGAATAAAACCACACAAGGAAAAAATGACAGTGCAGGCAAGAGAATTGCGCTGCAAATATGTGGCAAGTTGGACTGTGGATTACAAAAACAGAGTGCTTGGGTGATTCTTTTAGAAAGAAGTTAAAACATCCGTCATGTTGGCATGTGATGAGCGATTCGCCCTGAAATTTGTGTTTATGGATTCAGAAGGGCTCATCTTTTTGGAGGAGCTCGCTTTTAAAAAGATTAACTTCGTACGGGAATTTTATATGAGAGATTGTACAGTTTTTACGCTTTCCAATGGATTGCGCGTGGTGCATAGAAGAGTAACAACTTCTGCTATAGTGCATTGTGGATTGGTATTGGATATTGGTAGCAGAGATGAAACACTAGTAAACCAGGGTATTGCGCACTTCTGGGAGCACATGGCCTTTAAAGGCACACGCAAAAGAAAGACACTCGATATCATCAGCAGCCTCGATTCTGTGGGAGGCGAACTTAACGCCTATACCGATAAAGAGAAGATCGCCTTCTATGCTTCTGTTCGTAAAGAGTACTTTGAGCGTGCAGTAGATTTACTGAGTGATATAACATTCTATTCCATCTTTCCGGAGAAAGAGTTGGAGAAAGAGCGTGGTGTTATACTCGAAGAAATGGCAATGTATCTCGATAGTCCGGATGAGTCGCTGCAAGATGAGTTCGAATCGATTGTGTATAAAAATCACCCCATGGGTATGAATATACTGGGGAGAGAAGAGACTATAAATGGTTTTCAAAAGAAGGATTTTACTACTTTTTTCAAGGAGCATATTAATACCCGAAAAATAGTTTTCTCTATTGTAGGCGATGTATCGCGCGATGAAGCAGAACGCCTGGCAAAAAAATACCTGGAGAATTTCAAGACGCACCAGCTCAATGGCAAACGTAGAAAATTTTCTTCATACAAGCCGGAGTACCAGGTGTTAGAGCGCATCGTTAAACAAGCCAAATGCGCTATAGGGGGGGAAGCTTACCCGATACGTCATGCCGATCGTATCCCCCTATATTTACTGGTAAATATACTTGGTGGTCCTGGTATGAATTCGCGACTGAACTTGTCACTTCGCGAACGTTATGGCTTGGTGTATTCTGTAGATGCGCACTATATACCTTATTCTGATACCGGCATGTTTGCCGTTTTCTTTGGTACAGAACCCAAGCAACTGGATAAATGTATAAACCTGGTGAAGAAAGAGCTGAACCGTTTTTGTGATAAGCCACTGTCGAAATCACAACTGGCAGCAGCAAAAGAGCAGATCAAAGGACAACTCGCGATGTCGGAAGAAAATAATCTTAGTCTCATGCTAATGATGGGGCGCAGCGTATTGCTCTATAACCGTGTACCCGAATTGGAAGAAGTGTTCGATACGATTGATGCCACCGATGCGTTAAGATTACAACAGGTAGCACAAGATATATTTGATGAGCGCAGGCTCAGCTATCTTACCATGGTGCCGGAGAATGGCAATAAGAAGTCTACGAAAGTGGAGGGGAAGAAAGTGAAGTAAAGGAAGTCTGAAAAGTCCGGAAGATGGGAAGTCCGGAAGGATTGAAAGCAGAGATGAACGTGTGTAGTATTGCTGATTGAAGTATATATAGCGATACCACGCGCCAATACATCTCTTCGATTTTACTTATCGTCTCGCTATCTTTCGAACTCCGGGACTTTCGGTCTTCCGACTTTTAACGAACGAATAAGCATGGATCTCATCAACGAACAAATACAAGCATACGCAGAGCATCATACATCCGTTGAACCTTCTTTGCTAAAGAAAATAGATCGCGATACACATGCCAAAGTATTAATGCCGCGCATGTTGTCGGGGCACTTGCAGGGCCGTGTGTTGTCGATGATCAGTCACATGATCAGGCCATCGTGTATTCTGGAGATTGGTACCTATACCGGTTACTCAGCCTTGTGCCTCGCAGAAGGATTGCAGGAAGATGGCAAACTGATAACACTGGATATAAACGAAGAGCTGGAAGATCGCGTGCGCGCATACTTTGCTGCCTCTGAACTTGGTAAGAAAATTGATTATCGTATCGGCAATGCAGCCGTCATTATACCGGAAATGCAGGAGACTTTCGATCTTGTTTTTATTGACGCTGATAAGGAACGCTATAGCTTGTATTTCGACCAGGTGATTGATAAGGTTCGCCCGGGTGGATTTATTATGGCTGATAATGTTTTGTGGAGCGGCAAGGTATTGAATGCAAAGCCTGATAAGGATACTCGTGCTATTCTGGACTTTAATAAAAAGATTCAGGATGATCCGCGGGTTGAAAATGTACTTCTACCGATCAGGGATGGTATTATGTTGATGAGAAAAGTATCTTTGTAAAACTTTTTAACCTCTCTTAGCATGATGAGATCAATCTTCGCGCTATTTTTTGCGGTTCAGTTTACCGTAGCAGCGCAGACACCTCAGGTACCGCACAAGATGCAGTTCGCGGATATGACGCTTACTATCCGCGATGATGCACGCAGGGAAATTCAGAAAGATGTAGATGCATTAACAGCATCGCCCAAGCACCACAATATAAAAGTGGAGCGGGCCAAAACATATTTCCCTATCATCGAGAAAATCTTCGCTGAAGAAAATGTGCCCGATGATTTTAAATATCTCGTGCTGCAGGAAAGCGCGTTGATAGCCGATGCTATATCTGTTTCCAAAGCTGTTGGTTTCTGGCAGTTCAAAGATTTTACGGCAATGGAAATGGGCCTTCGCGTTGATAAGGAAATAGACGAGCGAATGAATATAGTTTCGTCATCGCGAGCAGCGGCCCGCTACATCAAAAAGAATAATGTATACTTCAATAACTGGCTCTATGCCTTGCAGGCTTACCAGATGGGAGCCGGTGCTGTGCTGCGCAGTGAGAAGGATAGCAAGAGCGGTGAAAAGAATATAGAGATCACCAGCAAGACTTATTGGTATGTAAAGAAATACCTGGCCCATAAAGTAGCCTTCGAAGAAACTATAAAAGGTCAGGGGCAAGTACAGGTAGTGTCGTATCAGAATCAAAATAAGAAAACGCTGGCAGACCTCGCGAAAGAAGTATCAGTAGATGAAGCAGATCTTGTTATCTATAACAAATGGGTAAAGAGTGGAACGATACCGGATGATCGTATATATGCTGTGATGATTCCTGTAAAAGGAAATATTGCCGACTTGAAATTACCCGAGAATGCCGTGCTGGCAAAAGCGGGCGATGCGAGTGCCAAGAAGAGTGGTGAATCGAAGCTGGCTTCTTCAGGTAAAGATGTCAGAAAAAAGATCAATGGTATAACGGCACTTGAAGCAGTGGCCGGTGAAACGCCAACACAACTTGCTGCGCGTGCCGGTGTTGAGTTATCAGCATTCTTGAAATGGAATGATATATCTGTATCAGACCAGGTAAAGGGCGGACACTTTTATCTGCTCGGAAAGAAACGTGCACGTGCTGCTACGGCCTATCACACAGTCATGGTAGGTGATAATTTATGGAGCATTAGTCAACAGTACGGTGTGCAGATAAAAAAGCTGAAGCGCTATAACAGGGTAGATTCAGATGAAGAACTCAAGCCAGGCATGACAGTGTGGTTGTCATCGCGCAAGCCTAAAAATTCAGCTCCAGAAAAAACGGTTACTCCAACAGAAGTTATACAAGTTGACAATGCGCAAACATTTGCATGGAGTGTTGATCCTGCAGAGACGCAGGCCGCAACACAACCAGCTCTGATCGTTACCAAGCCTGCGCCTGTGGTGGTTGAGCCACCTGTAGCACAGCCCGAGCCTGTTATACCTGTAAAAATGCCGGAAGCTGTAGATTCTTCTAAAACCTTACAAGCTAAAGTAACGGTACCTCCACCCGCAGATACTGTAATACAACAAATCAAAGAAGTAGTCGTTCAGCAGCGGCCAACAACCCATACTGTGCAACAGGGAGAGACGCTATATGCGATTGCCCGGCAATATGATATGGGTGTGATGGACCTGGTGAATGCTAACAATCTTAACTTGCAGGAGAACATTCGGCCAGGTCAGGTGTTAAAGCTTTCTGAGACTCAACCGATTGAAAATAGTGTTGTAACATCTGATAAGGTCACTGAAATTGAACACCAGGTAAAAGCTACAGACACACTTTATAGTATAGCACGGCAATATGGTGTTACCATCAAAGAACTAATGGAGTGGAATAACAAAAAGGATTTCACGCTCGCGGTTGGAGAAAAGCTGAAGGTAAAGCAGCAGGCCAAATAGGCTTTTTTACTTTTTTTCTTTCTATTTATTACTTCTCTACCGGAATTTGTTAACCTCGTTCCCAAATATTCTAAAAAAGAATATTTTTGTGTTTCGTGAAATCGGATGTGTGGACTGAATTATTGATTATTGAATGCAAACAGACATAAAAGCTATTGATCTTGTAATGCTCGTAGATGATAACGACACTGATAATTTTATCAGTAAGCGTATCATTGAAATTACAAGGTTCGCCAAACGCGTAGAAGTGAAGGGATCCGGTAAGGCTGCGTTAGACTATCTGCGCGAGAACCAGAATGTTCCTGAAAATCTGCCCAGTCTCATCTTCCTCGACATCAACATGCCGATCGTGGATGGATTTGTATTCTTGTATGAATTTGAAAAATTCAATGAACTGGTAAGAAACAAGTGCAAGGTAATTATACTCTCAAGCTCCGATAACAAACGCGATATTGATAAGATCGTAAACAACAATCACGTTATCAAATTCATAACCAAACCACTGACAGAAGTAGCACTGGATGAAATAAAACTGAACAACATCTAGATTTCATTGTTTGGGTTTTAAGACCTAGTTTTGGTAGTAAAACCCCTAAAGCATGAAAGAAAAGATTGTTCTAACTGTTGTTGTTGCTTTAATACTTTTCGCAGCATCGTCTGCACAGGCACAGATCATCAAGCCTGATACACTTTCACACTGGCATAAGAAATTTAGTTTCGGGTTGAACTTTAACCAGGCCTCCTTTTCATCTAACTGGAAGGGAGGAGGTATAAATTCCGTTGGCTTCAATTCATTGGTTAACTACAAAGCGAATTATGCGAAGGGTAAATCGAAATGGGATAACGAGATAGACCTGCTATATGGATTTGTAAACAACTCTGGGCAGGGCTTTCGTAAAACATTAGATCGCATGTATCTCGATACCAAATATGGTCATGCACTCAATAAGAACTGGGATCTTTTTACATCACTCAACTTTCTCTCACAATTCTCCAAAGGGTATAAATATGAAAACGATGCAGCCGGTGTAGAGCAGAGGCTTATTATATCCGATATACTCGCACCTGCCTTTATTACTTCTGCATGGGGTGCTGAATATCATCCTACCAATTATTTCAAAGTACGCCTGTCGCCTTTTGCACCGCGTGTTACTATTGTAAAAGATCCTACACGTTTTACTCGCACCGTAGGTCCCGAACCGTATGGTGTAGACTCAACCAAGACTACACGTTTTGAGTGGCTCGCCTTTCAACTCCTCGCAGAGTTTGATAAAGAGATATTCAAGAATGTAAACCTGAAATGGCGTTACGTTATGTTTGCCAATTACGAAACATTGCAGTTGAAAACGATCGACCATCGCCTTGATCTGATGCTTACATCTAAAGTAAATAAATTCATTACTGTAAGCCTCGGGGGTATCTTACTATACGATTATGATCAGGACAGTGGTGCGCAGGTTAGCCAGCTCTTTAACTTCGGGTTCGCCTATACATTCCAGAATTACGAAGACCCTAAGTAGCATTTATATTCTATAGCGGAAAGGCTCGAAAAGTTCGGGCCTTTTTCATTTACGTTCCGCTATAATTTTAACTTGCATTACAGAAGCAGCACGCCTGTGTTGCCCAGCCATAAAACAGACTACTACTATGCCCAACGAAAAATTTAAAGACGCGATTTTAAAATCATACACCACAAACCTCCCTTCCATATACCTCGGAGCCGGTGTTTGTGATAATGAAATTATAGCAGAGGCAAAAGTACATCTGCCCATGCGGATGATGAATCGCCACGGATTAGTTACCGGTGCAACAGGGTCTGGTAAAACGCGAACACTGCAATTGCTTGCCGAGCAATTGTCGGCAGCAGGCGTTCCGGTGTTTATGCCGGATATGAAAGGCGACTTGTCGGGTATAGCAAAAGAAGGTGCTGTGAATGATAAGATACAGGAACGCTCGCGTGCCTTGGGTATCGATTATGCACCCACTGCATTTCCGGTAGAGATATACTCTTTAAGTGGTAAGCTGGGTGCGCAGATGCGCGCTACGGTTACAGAGTTTGGACCGGTATTGCTTACCAAAATACTGGAGTTGAACGATACACAGTCTGGTGTGCTAAATATACTCTTCAAGTATGCCGATGATAAGAACCTGCCCATTGTTGACTTCAATGATTTGAAGAAAGTATTGAACTACCTGACGGAAGGTCCGGGTGCTGCCGAAATAAAAAGTGATTATGGAAAAATATCATCTGCCACAGCGAGTACTATACTTCGTAAAATCGTTTCGCTGGAGCAACAAGGTGTTGACCAGATATTCGGAGAAACATCCTTCGATGTAGAAGATCTCTTCGAAAAAGTAGATGGTAAAGGCGTGATCAGTCTGTTGAATGTATCGGATATACAATCGCAGCCTGCTATATTTTCAACCTTCATGCTGGCCTTGCTGGCCGAAATATACCAGCGCCTTCCTGAAGCAGGCGATCTTGATAAACCTAAACTGATCTTCTTTCTTGATGAAGCTCATTTACTTTTCAAAGATGCACCAAAGGCATTTCTCGATCAGATAGATCAGGTAGTGCGTTTGATCCGCTCGAAAGGTGTAGGTATATTTTTCTGCACACAGCTTACACAAGATGTGCCGCCATCGGTATTGGCGCAGCTTGGTAACAGAGTACATCATGTTATTCGCGCATTTACTCCGAATGACGTAAAGGCGTTGAAAGAGACTATCAAGACTTTTCCCAAGTCGGAGTTCTATGATATGGAACAACAGTTTACACAGCTTGGCACCGGCCAGGCTTTTATTACCGTGTTAAACGAGAAGGGTATCCCAACTGAAACGGTAGTAACGCACCTGGCACCACCCGCTTCGTTTATGGGACCGCTCAGCGAAAGCGAGTATAAAGATCTGCTGAATAACTCTGACCTGTATAAGAAGTATAAAGATGCTGTAGACCCCCAAAGCGCTTTTGAAATATTGGGCGAGCGCATGCAACAAGCAGAGGAGGAGCAGGAAGAAAAAGCAGCCACTCCCAAACGAACCGCTTCACGCAGGCAAGAGAAATCAACGCTGGAAGAGGTAATGTCTTCGCCTGTTGCCAGACAGGTAGGCCGAGAGTTGGTGCGTGGTGTTTTCGGAATGCTCTTTGGCACAACCACGACTACGCGCAGAAGTTCACGCAAGCGCAGCGGTGGTTTCTTTTAACAGGAATGCGATGCTATATATAGCCGAGCATATATAGTATATAACAGGTATTAACGCTAACAGAATACACGATGTGGAATGATGATGATGATGAAATGGACGACTCCGATTATGATCCGGAGAAGGAGCGGAAGCGAATGGAAGCATTGCCTATATTTCAGAAGGCAGAAGAGATTCGTGATCTGACAAGGCGTATCATTGATTCCATCGATGATGAAGAAGTAAAAATGATTCACAGCAATATTATGCTGGAAGACTCCATTGTTATCCCTGCCAAGATTGCCGGGGCAGAAGCTATGGATGACTTTATCATGAAAATGGAAAATGCTACCATTATTAAGATCCACGCGCGCAGCCTGCTTACACAAACAGCCTCTTTAATATTTGAAGAAGTATTGCCCGAAGAGTATTTGCGACTATTGCGAAAGGAGATCGAAGCTTTTCGGTTGTTGTTCAGAGATTGGATTAAAACATTTCATAAGTCACCTAAGGAAGGCGATGGCTGGGGACTGTTTGTAGAAGATGATGAGTGATATTAGCATGTATAGCTGCTATGGCCCTGCTATGCGCTAGGCACACCGTTGTATTATAAAGTGCAGTTGCGATCCTCCGCAAGTGTCTCTTCTACGGTTACAAATAAAGTATTTGTTATATACTATACTTTCCGAGTACCTGATTTATCCGGTATTCGTCATCGCTGAATAGCGTTGGATCGCATATTTTGAATGCTCTAAAATAAAAGCCAGCATGCTGGTGAAATCGAATGCATTCTTTTGGTACATTTACTACGATTAAAAACCATTGCTAACAGTAGGAGAGAGTAACTCTGCTGTCCCGCCTCCACTCTTATTTTTTAAAACTCGTAACCTATTGATCGTGTATGGCATGGTTTAATCGTCTTTGTTTGGCGCTTGTATTCGTCTGTCTGGCCGGACAAGGGATCTCACAAAATATCATCAGAGCAGAAGCTGGTTTACTGGACGCCAGGAAGTGGAACTTCCGGGAAAAGAATTTAGCGCTCTCCGGCTATTGGACCTTTTACGAAAATCAACTCGTTTCTCCGGATCAAGTATATAGCACACGAGGTATGGATCATTTCTTCCCGGCTATATGGGGAGAGTCTTCTTCGGATAAAAATCAAACAGAATATGCTACATACGCTTTACGCGTACTGGTGCCGGACTCTATTCGCAAACTTGCATTAGAAATACCGCAATTATATTGCAGCTATACATTATGGGTAAATGGTTTAAAGGTTGCTTCTGCCGGCACGGTAGGCACAACGAAAGAAACCACACTGCCTAAATGGGTATATCAAACCACAACGTTCTCGGTTAACGCGAAAGATACACTCTCCATCGTTTTACAGATTGCTAATTTTTATCATCACAAGGGAGGCGCTAAAGACCCTATCCTGCTGGGCGATGCAACCCGTATAACACGGCATGTTTCCCGGTCAGTAACCATTAATGTAGTGGAGTCATTTATACTCTGCATGGCTGGTATAGCTTTCCTGGTTATATACTTTGCGAGGAAGCAGAAAGAAGTGTTGTTCTTTGCTTTACTCAGCCTTACATGGGCTGTGCGTTGCATGTTTTCCAATCTATACCCTGTAGTAGTTTTTTATCCGAATATAAACTGGCAGTTGCTGGTGCGGGTAGAATACTTCACGCTTTACTTTGCTATTGTGTGGGCTACGCTTTTTCTTCACTTCGTATTGCGAAAGCTGAGTAACCCGCTTGTAACCTATGCCATTGTTATACTCAATGGTCTCTTCATAATCTATACTCTCTTTACACCTGTCATTATATTCTCGCAGTGGATCACGCTATATTTAGCCGTAGCCGGTATAGCCGTGCTATATGCCGGAGTATTGATTATGCGTGCGCTGATGATCGATCACTCCGGCTCATGGTTTTTGATGGGAGGTATAGTTACCGGTATCGTTATATTCGGGTATGATATACTCGCCTATAATACAACCTTTGGCTATAACTATATATTCTTAAGCACCGGCTACCTGGTAATCTTTCTGCTAACAGCGATAGGGCTGTTCTTCCAGTTAGGCATATTGAAAAGTAAGCGCAGAAGAAGTGATGTGCTCACGTATGATGATCTGTTCAAGAACAACCGGTAACAAGCTATATATAGTATAGCTTGTTAATAGTCAGTATCAAGACCCAGCCGGTCTTTTAGTTCTTTTAAGATCGGATTCTTCTCTGCCAGATAATCGAATTTATCGCGGTTGGTATAAAGTACTCTTCCGGTTTCCTCCACTTCGCGTAGTTCACCAACAATCTGGAGAACGTTGTTCTTCAGTTTTTCGCGTACAAACGCAGAGAGCTCCAGGCGAAAACCATTGAACATCATTTCCTGCACGGTGTTGTGCAGATGTACCGTTACTACATTGTCTTTGAACTCATACGGCTGACCCAGCAGTTGATATTCCGCCTGGAATTTTTTCCGTAGTTCAGCAAAGTCATTCCACGCAGCCTGCAATTGTTGGGGTGTGAACGGTTCATTTACTTCTGCCTTTACTTCGTTGGCAGCAGTCTGTTCTTTTTTCGGTTCAACCTTTAAAAGGTCTGTTAGCTTAACCGTTGTTTTAGGAGCTGTTTTATACCGCGACTTCTCTGCGAAGTCTGGCTTCAATGAAATGGTGGGTATACCCGATGGCTCTTCCGGAGCAACAGGAGGTTCCGTGGCAGCGGGAGAAGAAGAAGTTGTAGTGGTTGTAGAAGTAGTAGAAGTAGCTTGCTGGGCTGGTGGCTGAGGTTCTTCTGCTTTCTCAGGAGACGATTCAGACTCTACACTAATTTTTTTTTTAAGCCTGCATCAGCAAGTCCATTGGAAAAAGAAAGTTGATCAGCCTTCAACACGCTGCCCACATGCGCCATTTTCATCAATGAAAGTTCCACTGAGAGACGCTGGTTCTTGCTGCCTTTGTAATGTATATCGCACTGGTTGGCAATATTCAACCACGTGAGTAATAAGGATGGCGGGCAGGTTTGTGCCTGCTGCACATATTTCTTCTTAACACTATCGGGCACTTCCATCAGTTGTACGGTGCGTGCATCTTGCGACACCAGCAGGTTACGCAAGTGTTCACTCAATCCGACAATAAAATTATGGCCGTCAAAACCTTTGCGCAGAATTTCATCCAGCAGCAACAACGGCTGTGTATGATTTTGTGATAGCAGGGCATCGATTACCTGGAAGTAATAATCGTAATCGAGAATGTGCAGGTTGCTCAACACATTCTTGAACATAACGCCTTTGCCGGAAGAGTATGTTACCATCAGGTCGAAGATGGAGAGTGCATCGCGCAAAGCTCCGTCTGCTTTCTGACTGATCAGGTGCAGTGCTTCATCTTCTGCAGGTATACCTTCATGCTGGGCGATCTTCTTCAGGTGATTGGCAATATCACTGATCTGAATGCGATTAAAATCAAAGATCTGGCAACGTGAAAGAATGGTAGGAATTACCTTATGCTTTTCAGTGGTAGCCAGAATAAAGATGGCATACGAAGGTGGTTCTTCCAGCGTCTTCAAAAAAGCATTGAAGGCCGCGTTGGAGAGCATGTGCACCTCGTCTATAATATACACTTTGAATTTTCCGAACTGAGGAGGATAGCGAACCTGGTCGATGAGGTTTCGGATATCTTCAACGGAGTTGTTAGACGCAGCATCGAGTTCGAAAATGTTGAGCGAATTATTTTCTGTTCGCTCTTCAAAACCATTGATGAGGCGTGCCACGATACGGGCGCACGTTGTTTTACCTACACCGCGCGGTCCGCAGAATAAAAGTGCCTGGGCCAGTTTGTTATTATCGATAGCATTTTTGAGCGTAGTAGTAATGTGCTCTTGCCCAACTACTTCGTCAAACCCCGTAGGGCGATATTTACGTGCCGATACAACAAAATTTTCCATGCGAGGGTGCAAGATAAAATTGAAATGACAATTAGCAATGGATTAACGTTGATAAGTATTTACGTGGGTATGTGTGTACGCTGATGCGTTTGTATGTGAAGATTTTAATGGCATAAGTGTAGAGAATTATGTGGAGATGGGGCTCGAAACTTTTTTCGTTTTATATTTGTCTCCCTTGTGCCGGACGCATTTCCGGTGTGTTCATTGAAACAAGAATGCATTTTCGTTTTTATACGAGACCAAAATGTTTTCCTGTTTGGAAAAAAATCGGGGCCGACCGGTTTTGACAGGATGTTTGAGGTCGTATGTAAGCATGCAGGCTCATAGGATGAGAGCCTTGAAAGATAGTCCTGAATCATACTTGGCGAGTCTAACTACGCCATGGCTGCTTAATTTAGCGATACGCTAAGTTACGCCTCGTCCCGATAAGATCGGGAAAGCCATCATCGCTCAGCATTGTCGTTTTGCAGGTGCTGGTTAGCGGTGTCGTAATGCAGAACTGCTCTGCGCGATGTTGCTAAGCGCGGCTAAGACACAGTAACTACGGTATAGTTTGGCTGTTGCCTGCCTTGCTGTACCCGACAATTAAAGTCAACTAAGCATGTAGAAGGTACGAGTTCATCTTCTCTGGACCAGAGTTCGATTCTCTGCGGCTCCACTTCTTTAAAAATATAAAGCCCCGATCTGCAAAGACCGGGGCTTTTATATTTATAGTCAATACATCAGGCCACCTATATCTATAGTTTCCTATATCATTGAAGAATCCATTCGATAGCAGCTTCGTTACTATTAAAATGTTTTGTTTTGGAACTTCAACTTCATTCAAAGATGAAGTATATATCTTGTAATGTTTAAAATAAAAAAACTCACCCTCGAAGTATATCTTCAGAGTGAGTTTTTTTTAGGTGGATCAATTCTTAGAAATTTCCCCTGTTAAAAGCTTTTCTACCTTCTACACGGCCGCCACCATAGTAATCTTCATTTTCCGGCATTGTACCAGAATATGTACCCTTCAATGTTTTGCCGTCATCAAATAAAATATCAAATGTTACTGTAAAGGAATTGGTACCCGTGATATCAGCACGCATAGTGCCGCTCACAACATTTTCCATTTCGTCAGGAGATCCAAAACCTTGATAAAAAGTTTCGCCATTATTAATGCTGTACTCTATCCACCAACCCCAGTCGTAATTATTCTCTTCTGTAAGCTGGAACGTTGTTCCCATCATTTCCTTTGGAATATCAATCCAGATATATTCGTTGGCATCATCAAAGGTACCATCATCTTCTACTGTTGGGAAGAACCAAAACTGATAACCTCCACCGGTTTCAGTAGTATAGTTTCCATAAACGGATGATTTTATTTCATTTCTTTCAGAATTATACAAGTAGCCGTTTGCAACGGTAACAGTACAGGTTGCAGTTTTATCAGTATTGTCCGTTGCAGTTACCGTAATAGTGGTAGTGCCAGGAGATACGGCTGTGATCTTTCCATCGGCATCAATGGTTGCTACGGCTGTGCTGCTGCTGGTCCAGGTAAGATTCTTGTTTTCTGCATCGCCAGGAGTAATCGTGGCTGTCAACGTAGAGTCCTCTCCAATAAAGAGAGTCATAGCGTTTGAATTTAAAGATACCTGTGAAACGCGCACGGTATCATCGCTACAAGAGGAGATTGCCAAAACTGTTGCTGACGCAAACAATAGACTGTAGATTTTTTTCATTAAGGTTACTTTTTGGTGATAATATTTTTTTCAAACGTAGCCCATTATACGGGGTTGTGTAAATGTGGTTACACCCAAATCTTGTGCGTGTAAGCATTCCGTTGTTTTTTAATGTTTTAACATCATACATAAAAATCTGGCTATACCTTCAGTAAAGAATAGAATGAGGCATTATGAATCAATCTGCGGGTAATTCTGAATTTCCCGATTGAATTTTAACGACTAGATATGTACTATATACCACATAAAGATGTGATAATTGAATATCTGTTGAAGTTGGATTTCCATTAACGCAGGCACCCGGTTATCGTGCCTACTTCTTTTGCAGAAGTGCACCACTGCAAATTCTGAGAAGTCAATTGTTCATCTATATATAATTACGGTAGCTCCTCCGGAGCTGAAGCAGCGTTTTAAACTAAGGTGTCCGATATATATCTGCTGCGAACGTTACGCGATAAGGCAATGGACTTCAGCAGTATGCAAATTTTGCTGGTAAACAAGAGCAGGTAAAATATCTGCACGCCTCGTATAGTACATTGCAACGGGCTATGGAATTGATAGACCAGATGCGTGGCGAATATGAACTGGAAGAAGCACAGTTTATTACAGAAGAATCGCTTCCTGTATATGAAGAGGCACTGGCTTGTATAGCCTGGCTTCAAAAATATAGTTCAAAAGAAAATTATAGCGAAGATACAAATATTGGAGAAGAGTCGCGCGTTGTTGTTGCTCGAAGAGCTGCAGTATAACCGGAGCGAATTTATACTGGGTATGCCGGATAGTTTGTTGATGAAAGAAAAGAGACTTAAACATAGGCTATACTTACTCAGCTTCCCTGTAACACGAATTAGTAAATCATTTGGCTATATCATCTCCCTGTGCAGCGTTTGCTCAGGATTTTTCTGTGTCCGGTAAATTGGTGAGTGATGAGCGAGGTATACATTCCATGCGTGCTCGGTTGAAAGTACGATCGATTCCTATTATTATTTTCTGTTGGCAGTTATCGCGGTTGCACTTTGTGCAGGTGTATATATAATGCTGAAGAGAAGATCTATAGCCCGGTAAAACTAAGGCCAATTAAAGATCTGAATATAGCGGTAGTATTTATATATACTATATTTTTATTTTGGTATCATTCTCCCGGGATCACCTCATTCACTACCAGTTTGGAAACTTTCATGTGCAGCTGCATGTCTGTTGATATTAATAAATTTTTTGTACTGTGGCAGTCTGCGGTACAAAGGTATATATACAGGAATGAGGCGATGGGAGACAGGTATTCCGGCAGGTGTAGGTTGGGTATAAAATAAAACTTCCCCAGAGCAAACGATGCTATCGTGAATGTATTTTACAGCGCGATTTCCTGTAAATTATTAATGGGCAGTTACAAATAAAAAACCGTTAATTTTACCAGATAACTCTTTCACCCCTCTGTGTTATGCAAATATTAAAATATCTCGGTAGTATGGCACTGGCGGTATGCGTGGTGGCCTGCGATAACAAGACAACAACTAAAACTGTGAACAACGAATCAGACAATTTTCTGGTAAAACCCTGGGAAGGTTCTTACGGTGGCGTTCCTCCTTTTGACAAGGTAACGCTGGATCAATTTAAACCCGCATTTGAAATCGCGATGAATGAAAAGCTGGGCGAGATAAATGCTATAGCAGACAACACAGCTGCTCCGGATTTTGAAAATACAATTGCTGCCTTGGAGCGGGCCGGTAAAAGTCTTGATCGCGTACTCACCGTGTTCTATATATGGTCGAACAACATGAGCGATACAACCTTTCAGAAAATTGAGAGTGAGATCAATCCTAAACTGGCCGCCTTCAATGATAAGATCGTTCAGAATGAAAAATTATTTGCGCGGGTAAAAGCCGTGTATGAGTCCGATGCGTTGAAGCAGCTTACACCGGAGCAACAACGGTTGGCATGGTTCGACTATACACGCTTTGTTCATTCCGGTGCACAGCTGGATGCTACCGCGAAAGCGCGACTGGCAAGTATCAACCAGGAGTTGGCAGAGTTATTCACCAAGTTCAGTCAGCATGTGTTGGCGGATGAAAGCAATATATACTTAACCATCTCGAAGAAAGAAGACCTGGCAGGTTTGCCGCAGAACCTGGTAGATGCAGCCAAAGAGTATGCGCTTTCTAAAAATCTGAACGATGCGTGGGCTATCGCAAACACACGCTCTTCTATTGATCCGTTCCTTACATTTTCTACCAATCGTGCATTGCGCGAAAAGGCATGGAAGATGTTTAAGAACCGTGGCGATAATGGCGATGCGAATGATAACAAAGCAGTGATCGCTGCTATACTTCAACTGCGGGCAGAGCGTGCTGCGTTGTTAGGATTTAAAACACATGCACACCTGATGCTCGATGATAAAATGGCGAAGACACCCGAGCGCGCTATGGAGTTGATGGAAGCTGTATGGAAGCCTGCTGTTGCCCGCGCGAAAGAAGAAGTAGCCGATATGCAACGCCTTGCCAAAAAAGAAGGTGCTTCTATTACGATAGAGCCGTGGGACTATAGTTACTATGCAGAGAAAGTTCGGAAGGAGCGGTATGATCTTGACCAGAACGAATTGAAGCCCTATATGCAACTCGAGAAATTGCGCGAAGGTATGTTTTGGGTAGCCGGTGAGTTGTTCGGATTTTCGTTTGTACCGGTAGATTCTATACCGGTATATCATCCGGATATAAAAGTGTGGGAAGTACGAAATAAAGCCGATAACAAAGTAGTAGGGCTTTGGTACTTCGATCCGTATGCGCGCAATGGTAAACGCTCCGGTGCATGGATGAATAATTACCGCGGCCAGTATACATTGGATGGTGGCGCTATACCGATCGTTTCCAACAACAGTAATTTTATAAAAGGTAAACCCGGTGAGCCGGTGTTGATTTCGTATGATGATGCCAAAACATTGTTCCACGAATTTGGCCACGCGCTGCACGGGCTTTCATCTAACGTAACGTATCCATCGTTGCAATCGCCCAATGTAGCCAGCGATTATGTAGAGTTTCCATCGCAGCTGATGGAGCATTGGTTTACTACACCCGAAGTATTGAATGCGTATGCGCTGCACTATCAAACCGGTAAACCTATACCGAAGGAACTGATTGATAAAGTATATAATTCGCGCACGTTCAACTCAGGATATGCCACGGTGGAATATCTGTCGGCAGCTATAGTAGATATGAAGCTGCACCTGGAAGGTTCTAAAAAAATAGATGCCGCTGCTTACGAGCGCGAAACACTGGCCGCTATAGGAATGCCTTCGGCTATAGCCATGCGCCACAGACTGCCACAGTTCCTGCACGTGTTTAGCGATGATGGATATTCCGCAGGATACTATAGCTACTTATGGTCGGAAGTAATTTCTGCCGATGCGTACCAGGCTTTTGTAGAAGCAGGCGGTCCGTATGACAAAGGCATCAGTAAAAAGTATTTTACGTATGTGCTCGCTGCGGGCAACACCATCGATCCTGCAGAAGCATATCGCCTGTTCCGTGGTCGCGATCCAAAGATTGATGAACTGATGGAAGAAAGAGGCTTGACACAAAAATTACCGGCAGCACGATAAAGTATAGCAGGCATGGTAATGCTATAGATGTTGCAACGCAACTATAGAATAAAGAGAAAGCATGCTGGTAAACAAAAGTAACAGTGCCAACATATAGTAATATCGGCTTTTAGTACGCATCAGGATTTTCCTGATATTCCCTAAGCGAATATCTGATACTGTGACTGTAGAAAAACTCTTCGATATCGAAATTCTGTTGTTTAAAACGGCTCTTTGTGAGCCGTTTTTATTTTAGGGGAAAAACGTTCCCAACGTATAGCCCTATCGTATGAACTAAATGTTCTAACGGCATTCTATAGCGCATATTTCTGATTTTTTAAAATCAGTATTCCCCTGATTTGTACTCTGTAAAGAGCCTGCATCTTTGCTATATAAATAAATCAAAACTGCCGTTATGAGACCGTTCGCACGAAGACCTCTTTTCATCAACTTTGATTCTTTTACCGATGGTGATCCTGATTTCAAAAAAGAAATCACCGAGCTGATGATCGACAACCTGCAGGAGATGCAGCAGGTATTGATCATGGCCTTCAAACAAAACGATGCAATAATCTTTCATCGTGTCTGCCACAAGATCAAAGCGACACTGGAGATGCTGGAAGATAAAGAGCTGTTGGAAATTGTAGAGCAACTGAAAGCGAACCTTACCAATGCCGACCAGGTAAATCTGCTCGACAGAATCTGTGTAGATATCATCGCCAGTCTGCAAGAACATAAATAAACGTTAGACCCATTCGCCCCTCAACGAATAGTCATCATGGACGAACTTGTATCCGACAAAATCGATATATTCCTTACGGTAGACCGGCAGACGATCAATAATTATTTCAATACGCACGACCCTGCCCCGATCTATAAACGACAGCTCAGTCATCAGTTGGAAGACTATATCCAGACATCGGTTATTGCGGCCAAGCGATATACTGCCATCTTCTACAAGTTTAAATGTATCAGCGAAATTGATAAGCAATACGCGCAGCCTTTAATGTATGCTATCCGTGCACACTATCAGAAGAAAAAGGAAATGCGCGAAAAAGAATTTAAACGCTTCAGAAACAGGAGCTGGTGGTTACTCGCGGTAAGTTTACTCATGGTGCTCATCTGTCAGGGATTTGTTCCCATGTTTCTGGACGAACATAACCGTCTTCATACAGCGTTCGGAAACAGCCTTGATATTTTCAGTTGGGTGTTGTTATGGAGACCCATCGATCTCCTGCTGTTTTACTGGAATCCGCATTTGAAAGATATATCCTTACTCAACAGGTTGGCTACAGCAGAACTAATCATCATTGAAAATGAAAAATAATATTCTTATTTTCATTATAGCACTGGCAGCCATACAGGCACAGGCGCAAACCGGTCTTGAACAATACTATTATGTTCAGAATAAAAAGGCCGTAGAGTTTGTGCCAATGGTACATTTTGAAACGAAGAACAACTGGTATGCCGAAGCCCGTTATAACTATGAGTGCAACAACACATTTTCATTATATGCCGGAAAGGAATTTACCGGAGAGCACAAAAAATTTACGTATTCATTAACACCCTTGCTGGGATCGGTAATGGGAGAGTTCTCAGGAGCTTCTACCGGCTTGAATGTAGCGATGCAATTGAAAGATATATTCTTCACATCGCAGTCGCAGTATACTTTTTCATATAACGATCCCACAAAAGATTTTGTGTTCAGCTGGTCGGAGCTGGGATATGAAGTATCGTCATGGATTTACCTGGGCCTGAGTATGCAGCACACGCAGATGATGCATTCCAATACGATGCAGTTTGAACATGGTGCTGTTATCGGTTTCACGTTTGGCAGATGGACCGTTCCCATCTATAGCTTTAGTACATTTGACAGCAGCCGCTATTTTGTGTTGGGTATAAACCTGGGAATTGGCAGCAATAAAAAATCTTCTAACATTTAAAAACGGATGATAACTATTTTGGCAGCAGCAACCGTTCTTGCAATTACACAGCTCTGGCTCGAGATTATTGGTCTCGCGGTAGTGGTGTGTATACTGCTTATATACTTCGCTATACGCATGAACCGGTTGAGGCATGAGAAAGCCGAACTGCATCGCCAGTTAAATGAAAAAGCTGAATTGTTATTGTATGCTGCCAAAAGAGAAAACAAAGCGCTGGCTGCCACAGCGGAAATAGAGCAATCAAAAAAGAATTTACTGAGCAGAATAAACCACGAGATACGCACACCCATGAATGGTATTATGGGGATGGTGACACTGCTGTCGGAAACTTCGTTGAGTGCAGAACAAAAAGATTTTAATGATACCATTCGCAACTGCGGAGAAAGTTTACTCACCGTAATCAATGATATATTGCTGAGCGATATACTGGCGCATGCTAAAGTAGAGTCTAATGCTGCAGCCCTGGAGTTGAAAGACTTTGATCTGCGTAACTCCATCGAAGAGATATTCGACATTTTTGCCAGCCATGCAGCACAGAAAGATATAGAGCTTATATACCAGGTAGATCATCGTATACCTTCGCAGATCATTGGCGATAGTGTACGCCTGCGCCAGGTGCTTACCAATCTCATTGAGAACTCGGTCAAATTTACCAAGCAGGGCGAGATCTTTGTTGAGGTATGGATACGAAACGAAGAAGCCAACGGTATGATGGACCTTGGTTTTGAAGTGCGCGACTCCGGTATAGGTATATCCGATAGCGAATTGAGATTTCTCAAAAATACCATTACACAATCAGGTGCACAGCAATCCGGTATAGGACTCTTCCTTTGCAATCGCCTCGTGGATATGATGGGCGGTGTGTTTGGTATAGAGAGCTGGGAGAACGAAGGCACAGTAATAAAATTTAATATACCGGTTAATAAAGGAACACACGAGCTGCGCAGCAACCCGGATATGATGGGTGTGGAAGGTAAACGTGTATTGATTGTAGAAGATAATGTTACGCAGCGCAATGTGCTGAAAGAAGAACTGGCATACTGGAAGCTGGTGCCGATCATTGCCGAATCCGGTGTGCAGGCGATGGAAATACTATCGCATGGAACAACTGTAGACCTGATGTTGGTAGAAATGCAAATGCCCGCCATGAATGGTTTGGAATTATCGCAGGTAATTCGTCAGCAATATCCATCGTTACCGATTCTGCTGATAAATGCGAGTGTCGATGAAAGCGTGAAAAAAAATCCGGAGATATTCAGTTCCGTTGTAAGTAAACCTATACGATACGATAAACTCAGCCAGCGTATACTCAGTGCGTTGTTGAACAAAGGCGATGTTGCTATGAATGCTACACCTGCCAAACCAAAGCTTACTACCGACTTTGCCAAGAAATATCCGTTGCGCATTCTTATTGCTGAAGATAACCGCATGAATCAGAAACTCGCTATGCGTGTACTCGGTAAATTAGGATACGATCCGGATATTGTAGAGAATGGTAAAGAAGTGCTGGAGGAAGTGAGCAAAGAAAATTATGATCTGATTTTGATGGATGTACAGATGCCGGAGATGGACGGACTGGAAGCAACCCGCATGATCCGCGTTTGTCTCGAAAGCCAGCCGGTAATTATAGCGATGACCGCCAACGCTATGCAGGGCGATCGCGAAGAGTGTATAAAGGCAGGTATGGAAGACTATATCAGTAAACCTGTTAACATGGAAGAACTCGTGATCTTGCTGGAGAAATGGGCTGTGCAGATCAAAGTAAACAATAATGCCTGATGTAGGCTATATATATAGCAGGAGTACAGTTGTGCGCACCATCATTATTATAGTAGCCATTCTTTTTGTCGGTTCCGGTGTAGCAGGCCAGGACCTGAGCTTTCGCCACATTGGCAAACACGAAGGTCTTTCGCACAGCAATGCTATATGTATATATGAAGACAGCCGCGGGTTTATGTGGTTTGGCACCAGTGACGGCCTCAATAAATATGACGGATATTCCTTTGCTATATATCGCAATGATCCCAAGGATAAAAATTCTCTGAGTAATAATTTCGTCAATGCCATAGCAGAAGATGCAAAAGGGCGGTTGTGGATGGCAACTGCCGGAGGTGGTATAAGCCGGTTCAATCGCGACAGTGAAAATTTTACAAACTATAAACACGATGCGGGCAATACCAATTCTATTTCGGATAATGAAATCTCCTGTCTGAAGATTGATCATGACGGACTTCTCTGGATCGGAACAGAAACGGATGGTATAGATGTCTATAACGAGCAGCAGCATACATTTACCCATTACCGCTATAGCAACAACGACACCTCGAGTCTTAGCGACAATGCTATTACCGGTATATGCGAAGATCACGCGCATAACATTTGGATAGCGACTACAAATGGACTCAATCTTTTTGATCGAAAGACCAAAACCTTCACGCACTTTTTTCATGACGATAAAATTCCGGGCTCGTTAAGCAATAGCAATATCAAGACACTTTACGAAGACCGCTGGCATCAGCTGTGGATCGGTACAAGCGGATCCGGACTGGATAAGTTCGATCCGGTAACCAAAACCTTTCAGCATTACAGACGCACGCAAGGTCTTGCCAATGATTTTGTAATGGCGCTGCAGGACGATGACAAAGGAGATCTTTGGGTGGGAACAGAGAATGGCGGCCTGAGTGTATTAGATCATCAGACCGATACATTTCATTCGTATTATCACGATGATATAGATCTGGCCAGCCTAAGCATCAGCTCTCTATGGACGATATATCGCGACTCGCGTGGTAATATGTGGGTGGGTACATTTTCGGCAGGTATAAATTTGTATAGCAGAGAGAGCAATAACTTTTCGCATTACCGGCACACCTCTGCACCTCAAAGCCTCAGCAACAATAAAGTACTGAGCATTTTTGAAGATTCCCAAAACAACGTGTGGATAGGAACCGATGGGGGAGGAGTAAATTTACTCGATAATAAGACCGGTGGATTTAAACACTTTCGTCATGAAGATAATAACCCGGCCAGTATAGCAGGCAATTATGTGCTCGATATATATGAAGACCATCAGGGTAATTTCTGGTTTGGTACATGGGCCGATGGTATAACGGTATATAACCCACAGAAGAATATATATAAACACTTTCGTCATGATCCGCGGAATCCGAAGAGCCTGAGCTCCGATAATGTTTTGTCGTTTCACGAAGACCGTGATGGTAATCTGTGGGTCGGTACATTTTATGGCGGTTTGAACAGGTTTAATCCGAAGGATAATTCTTTTACCCATTTTCTTCACGAAGAGAATAATCCCAATAGCATCAGCGGCAATAAAGTTTGCCTGGTATTCAGCGACAGAAAAGGAAAATTGTGGATCGGTACACAAGGTAACGGATTGAATATGTTCGATCCGCTCACACAGAAATTTACACGGTTCGTACATCAGGATAGTGTTAATAGCATTAGCAACAATGGTATAAACCAGATGCTGGAAGATGTTGATGGTAATTTCTGGATCAGCACCATGTCGGGCCTGAATTATTACAACACACATACAAACAAATTTACAGTATATCGTACCAGCGATGGTTTACCCAGCGATGCAGTATATGGTATACTTGAAGATGGTAGTGGTAATTTATGGCTGAGTACAAACAATGGTATATCTGAATTTACCCCGAAGACAGGCAAGTTCAGAAACTTTGGCAGTGGTGACGGATTGCAATGCGTGGAGTTTAAACAAAGTGCATTTTTGAAAAGTAAATCAGGTGCTATATACTTTGGTGGCGAAGACGGATTTATCCGCTTTTTCCCGGACAGCATAAAACAAGAGCATTACGAAGTGCCAATCGTACTCACCAATTTTCAATTATTCAACAGTCGTGTGCCGATAGCAGATAGTCTGCATTATTCACCACTGGCTAAAAGTATAACAGAAACCAAATCCATTACTTTATCGCACGATAATTCTGTTTTCTCCTTCGAGTTTGCTTCGCTGAACTATACAGCCAACGAACATAAAGTATACTCGTATATGCTGGAAGGATTTGATAGGCAATGGAGTCATGAGCAGGCAGTCCGTAGCGTTACGTATACCAACCTCGATCCCGGCAAGTATATATTTAAAGTGAAGGGAAGGGATATAGATGGTAACTGGACTACCAAGACCTTGCAACTGGCTATAACGGTAACGCCACCCTTCTGGAAAACATGGTGGTTTGCTACAGCCTTGATACTTACCCTGGTGGGCAGTGTTCTGATGCTTATTGGTATACGGATGCGCGCTATCAATCAACAACGTGAAGAGCTGGAGAGAGAAGTAGAGATCCGCACCACCGAAGCCATTCAACGCAAGGAAGCCCTCGAAGAGCAAGCTGAAGATATGCAGGTGCTGAACGAACAGTTGCAGGCACAGACAATGTTTCTTCAGAATATAAATCAGCAGATTGAGCATCAGCGCGAAGAAGCAGAAGCAGCACGTGCGGATGCCGAACGAGCCAACCAGGCCAAGAGTATATTTCTGGCAACCATGAGCCACGAGATCCGCACGCCAATGAATGGTGTGCTGGGTATGGCAGCGCTTCTCGCAGAAACAAAACTTACGGCTGAGCAACGCGAATATATCAGCACCATTCGCGGAAGCGGTGAAGCATTGCTTACGGTAATCAATGATATTCTTGATTTCTCAAAGATCGAGTCCGGTAAATTTGAACTCGACTATCACAGCTTTAGTATCCGCCAGTGTATAGAAGGTGTAATGGATGTATTCTCCGGTAAGGCTGCACAATTGGGATTAGACCTGGTATACTATATCGACCACGATGTGCCCGATCAGATTGTGAGCGATAGTCACAGATTACGCCAGACGTTGCTGAACCTCATTGGTAATGCGATGAAGTTTACGCACCAGGGCGAAATATTTGTAAGTATATATTTGCAGCAATGCCGCGACAATGAACTGGTGCTTTCCTTC
Organism: Ohtaekwangia sp.; assembly: GCF_036568665.1. GTDB lineage: Bacteria > Bacteroidota > Bacteroidia > Cytophagales > Cyclobacteriaceae > Ohtaekwangia. Next base: position 3,253 of record NZ_DATCSD010000334.1, on the reverse strand, counting down.
CAGGTAAAAGACACCGGTATAGGTATACCTGCTGATAAACTTTCGCGCTTGTTCAAAGCCTTTACACAAGTAGATTCGTCTACTACACGGAAGTATGGAGGAACAGGATTAGGCCTGGTGATCAGTCAGCGCCTGGTGGAGTTGATGGGAGGGTCGATCAATGTAGAAAGTAAGCCCGGTGTAGGCACAGCGTTTACCTTTACCATAGCGTGTACTGCCAGTGATGAAGTAGTACGACAACCTGTATCACCAGCGATCGACTGTGAAGGGAAACGAGTATTGATCGTAGACGATAACCATACCAACCTGCGGATTCTGAAAAGTCAGCTTACGCAATGGAAACTTAATCCTGTACTGGCTTCATCAGCACATCTCGCACTGGATATACTTGGTAAAGGAGAAAAGTTCGATCTCGTTATAACCGATATGCAGATGCCCGATATGGATGGCGTGCAACTGGCGAAAGGTATAAAAGAAAATCACGCTCATTTACCGGTAATTTTATTGAGCTCTGTTGGTGACGAAAGCAAGCAACAGTATGCAGAGCTATTTTCAGATATACTGAACAAGCCGGTAAAGCAACATGCCTTGCGCCTGGCCATAAGCACGGCCATGCAACCGACACAACGAAATATAGTGGCGGCCGATACAGTAGCCAAGCCGTTGTTATCAGAGGAATTTGCAAAGAAATATCCTTTGCGTATACTCATTGCCGAAGACAACCCGGTAAACCAGAAGTTGTCTATTCGCATTCTGCATAAGCTCGGCTATACCAATGTAGAGATTGCCCAGAACGGACTCGAAGCCATCGAGAAATTTGATGAGAAGTTTTACGACCTCATCCTGATGGATATGCAGATGCCCGAGATGGACGGACTTGAAGCTACCCGCATGATTCGCTCAAAACGCTACCATCAACCGGTAATTATTTCCGTAACCGCCAACGCCATGCAAGGCGATTGGGACGAATGCATGAAAGCCGGCATGGACGACTACGTAAGCAAGCCCATAAAAATAGAAGCCCTGATAGCCGTATTGGAAAAATGGGCCGTACGCCTCGCCACCAATCCCACCGATATTACCGTTCGCTAAATATATACCTACAAAAATATACCCATGATCAAAAGACTCTTACTGATTGTATACCTGATGATCCACCTGATTGTTAGCTTGCATTTGTAGATCGCAAGGATATACATTCTTTTTAGGCTGCGTGGTATAGTATCAATAAGATGATACAATATAATAGTGTGAATAAGAAACCATACATTTTCTCTGATTCTTTCTTTGCTTTAGATCGTATAAAGATAGCCGAAACAATAAGAGCATATCCATAGAGCGCAATACCAAATATTTTGATCAGCAGATCAATAACTTCGAAAAAACCACCTAATGTTGTTATAGGGTAAATCGTTAGTATAACATAAGCGACCAGATAGATGGCACCAAACAATAGAATTGATATAATTATGTTGATCAGTAAAATTATGTAACGATTGGATAGTGTCCGTTTGAAAAAATCGATTGTCATGTAATTCAGCTCTTGTAATTATTATGGATTTTAGTATCATTGCCACAACAGGTCGCCCCTTGCTGTGCTTGTTCGTCTGGAGCACTGACAAATGCAAACTCTCCGTTATTGATTGACTCGCCTCCCTCTACAGAACTTGGCTTGGCTATGGTGAAATAACTCAATCCACCCGTTTCTGAAGCCTGCATAGCCGCATTATAAATTTCATTGCCCGTAGCGCCACGGATTATTGCGTTGAGCACGGCAGCAATACCATCTAGTGAAGTATAACTGATAGAACCATCTGAGCGATTACCTACATTTCCACCAGAATTTCCACTTCCACCGCCACCATCCCAAAATTCTGAATGATAATTACCATTCATAATCTAAATTGGGGTTCATGTTAATGGTAGCATACTGCGCTATGATCTGCTCCCAATCTATATACTGCCTCATCAGCCCTGTATGGTCATTATGTGTTACGGGGTTATTACCGCCATAAGCGAATGGAGATAAAGTGTGGTCTTGCAACGCCATCGGATCTACTTGGAAGAAGCGCCCCAAGGCTGCTTCGTAATATCATTGGCAAGTATGGACGCGATGAGATGAAGCCTTCTATCGAGACCGCTAAAAAGCTGGCAAATGCTTTAGAGGTTTCGCTCGATTACCTGGTGGGGGATGCCGAACTTAAAGTATTCGATAAAAAAACGCTTCAGCGTATTGAAGATATTGAGAAGCTACCAGAAGAGGAACGTAAAGTAATTTACAAAGTAATAGACTCGCTCCTGCGTGATGCTAAAACTAAACAGGCGTATGCATAAAAAAATAAAACCCGGCTCATGGCCGGGTTTTACCTTTACTATATATATAATTTCACCGCTTGTTGGTGAACCTACGCCCTTGCCTTCACACAACACCAACAGGATACCAGTAGGGGTCGCTCCGTTTTTTTGACATAATTTCATCAACCTATTTCCTGCATTCATTTCACTCTTCACAATGGTCAGATCTTTACTCACACCACACACTACCTAATTATCTCACGATAAAATGCAGTAAGATAGAAGATGATAAGTGCCGTACTAAAAACCATAAAATATAGAAATCCAAAAAAGTTTTCGTCTTGTTTCCTTCTTCTATTTACCAAGGTTCCTACAAACGAAATAGTGAAAATTACAAAGACAGCAAATCCATATCCAATCACTGAAAGTTGGATTGGCATAGTTAGTTGCTCGGCCAACGTTCGAATAGTCAAGTTGGCTATTAATGAAATAACGCACCACGCAATCAAAATGATCACCGCCGCTAATCCCAATAATTTTCCTAAAATCTGAAATCTTTTTTTCATTTTTTCTTCGGGGTTAAATTTGGAGTATGCCATTTACCTCCATCAACGAATGGAGATAAAAGTCACGTATTCGCTCTGCTCGATGCATTTCTAAAGCAAACTAAAATTCAAAGCCTCATGCAGTAAAAAACAAAACCCGGCTCATGGCCGGGTTTGTTTTGTTATAGACAAGTTAATGAATCATCTCCATTATCAAGGCACCATTCATTATCTATGAGTAAATATAGTTTCTCGTAGAGTTGGATACATGGCACTTCCGCACTGATAAATTTATCAACTGTTCTGTTATTCTTGTTTGAGTAAATCTGGTAATGTTTATTTAGAGACTTGGTGGAGTTATAAAAAAAGAATCCACTCGGATCAAACTGTAGTTCGTAGGGTTTCTCAGAAGA
>NZ_DATCSD010000333.1:0-16154 GCF_036568665.1 Ohtaekwangia sp. | reverse complement strand
GTGTAAAGGCAGAAATGTCAAAGCTGAGCAGTACTAATTACCCGAACGCTTCAGGGCGGATGTGCGATAGCATCAAGATCATCCGCCCCAAACAACGAATTGGCTACTGTGTGCTTGCTTCGCACTACGCTTACTTGAAATGATATTCTACTCTTTTGCTAATATTGTCAAAGACATTGATAGTTCTGATGAGTCGTGTTAGAACTAAAGATCTTAAGGTGACTATAGCGGTGGGGATCACCTCTTCCCATTCCGAACAGAGAAGTTAAGACCACCAGCGCTGATGGTACTGGGATAACACCTGGGAGAGTAAGTCGTTGCCTTTCTTTTTACAAACTAAGCCTTTGGAAATCTTCCAAAGGCTTTTTCTTTTTATGCCTGTCTATCATATCTTCTCGATACCACTCAATATCCATCGACCAAAGCCTGAAAACCTATGCTACTGGACTATATCTGAACTGATCCGAAGATCAGAACCGGTTAAGGTAGTGGCGTACTGTTGAAGAGGGCGCCAGGCAGCCCCACCCATAGGAGCTCCATTAAAATCAAAATTAGAACCACAACAAGGATCTGTCATGTATAATCCAGAAGCATGTATCTCTACGGTGGCGCAGGCGTTAGCAGGTTGATATGAGCAGTTGCGCTCGAATGCACGGTATGAGGTCGCATTTACACGATGCAGGATTATACCTCGAACTCCACCTTTTATATTTTGATGCCCTGTAGTTTTAAGTGTATTATACTCAGGGAGATTAAGATTAATAACAATATCTTGGAATGGCTGATAAGGGATTGCATCATCACTTAAATCAGATGAACAACTGAGTAATGCAAGTAAGGTTAATGACTTCCAGCGTGTAGCCAGTCCGATATTTTTAGTATTCATAAAATCCTTTTCCTGATTTTCTTCCGAGATAGCCGGCCTCAATTTTTTGTTGTTGAAGTCGGCTGGGCCTAAATTTAGATTCCTGATGAAAGGCATGAAACATAGCATCCGTTACAGAATAATTAATGTCTATTCCGATTAAATCCATAAGCTCGAATGGCCCCATTTTAAATCCGCTGGTTTTCATCAGAGCATCTATAGTTGGAAAGTCTGTAACGTTATCTTCTGCTATTCTTAGGGACTCGGTATAAAAATGTCGGGCAACACGATTTACGATAAAGCCTGGAGAATCTTTCGCTATAACTGCCGACTTTGAAATCCTTGAACTAAATTCTTTTAATAGTTCAATAGTGGCTTCGTCTGTAGCAACTCCCTTTACAATCTCTACCAACTTCATTACTGGAGCCGGATTAAAAAAATGAAGTCCGGCAAACCTGCCGGGGTATTTAAGTACAGATGCAATCTGTGTTATGGAGATGGAAGATGTGTTGCTGAGGAGTATACAATCCTGGCCATTGATCTTTTCCAGCTCTGAAAAAATCTTTTGCTTCACATCAATCTTTTCAATAACAGCTTCTATTGCAAGATCTACCTGAAGCATTCGGAAATCACCAACAGCTTCTATTCTATTGATGGCTTCGTCTTTTTTCTCGACAGTGATTTTATTCTTTTCAACACTTACTTCAAGGTTTTTGCGAATGGACGCAATTGCCGCTCTGGTAAGATCGGATTGAACATCATAAAGCATCACTGTATAACCGGCAGAAGCCATTAGCTGAGCAATTCCCTGGCCCATGGTGCCTGCTCCTATTACAGCGATGGTCTTTATGCTTTCAGCCGTCATGCTATATCACTTGTATGGAACTGTCGTAAAAAGCGAATATCATTTTCAGAATATAGTCGGAGGTCATTTACCTGGTAACGTAATTGTGTTACGCGCTCGATCCCCATTCCAAAAGCGAAACCAGTATATTCTTGCGGATCAATCCCACAGTTTTTTAAGACATTCGGGTGAACCATGCCTGCTCCGGCAATCTCAACCCATCCGCTACGCTTGCATACTACACATCCTTCGCCTTTGCAAATCAAACAGGTAACATCAATCTCTGCACTGGGTTCAGTAAATGGAAAGAAGGATGGCCTTAATCTAAGCTTGATATCCTTTCCATACATTTCTTTTGCAAAGTGAAACAGTGTTTGTTTCAAGTCTGTGAAGCTTACATTTTTATCTACATATAAACCTTCAACCTGGTGGAAGAAGCAGTGAGCTCTGGCAGATATAGCCTCGTTCCTATATACCCGTCCGGGCATAATGGCACGTATAGGAGGCTTTTGTTTTTTCATCAATCGAATTTGAACATTCGAAGTATGTGTCCTCAATAAAATATCCTGCTGAGCCCCGGCAGTTCCTTTTTTCTCAACGAAAAATGTATCCTGCATTTCGCGTGCAGGGTGATTTTCAGGAAAATTAAGAGCTGAGAAATTATGCCAGTCATCTTCTATCTCCGGACCATCGGCCACATTAAACCCGAGTCTTTCAAAAATCTCGATGATTCTATAGCGCGTCAAGGCAAGAGGATGAAGGTTGCCTGTTGTATTGGGAATACCAGGCAGGGTAAGATCGATATCTGTTGTTTGAGAAGATGTAGACTCTAACTGCTCGTTTAAAACTGTGAGCTTGGCCTCAGCAGCTTGTTTGAGTTCATTCAAAATTTTTCCAACGGCTTTCTTTTCTTCTGCAGGAACTTGCTTCAGCTCTTCGAACAAATCGCCAATAACTCCCTTGCGACTTACATAACGAAGTCTGAATGTTTCTATACCCTGTTTATCACTGGCTGAAAATTCTTCTACTTCCTGTAGAAGAGACTTAATTCTCTCTTGCATGACGTCAAAATGAATGAGGTCAAAAATACAATTTAGAGATGGATTGCCCTAATCAGATCAGTCTTCGAGTTCTTTGGGCGAAAGCTTGCCCAGAATAAGGCGGTCGAGAACAACACTAAGCACGAATGATAAAACGATCACGCCGGTTAGTATATATCGCTCTGAAAAATTATGGAATATCAATGCCAGTGTAATGTATAATACCTGAGCTCCGCCCAACACCAAAGTGGTTTGACTGTGCGACATACCCAATCGCATTATGGCGTGGTGAATGTGACTCTTATCAGGTTTGAACGGAGACTGTCCTTTTAATAAACGCAGTAGTACAATGCGAAGTGTATCAACCAACGGGATAATAATGAAGCAAGCCGCTGTACCGATGGACGCATTGAAACGATACGGGAAGTGCTCAGGCAGGTTATAGTTCAGATCAACAAAACGAATTGTAAGCATGGCCAGCATCATACCTATAACCAGTGCTCCAGTATCGCCCATAAAGACTTCCGATGGCTCCCAATTAAAAATGAGAAAAGCGAAAATGGCTCCCACCATGGAGAACGACAGGATGGAAAATATAAAATCATCAATCAGGAAGAACCAAACTCCAAAAGCGATCAACGACAAAGTGGCAATAGTGCCCGCCAATCCATCCAGTCCATCAATGAGGTTGAATGAATTTGTTATAACAATAATCGTGAAATAGGTCAGCGTATAGCTTATCAGGTCAGGTAATTCATAGATCCCGAATACACCATAGAAAGATTTGATACGCAGATCAAACAGAAAAATAAGAAGCGATGCAGCCATCACTTGTCCCATCAGCTTGATCATCCAACGCAAGGGAACGAGATCGTCTCTCACACCAATAAAAAAAATCACCGAGAGCGCCACCATAATGAACTTGATGGTGCCCCAGCTCTGAATATCAATCCATATCAATGATGAAATAAAGAAACCAATAAAAATCGCGATTCCCCCCATCGATGGTGTTACCTTCTTGTGAATCTTTCTTCTGCCCGGAATGTCAACCAGGTTTTTCTGCAATGAGTATTTAATGATCACCGGAACGATCAAGAAAGCAATAACAAAAGAAGTTGTAGCAGCTGCGAGCTGAATGGCCATAAAAGCAAATAACTTTCAAAAATAGCGAATGGGAATTAAATCCCCATGCTGTCTATCAAACTCGTTCTGCTTGTAGAATGCGATTTCAATACTCAGTCAACTAATTATTCTTGTTTGTACCAGGTTACCATTTTCTGTATACCATCGTGAGTGGTATATTTTGGTTTAAAGCCCGCAGCGAAAATTTTCTTGGCTGAATGATAGGTTTGTGTTCCCAGTTTCTTAATCCGTGATGTAGAAATAGGAAGATTTTTGCCGGTAAGTTTTATGATCAGATCAAACGGGAGTCCTAGTAATATACCGATGAACGGAGGCACAGTAATCCTGATCTTCTTCCCCAACGCTTTTGCTATAAGGTTACTGATCTCACGAGCAGTGAGTTGTGGCTCATCCGCATAATTGTATACGGATACGCCAGGTTTCATGCGCTCCATGAGGAACATAGTACCTTCCACTACATTTTCTACATACGCAATCGACTTTATATTATCGGCTTTACCTAAATGAAAGTAAACGCCAGAGTCGATTTGACGAATCAGGTTGCGCATGTTTGCCAGGTTGTTAGGGCCAAAGACAACTGTTGGACGAATGATCAGCACCTTACGCTCCGGATCTTCTGCTGCCCATTGTTCCAGTACTTTTTCACCAGCCAGCTTCGATGCTCCATACGGAGAATCCGGTTGAGGATTCATATTCTCATCCGAGATCGCTTCGCGTATACCATATACAGCCACCGAGGAATAGAAAATAATATTTTTAATTCCGAAGGCTGTGGCTTGATTACAGATAACTCGTGTTCCTTCTTCGTTAGTGTCAAAGTACTCATCGTGCCCTATACCAAAGTCGTGGTGTTTGGCTGCGAGTGAAATGATAGTATCAACATGATTTCCTGTTAAGGCTTTTTTTATGTCTTCTTCTTTTCGGATGTCACCGGTAATAAAAGGAGCTTCATGTTGAAATGAAGGTTTTACCAAGTCAAGATTTATAAATGTACCAGCAGGTAACAATCTATGAAAATGACTTCCTATAAAACCAGATCCTCCGGTGAGCAATATTTTAGGCATTGAATCAGTTTGTTTTAAGATACTCGTTCTTTATTTGTTGATTGATCTTTCTTCGTTCGCTATCAAAGAACCATCCCCACTTTGTAAAGTAGACAAGTGCTCCATGTATGTTGTAAAGCATTAGCTTGAAGTTCTTATAAGAACCTTTGGCATAATAATGATATACCTGAACAGCCGGGTAAAATATAGTCTGATAACGCTGATGGATTCTTCTCGTAAGATCAGCATCTTCTATATACATAAAGATTGCCTCATCAAAAAAGCCCACTTGCTGAAGAGACTCCGATCGCATAAACATGAAACACCCCGATAGATACGGTATGTTCATGATTTTGTTATACCCGCTATCAATAAGTTCGTACTTTCTGTTTCTTTCTTTGAATCCTGGAAGCCATGAGAAAAATCTTCGTAGTAACAGATCCGTTGGCGTAGGCAATAACTTGCAAAGGTGTTGAACGTTGCCATCGGGATAAAGGATCTTCGGCATGGTTTGCCCTACACTTTTATTTTTCTCCATGTATTGAAAGAGGTCTTCTAATACATTTTCATGAAAGTATATATCCGGATTGAGAACGAGATGGTAAAGTGACTCTTCAGTGGCTTTGCGCATAGCAATGTTATGAGCCTTTCCGAAACCAAGATTTTTATTGTTGAAAATATACTCCGTTCTGTCATCTTTCTTTAATGAGCGCAATTCATCGGTAGGCGAGTTATCGATCAGGTACAATTTGAAGTTGAGCGAACTTTTGTATACACTATCAATAGCTTGTCCGACAATGGCGGGATTGGATTTAAAGAGTACAATAGAAACGGTTAGATCATATTTTTTCATTCTTCCGATTGTGCAGGTGGATAAAAAACATAGCGTTAAAAAAAGAGTAGAGCACAACACCGGCATGCCTGCTGAGTAAATTCTCAGTCAGCAAACCCACTAATATTATCAGTAAAAAAACTGCGTAAATATAATCTGCTGCCCGAATTGATGAAACAACGAAAGTGAAGCATCCTGTTAAAAACAGTACACTTCCTAAAATACCAGTCGAGATCAGGATCATCAGGTACTGATTATGGGTATTGAATCGTTGATCTCCATTTTGATGCGTTGCGACCCTCAGCGCATTTTCGCTTCCTGAAAGTCCGAAACCGGTCAATGGTTTCTCCTGAAAAAGATTGAGTGAAGCTTTCCACAACTGGAGTCTGTGAAGGTTGCTGGATGCCATATCGGCTTCCTCCTGATAATTGCTGGACTGAAGATCTGTAACAACGGCATGGAATCTGTAGAAGCCTGCAGGAAACAACAACATTACGGTAACGATAAACAGAATGGCTGCTCCGGCTGCTATATACCGAACGCGCTTTGTGGCATGATATAATACTCTAATTCCTGTTAAGCCAAAAACCAACAGAAGTATAAGCAGCGATATTTTACTGCTAAGCAGGAACACCTCGATCGTTAACAATAATATACCGATTATGATCAAAGCGTTTGCTATACGCGATTTCCCTACGAGGGAGAAGCCGAAAGCTATACCTGTGATGAAGAATATACTTAGATAGGTGGTGTGAAACCCGATTGCATTGGCAAATTCTGAGTATAGAAAAAAGCCCCAATTAACAACACCAATAGGATGATCTTCATAGAATTTCATTGTTTCCACAAAATTCCAGTTGTGAACAATGCGATCATGCTCGGTTATGTTTTTCCAAAATGCAATGCCGAGGCAACCCCATGCTGCGGCAATACATCCTATGAAAAACGAAACTTTGCTGATGTGAACCTGTCGGTTATTGATTTCAGCAGTAGTAATTAATAATGCGAAGAATGCGATCGGTAGGTATGTTTCAAAAAAATGCCAGCCTCCTGCTGCATCGTGATTGAAGACGTCTAAAAGAAAAGCATATAACAGCACTATAAAAGGTATAAAGAGTATAGCGGATGCTTTCCAATTCTTTTCCTTCAAACGATTAATGTCGATTAAAAGGTATATAAGAATGATAGCGGAAAACGAGAAGAGGGCAATGTTGAATATTTTGATAGAGCAGAAAAAAGTTAAAGGCATAAGAGCATAGAACAGATTCAGCATCTTTCCTCTGGTGTTCTTTATCTGATCGATGATCATGTGCTACTTTTTTGTAGAGCTATACTGCTGGTATAACGAAATATATAATTCCTGATAGCTGGCAGACATTTTCTTTGCGCTCAATTCTGTTTCAATAATACCGATAGCTGCCTGGCGCAACAATGTATAGTCTTGATTAGCCAGGCGATTTATAGCGTCTGACAATGCTTCATACTCACCACAGGGAAAAGTAAGGCCAGCACGCGCGTCCACTGAAAGTATTTCCCTGTGGGCAGCGATGTCAGACAGGCAAACCGGCAGGCCGCAACTCAGCGCTTCCAATACTGTGTTGGGTAAGCCCTCTGAAAATGATGCGGAGATGAAAAAGTCAGAAACCTCTATATATTTCGCTACTTCACTAATGAAACCTTTGAATATAATGTTGGGAAGATGACCGTATGCTTTCTTCAACTCTTCTTCCAATTCGCCAGTGCCTAATACTAATAATATACCATCCTGATGATTACTTCCCAGAAAGCCTTTTATAACAGTATGTGGATCTTTTCTGGCGCAGAGAGAACCTACAGTAATAAATACTTTTTTGTCGGGATGAATGCCGAGTTGTAACCGCTTCTCCCGAATGGCTTCAGAAGATTGAGGGACGAATATTTCATTGTCGACACCATTCGGTATAAAACCCAGCGTCTTTACCTGATCTTTATATACTTCATATACTGATTTTGCACAGGCAACCGTTTTCTCGAGGTGATTAACTTGTTTGATTTGTGTGTGTGCAAAGTAATCACCTATTGGCCAGTTATAGGTATTCCGATAGTTATCCTGCAGGTTGGCGTGAAGTGTACTAAGCCTTATATAGGGCCGGAGGTGCCTGGCCGAAAATATATCGGGCCGTAATGAATGACTATGAATAATATGTGGCTTTGTTTGAGCAACAAAATCACGGAGTTTTTTGCCACCGGAGATTAACCACGAAAGGCGATTTTGATTGAAGCGATATATAGATACTCCCAATTTCTCAAAATCTTTTTCACGCGTGCGTGCAGGTTCGGGTGATAGCGTTACAATGATCGGATCAATGATCGATCGATCTATATACTTAATGATATTGTAAATAACATTGGTCGGGCCACCACTCTCTAATGTTGATACAAAAAACAAAACCCTGATTTTCATGCCTCGATGATTTCTAATGTTTCTGCTTTGAATTTGTGTCTCTCCATCAGAAAAATTAGCGCCACGGAGACATAGAAGAATGGCATAAAGGTAATGGTTGAAGACAACGTGGTTATCAGAAATGGAACAATTATATAGAGGGCTTTTTTGTTGGTTGCGGCTGCTAATTGGATAAACATAAAAATGATGAGCATAAGTCCTATCAATCCGGACTCAATGAGGTACACCATAAAAAAGTTGTGCGCATAGATACCAAGCCGTACAGATGAATTTGAAAATCCAATCCCAAAAAATAACTCCTGAACCGATGCAGTGGAAAAATATTTTGATACGATGCCTATAATTTCGAGCTTCGACTGAAAGCTTAAATCAGACATTATTTTTTCTTCAAGATAGAATTTATAGAAAAAGATTAATGCGATGGAAGAGAAAACCAGGTTGACCAGGTAAAATTCAATTTTCTGATTGCGCAAAAAACGAATATATACCCATCCTAAAAACGCACCTGCCCATCCGGCACGCGAGAAGGTAAGGATCAATAAAATAATAAGTACCATTTTGGTTTTGAACCATCGTTCATCATGATCTAATTCCCTATAGTAAATAAAGAACAATAAAATAATAATATGGATTGCCACAGCATTACTATCCACATACATGAGCCCCCCGAATTTGTATTGATAAATCCATCGTGCATCACCATTCTCGGCAAACGAAGCATATTCCATATTGGGATGGGTTAGCCTCCATATACCTTCTGCTATAAGAACTAATGTTGAGTAATTAATAAATTTAGTAGCTAGTAACGTTAATCTTTCTGAAGAGAGTTGCGGTCCAAATCCTGTAACTACCACGTAATAAGCAATAGCGAAAAGCACTCCCATATACCTGGCAAGTGGAGCTCCGATGATTGTTTGACTTATAAAGAAATAAATAATACAGGCTACCGGCAGTAATTGAGAGTTGGAAATGTTGAACCTGTGAATGAAGCCAACCAGTATAATAGTGCCAACAAAAAACAACACAAGCGTAGGAGGAATTGCCAATATAGTATGACTGGTAAAACTGCTGAAGGGTATAATGAGCCATAACCCCCAATAGGTTAGCCTCTCTCTGCTAAAGACGAAATTGCTATAGTGCGAGAAGGGTAAAAGTTTTATTATTTTCTGCGTGTCTCCCAATACTTCAAAAATATTAATTCTTTATTTCTTTTTTAGTAATCGCGTGATAGTGGCTGTTAATTTAGTGCCCAACAATCTTTTTGCTGCGATTACAAATTTTATATAGGCCAGGTAAAACTGATAGTAAAGCCACTTCCCGGCACCGGGTTCGTACTTCAGGGCTATATTCTTTTTGTCTTGTATAGCTTGCACAATGCGCTTTTTAGTTGTCCCTTCCCGGCCATCAAAAAGGCATACGAGCACGTTGATGTAAGAGAATATACCATTATTCTTATAGGTACGAAAAAACAAATCGTGATCAGCGCCTATTTTATACTGTAAATCATATTGATATTCCTTCATTAACGATGCTTTGATAAAAGCAGCCTGGTGGCAGAAGGGAGAATACTTCCACAAGGTATGCAACGGTTGAATTTTAAAAGGTACGCCAAAGCCTTCATATTGTATCTCGGCATTTCCGTATAGTATATCAACACCCGCTTGTTGAGATAATGCATATCCTATTTTGTCGAGGACATCAGGCGAAGCAAACTTGTCGCCACTGTTCATAAAGTTCATCCAGCCCTCTCTGGAAGCTGCTGCTATAGCTTTATTCATGGCATCATATATACCCTTGTCCGGGCCGCTGGTCCAATACTTCAGTTTAGATGCATGTTTTTTAATAATGTCTACAGTTCCGTCCGTACTGCCACCATCAATAACAATATAGTCTACATTTTTATAGGTTTGACTGAATACGCTGTTCATCGTATTCTCAAGATTCTTTACATCATTGTAAACAACGGTAACAACTGAAATTAAAGGTTGATCTGTCATTGTTTGATTAAGCACGCGCTATAGTTAAGTTCTGCTCTTCTTCCTGAATCAATTGGTCTAATACTTCTTCAAACTTCAGCGTATATGACCAGCCCAGGAGTTCCTGGGCTGCGGTGTTATCTCCATAGATATCCAATATATCTGTAGGCCGGTATAGCTGCGGATCAATCACTACCTTGTTTTTATCCAGCGACAGTTTGTCGAATATATATTCAATGATATGCCTGAGGGATATAGACCTGCCTGAGCATATTATAAAATCGCGCGGATCATTCTGCTGTAACATAAGCCACATAGCTTCAACATATTTTGGTGCAAATCCAAAATCTCGTTTTACATCGATGTTCCCAACACGCAGGTGATCCAGTTTGCCATTTTTTATCTTGAAGCTGTCCTGCAATACTTTTTTTACAAAGAAGGTATTCGACCGCAGATATGATTCGTGGTTAAATAATATACCGTTGCAAACAAACATGTTATACGATTCACGGAAGTTGATCACCGTCCAGTAGTTCGTAGCCTTTGATATAGCATACGGACTTAGCGGGTGCATAGGCGTAGTTAATGTTACCGGCAGGTTGCTCACCTTACCAAACATCTCCGAGCTTGAAGCCTGGTATAGTTTAATCGAGCTGTCTACAATTCGTATAGCTTCCAGTAAGTTTAATACTGAGCTAATGTTATAATGTATAGTAGCTGTGGGCTGCGCGAACGATAGCCCCACAGAGCTCTGTGCTGCCAGATTATAAATCTCCTGCGGATTGTGTTTTTCCAGTATGCGGATAACAAAAGGAAGATCGCACAAGTCGCCTTCTTCGAATAGAATCTCCTCTTGTATACCCAGGTACGATAGGTTATAAAGATTGGTTGGATGATTGTTGCGGGTAATGCCAATCACTTTATAGCCCTTGCTTAAGAGTAATTGGGCCAGATACCCACCATCTTGTCCTGATATACCGGTTATAAAAGCAGTTTTCATACAATATTTTTATACAGCAAATAAGATTGCTGTGCTGTTCTTTCCCACGTAAATTCTGCAGCCCGCTGAAGCCCCTTTGCTTTCAAATTGCTTCGCAGGTTTTCATTCTCCAATATAGTTTCCGCAGCCTGGTATATTTCATCTTTTTTCAGTGGATCGAAATACAGGGCAGCATCGCCACCTACTTCAGGCAGCGAACTGGTATTGCTCGCCAATACCGGGCATCCACAGCCCATAGCCTCCAGCACCGGAATGCCGAATCCCTCATACAACGAAGGATATATATAGGCCATTGCGTTAGAGTATAAAGTGTTCAGGCTTTCGTCACTGCCCGGGTAGTATTGAACACGGTCTGCAATTTTTAATGACCTGAATAAATTTAGCTCATCACTATCAAAGTTACCTCCGCCTGCACAGAATAGAAAAAGATCTTTGTGCTTGGTAAGCAACGGAGCTATAGCTTCAGCGAAAGGAACAAAGTTCTTGTAGAGATTTCTTTTTCCTACATATAAGAAAAATCGTTTTCCACCTTCCGAGTCGATTTTATAGGGAGTGGTGACCTTCTGGAGTGAACTTGCCAGGTATACTACTTCTACTTTTTCTTCGGGTATATTATAATACTCGACAAGATCCTTTTTTGTGTTCTTGGAAATAGCGAAGATTTTGTCTGCGCGTTTCAGAACCTTTTCCTTCATACTCAACGTGCTTTTGTCTTCCTGTATATAGATCTCGTGAATCAGATCATAACACGTTACTACCAATGGCTTTTTATTCAACCCAAGATGGTAAGGAAAGTAGTAAGTAGGATGAAATATATCGTAATCATTTTTCAGAATAGACAGCATGCTATAGGCCGTGTCGATCTTTTGAATGAAAGTGCCTTTGCCTTTCAGGTTGGAATTTTTGAAAAAAGGACGTGCCTTGATCGCTACATTGTTTTCCAGGTACTCGTTATTGGAAAATAATACCGAGCATTTAAGATCTATATCCGGGTAATGCTTTAAGTGATCGGCCACCTCTACAAAGTAGCGGGATATACCTCCATAGTTTTGAAATGCAAAAATCTGATGATCGAGAAGTACCTTCATGTTTAACAGCTTCTGTTAATGTAGCTCAAGCAATAAATTTAATACGGATATAAGTCGGGGTGAACCATTGGTCTTTGATGAGGCCATCATATTCCGGATCACTGCCATTCTGTTCGCTCCGCGAAAAACATTCAGGGCTTTACCAACCAATCGGAATGTAAATGTGGTTTTGAAATCTGTTTCAGAAATCTGATAGCGAATAATCGACTTAAGCAAACTCTTTGGTATAAACGTGTTTTGCAGAAACATGCTGATGTTTACATAATTCGAAAACGTGCTTTGATAATGAATAAAAGCAAGCTTCTTATTCGCGATGTTTACCTGCAAATTATCAGACGACTTGAAACGTTCATGTTCTGAAACCTGAATGTGATGCCAGGTATTTATAGCAAGAGGATTTTGAATCCAATAGTATTGCGAGTTGAATACAACTTCACGCTTATCCTGGTAAAGCGTGCCCGATGAAACGAGATACTCCAGTAGATCCTGATCGCTCCCTATAGGATTTCTGAAAAGCGATTCGTTGGCCAATGATAGATCGACTGCTTTGCAGGCTTCTTTTTTTGCAAATGCTATGTTGGAGTATCCAATGATATTTTTATCAAGCGCTTTCAATTCTCGTTCATACGTGCGAAACCAATTGAAGTCGGATATAGAAACAAATACGGGGCAGCCCTGCAACATAAAAGTTTTTCCTGCAGTATCGCGACATATTTCATCCAACGATGTATGGAGAATTACATCGCTATCGAGGTGCCAGAACTGCGGGTGCTGTGCGAACTCTTTCTCATGTATATCTTTAAAAGCGATCCATCGCAGCAAACAGTTGCGTTCATATCGGCTATAGTTTGCATTGATCTCCGGGTATTGTTCAATGATAGTTTGAAACTGACGGCAGTAATCTATAATGGTAAAGCCCGCACGTTGCAACGTGGCCAAATACTCCTGAGATACTTTTTCAATCCCCTCTAAAAAAACAACTCTAAATTCTACATTCGATTTATAGCGATGAATGCTTTCCGCTAATAGCTCGAAGGGAATGTTTCTCTTAAAGTCTTCTTCGTTTGTGTTGCACCAGACGGCTGTGTAAAACATTATGGACCTGATCTAATTTTTTTTGATTTATTTTCAAATGCTCTGGCTTAACTTCTGTTTTATAAAACTATAGTCTTGCTCCAATAAAGATTGCCGGTTTGACCGGAACAGATTGTAGACAAAAGCGATCTTGGGTCTTGCCAAAATTTTAAACACACCTGTGCTTAACGACAACGGAGTTAAAAGGTGAATATTGAAGCTGTTGGTATATATATTCAATTTGAACTTTCGCGCAATGGTCTGCAAGGTCTTAACACTATATAATGCTATATGCTGACCGGTTTCCGGGGCCAGGTATTCCCAGGAAGAAATATCTCCCTGTGTTGGCTGTACTTCCGTTGAAAAGAGAATGCTGTTTCCAGTGCTTAACATCTTTTGAATTTCATTCATTGGATTTTCGAGATGCTCGAATAACTCGAAGGATGTAACCAGTTCAAAAGATTTACTCTCTTCCGGCAGATCGCTGATGTCGAAATTCTTGGCAAACAGATTCTCACAATATTTATCCTGTCGGTAAAAGTCAAAACCACGATCCCGCATCATGCGGACAAATAATCCATAGCCACCTCCAAAATCCAGAAACTTTTTGCCGGGGTTAAAGAATCGAGTGATCAACGCCTGCGCTACTGTTGATAGATATTGATTACGATATACAAGGCCAATGTCCAGCGCAGTGATTGAGTTTTGATATGCTTCCTGTAGCCAGTAAGGTTTTTCTGTTTGAATAAACTCGCAGTTGCTGCACTTGAAATAATCAACATTGTATTTTCCCAGCAGTAGCTTGGAGAATAAAGGGGGGCTCTCGTTTGAACAAATGTGGCAGGTCATGATGGATTGGTTGAGGGACGAAAAATAAATTTATACCAAATCAGAATTACAGCCAGACATAGAACAGAAAGCAATATCGTGTTTTTCGAGAAGACTACCAGAAACAGAATGGATGGCACCATGATTTTTACACCGGCAAGCATATCGCGTACACCCAGAATCTTTTTGGTGAAATAATGCATTTGGACAGGAGTGACGGCAAGTCCCGATATAATGAGCCCGATAACAAGTCCTTGGGTATCCATGAAATAATACAGCAGTGGAATAAATAGAGCTCTCGATGCCAGGTTTAAGAGCATGAACAGGGTATTTAATCTGAAATGGCTGCTTCCATTCAAAAAGTAGTATGGAATTATAGTCGTAGCCATTACTAAATTATAGCATATAAATAAACTGATGAAATCGATCGTGTTTTTATAAGTATCTTCCTTTAACCACATGAGGATAAACGGATCTTTGATTACATAAAACACAGCAAGAAGAATGGTAGCTACACCTAAAAAATAAAATTGAATCTTGTTATACAGATGATCAACCTTCTCGCCCATATAGATCTTTTTGGAGATCACGGGAAATATCCAGGCAACAGATGCGGAGAAAACACTGTGTATTTGTGTGAAGATTGTGAGAGCGATAGAGTAGTAAGCAAACGTTTTTATATCGGATAAAGAGATAACAATGAACTTATCGACCTGCCCGGATAAAATACCGATGATGGACTGAAACCACGTCCAGATACCAAAGCTGAAAATCTCACGAATATACTTTCGCTCAAATAATGGGATGAAGTGAGTGAAATTTGAAAAACGATAGACCAGCCATGCTTCTATAAGCAAGTATATAAATGTAACAAAACACGATCCTATGAAGATGTGTATCAGGGAAAAATCAAGCACCACAAGTAACAGGTTAACGCCCAGCGTGGTGACTTTCCCCAGGATGGATATCTTGGCCGACAGATCGTATCGTTCATAGCCTTTAAACACGGCCAGAAAAATCTGTTCGATAAATTTTAATCCGAGTGTGAGCCCCGCAATTTGTATAGTATAGAACACCACGGTAGTTCTGCCCTCTGCGAGGTGCAGCCAATTATACTCACGCACAACAAATGAAGAGACGATTGCCACAAGCACCACAACCGCACAAAGCACCAGGTATACCGAGTACGTAGCACCGATGATCTTATTTACCTTCTCCCTCTCTCCGGCAACAAGATACTTTGAAACAAACTTTACGGTTGCATCGCCAAGCCCTATATTAAGGATGCCAATGCTCGCCATAATGGTGTTGATGAACATCCATATACCATATAGCTCTACACCCAGTTTGTTGATGAAAACCGGTGTAGCCAAAAGCATGAGTGCCGGGTATACAATGGCATCTACCGAGCTCCAGGCAGCATTGTTGAGATTCTTAGATTTAAGGAAATTTAATACTACTTGTTTCAAGCTCTTTATTTTTTAAAATCTATAGAATCTGTTTATTGGGTTACTGTATTTAGAACTAATTCTGATCTGCTGGTTTAATTTCTTTGGCATCTTTAATAGCCAGCTATATACATTTACTGTCAAGGTATATATAGCTGAGGAAAGGTATAGAAGTATACCCATCCTGTAAGCAAAAGGAGGTTCTTTAAAAAAGCCGGGCACAACAATGCCGCTGCGACTACATTCTTCACCTTTAATAATTAAATTGGCAAAGTGACAAGAACTTATTCTTGTTGCTTTACTCCCTGTATAGCCGGTTAGGGCTAACCAGACGTTTAATTATTCGTCTTGTAGTTCCGTATAGTATATACTAATTCAATGGCTGCGCGGGTTTCATTCAATCCGAAGCCATTGCCTTTCAGAACTTCTTCATAGCTGAGTGTGTGCAGGTCTGTGAATCCGTCACTAAATTCAATCTGCTCACCTTCCATGGTAAGTGAACGGAAAGTGCGTTTGCCTTTAGCTCTTAC
>NZ_DATCSD010000332.1:0-11969 GCF_036568665.1 Ohtaekwangia sp. | reverse complement strand
GCTGGACTCCGCTCTCTTCATTAACCCCACTTTTATAACGGTAGCCCTGCTGGGCGCCACAGTAGTAGCATGGATCGCGGGGGCTTATCCGGCATTTGCCATTACTGCCTTTAAACCGGTGAGCGTATTGAAAGGTAATTTCAAAACTTCCGGCAAAGGTATATGGCTGCGTAAAAGTCTGGTAGTAGCACAATTCAGTATATCTATTATACTTACCATCAGTACAATGGTGGTGATCAAGCAGCTGTCGTTCATTCAGCACAAGAAACTGGGCTATGATAAAGAGAACACCGTTATACTTCCACTCGATGGACAAACGGCACAGGTATATAATCAGTTAAAGAACGAGATACTGCGAAGCGGTATAGCTACACATGTAGCACGCGCGATAGAATCGCCCACGAAAATCGATGGTGGATATTCGCTTAACATTCCAGGCTCTGCCAATGATGTAGGCATGATCGTAACAGCCAATGCGGTTGATCCTGATTTTATACCGGCACTCGGTATGGAATTAGCCGCAGGAAGAAATTTTACCGAGAACGACTATATCAAGATGCACACCGATACAATTTGTTCATTTATACTGAATGAGTCGGCTCTGAAAGAGATCGGCCTTAGTGCCGAGCAGGCTGTTGGTACATCGATCAACATGAATAATCGCAAAGGACCAATTGTTGGTATCGTAAAGGATTTTCATTTTAACACATTGCAGCAACAGATCGCTCCGCTGGTGCTCTTCACAGAAGAGTGGCAGTTTCATGCGCTGTTTATAAAATTGAAAGCCGGTGATCCGCGCGAAGCACTGGCAAAACTCAAAACGATCTGCGGCACCATCACACCGCATCGTCCGTTCGATTATACTTTCCTCGACCAGGAGTATACTTCTCTCTATAGAAATGAAGAACGTATGGGCAGGATCAGTTCTACGTTTGCTCTACTTACTATTGTGATTGCCTGCCTTGGTTTATTCGGACTCGTTTCATTCTCGGCTGCACAAAAAACAAAAGAGATCGGTATACGCAAAGTGATGGGCGCTACTGCCTCAAGCATCGTGTTGCTGATCACAAAAGATTTTACACGACTCGTGCTTATCGCTATTATACTCGGTATACCGGCAGCGTATTGGATTATGAGTCAGTGGTTAAATGGTTTTGCCTACAGAACCGAGATCGGTGTAGGTCCGCTGGCACTGGCGGCTATACTGTCGCTGATCATTGCGTTTGGTACTGCAAGCTTCCAGGCGGTGAAGGCGGCATTGATCAACCCGGTTGACACGTTGCGAAATGAATAGGTAACTAATTGTTACCGATCTACATGCAGATCCACGACAGAAATGATGCTGTCGTGGATTTTTCTTTTTGTGACTTTCGGGATTCCTTTGCATTATAGTGTTGTAGTTGCAAGCGTATGACGGAAGCCGAGATACAATACGAATATGCAATCCTGGAACGGTCGAAGCGGAACCCCAACGCTTTTGGAGAGCTGTATGAAAAATACTTTGACCGCATTTTTAATTTTATCTATCGCCAGACCGATGATGAAGAACTGACGGACGACCTGTGCTCTCAGACATTTTTGAGTGCCTTGAAAAATATAGGGCATTACGAGTTTCGCGGTGTGCCCTTCTCTGCATGGCTCTATAAAATTGCCAGCAATGAAGTGAACAAGCACTATCGCAAGAAGAAGAACAACAAGGTATTCAGCATTGAAGAAGTGCGCGTGCGTGAGTTGTTCGAACAGGCTAATGAGGACTGGGACGAAGAGATACTGCAAAAGCTATTGCAGTATTTTAAAGAGCTGCCAACAGATATGCTGCAGGTATTGGAGCTTCGTTTCTTTGAAGACAAGGATTTTAAAGAGATCGCTTTTATATTGGACATTACCGAGAGCGGTGCCAAAATGCGCACATACCGCGCGCTGGATAGATTACGAAAGAATTTTAACCTACGGATCAAGTACGATGTCAAGGAATGAAATACGGGTAAGGCGTACCATAAGTCCGGGTCAGATTGCACGACACCGTAATTATAGCAAACTGATGGCCCGGCACTCGCGCTATCTGAAAATGAAACGTTCGATCATAGCCCTGGTATATGTATTGATACTGGTGCTGATGATCATGCTATATATGCTGGTGCGCAAAGCCGAACATGAAAGAAAGCTTCATCCGGAGAAGTATAAGACAACTGCCAGCTTCGAACCACGGGATGCAAATTATTTCCCGCAGATCCCGATAGCTATCGGGATTACCGCAGAGTAAATGCAAAATATTTCCCACAGAACTCACAGATTAACACACAATAAATACAGGTATAGATCAATGGATTCATACTTCAATATTCGTTGATCGGTGTTTCTTGTTCGGATATTCAAAATGTAAATCTCAATTGCATTGATCTGCTCTTGATAACTATCAGAGCTCTGGAAACAAAAATATTTCCAATAGACTTTATTCCGCCATCTTTGAAAGATATAGTTTATCAGAATAAATGTTATTTTTGAAAAAACAGACGGAGAGATGAATACCGATATACTAAAACTCTACAAGCAACTTGACGACATGGATCAAACCAAAGAAGTTAAGCAGCTTAAAAATCAAATCAAAGAAACCCTATATCAAAACCTGAGAGTTCACTTCCTCGAATTAACAAGTATAGGACGCGTTATCGGATACGATGAATTGCAAAACGAATTAAAAAAAGCCATTGAACTGATTGAAGCACAGAAGTAATGCCTGTGTAAGTTGTATTTATTCTGTGTAAATCTGTGAATTCTGTGGGAGCTTTTAACTCGCATGTGAAGAGTAAGCGTGCGAAGTAGTCACTATATATAGAAGCTATTCTTAACCACGAGCAGTAACGTTGTTTTTGCCTATCTCTGTAATACTGCTCTTCCCCTCGCGCGTTCCTATATTTATGAATTCCTCACACACCGCCTCTTCACTTACGGGTATATATCAAGCTTTAAGTGTAAAGCAGAAAGCTAAAAGCTCGTGTGCATCTACTTTCAGCTTTACACTTTCAGCTTTCTGCTTAATTAAAACTTGCCAAACTTCAACGTAACGTTATACGACATATTGCTCAGGTCGCTGTCCGATAATCCGGCTGCGTCACTGCCAAAGGCTGAGCGGTATGTTACACCAGGACTAAAGCGCATCCAGCGGAATAAATTTACTTCGAGTTGTACACCGGGTTCAGCTACAAAGAACCAGTTTTCATCGCGCTTGTCTTTATTCCAGTCGTGATCAAATTCATCATCCCATTTATAGCGATTGTATTGTACAGTAAAGCCTGCCCCGGAGAATAAATGAAACACTAAGTGAAAAGCTTTGTTCGATCCCAACACATACTCTGTTACTAAGCCACACTGACCATATTCATAACTCAGATTCTCACCCGGAATAGTGCTATACTCTGCCGGCACAGGAATATTATTGGTCACCGCGCCACCACCTAAACCAATCATAAAGCGCTGGTTCAGATATACACCACCATATACTTCTCCAATGTTTGCATATTGTCCGTTGATCTTGGTAAACTTATTCGAGAGAGCACCATACGCAGTTACGCGGCCACCTTTAAAAACAGTCTGTATCTCCTGTGCATGCGATACCGTTGCAACCAACAACAGGATAAAAACGAGGTTCGTAATCTTCTTTTTCATATTCATTAAGTTGTTTTCCGCCCTTATGACAATGGCACCTGTATTTACCCCTATGTGTTTCTGAATATTTTTTTTTACAGCGAGGGTGTAACATCTCACCCGCTCTTTTTGCCGGTGTAATACTCGATTACCCGGTTGTGGACGCAAATACACTCTCCTACACTTATTAGTATAAAAACAGTATCTTGAAACAAACTAAACACTATGCGGAGTATTCTCTTTATCTATTGTATTCTTCTATGTTCGCTTGGTCAGGCGCAAAACCTGAAGTCGGGTGGAGTATTAAAACCCGAGCAGGCTATTATGGACATTCGTCATTACACCATTGCGCTGGATGTAAACCCGGAGCAACAAAGTCTGGATGGCTATGCCGAGATCGACCTCATCACTTCTCAACCAACAGATATACTCTTGTTTGACCTTGTACATTTATTAACGGTAAAAAAAGTATGGGTAAACAAGAAAGAGCAACCCTTCTCACAGGCAGATGATCTTATCCGCATTACACCGGCTGCCAAAGTACCGGCAGGAAAAGTACATGTAAAAATTGCTTACGGTGGCAAGCCCGGTATAGCAGAGCGCGCTCCGTGGATTGGTGGATTTCAGTGGGCAAAAGATTCACTCGGTAATCCATGGGTTGCCATAACCTGCCAGAGTGAAGGCGCCAAGATATACTATCCTTGCAAAGATCATCCGAGCGATGAACCCAACGAAGGTGCTGACGTGGTCATTACCGTGCCGAAGGGACTCTACGTAGCCGGGCCAGGCCTGTTAAAGAATGTATCGACCAAAGGCAACAGCAGCACCTATCACTGGAAAACGAATTATACTATCAACAACTATAGTATTGTATTCAACATCGGTAAATATACTGTGGTTACGCGCGAGTATACTACCATTGACGGACACAAGGTGCCGATGCAATTCTATGTATTGGAAGAACATAAACATCGCGCCAACCAACTGATGGATATATTTGAACGCAGCGTGCGTGTGCAGGAGAAATATTTCGGTGAGTATCCGTGGGTAAAAGAAAAACTCGCTATATGCGAAACACCACACCTGGGCATGGAGCATCAAACATTAAATGCTTACGGCAATAAATTCCGCTATGCAAAAGCGGGTGGTAAAGATTTTGATTGGCTGCTGCACCACGAGCTTGGTCATGAGTGGTGGGGCAACAAAGTTACCGGTATAGATTGGGCCGATATGTGGGTGCAGGAAGGTATCGATACGTTTGGCGATCATCTATATACCCGCGAAGCCGATGGCGAAGAAGCCTATCGCAAGCGCATGCAGCAAACAGCGCGTGCTACCAAAAATGAGAAAGCCGTTGTGCAGGGAAAGAACCTGGATACCGATGTAGTATACCATGGCGATATCTATGGCAAAGGAGCTTTCTTTATGCACACCATTCGCTATGTAATTGGCGATGCTATATTCTTCCCTACCTTAAAGAAACTCGCTACTGATCCGAAATATACTTACAATAACCTGGTGAGTACGGATGATGTAGAGCAACTGTTCAGCCAGGCTTCAGGACAGGATCTGAAACCTTTGTTCGATTTTTACCTGCGCACGATCAATAAGCTGGATGTACTGGTAAAACAAACGGGCGATAACAAATACCAGATACAACTGATAAACTTCGATGCCGCTATACCCATCGATATAAAAACAGATGCCGGTGTGCAACGCACTACCGTTTCAAAAACGGGTGTAACCATTACCAGCACAACAACACCGGTAATAGACCCGGAAGTATTTTACCTGAAGCGGGTAATCTACGAGTAAACTATATTTATACTATATATACCCCTGCACTATGTATCCCGACTTCAACATCAACACCTCTGGAACCCATGAGCATACCTACGATGCTATTGTGATCGGCTCCGGGATTTCCGGAGGATGGGCAGCCAAAGAATTATGCGACCACGGCCTGAAGACGCTGGTGCTGGAGCGCGGCCGAAATATAGTACATAACAAAGATTACCCTACTGCCAACAAGCATCCGTGGGAGTTACCGCATCGCGGAAGAGTAACGCAGGAGTATAAACAGGAAAATCCGTTGATCAGTAAAGCAGCAGGCTTTGGTGAAGACAACATTCACTTCTTTATACAGGATAAAGATCATCCCTATATACAGGAGAAACCATTCGACTGGATACGCGGCTACCAGGTAGGTGGTAAATCCATCATCTGGGGGCGTGCATGCCAGCGATGGAGTAAATATGAATTTGCTGCTCCCGCTAAATTTGGTTACGGAATAGCCTGGCCCATTGGTTATGACGATATAGCACCGTGGTACTCGCACGTAGAAAAATTCGCAGGCGTATGTGGCAATGCAGATGGTATAGAGGCAATGCCCGATGGAGAGTTCCTTCCTCCATTCGATCTTAACTGCGTTGAGTCGCATATACAGCAAAGTATAAAGAAACACTATAGCGATCGCCATCTGGTGCAGGCACGATGGGCGCATGTAACACAACCACAGGAGATACATCTTCAGCAAGGGCGTGCTAAATGTCAGGCGCGCAATCTGTGTATGCGCGGTTGCCCCTATGGCGGATATTTCAGTTCGGTTTCTTCTACATTGCCGTGGGCACAGAAGACCGGCAATCTAACCATACAGCCACATGCAGTAGTGCATTCTATTATATTCGATGAGCAAAAGAATAAAGCAAGAGGTGTTCGCGTCATTGATGCGAATACACATGAAGCTACCGAATACTTTGCACGGATTATTTTTGTAAATGCTTCTGCGCTCAACAGTAATCTTATATTGCTCAACTCAACCTCCAACCGTTTCCCGGCAGGATTGGGAAATGACAATGGCCTGCTGGGTAAATATATAGCCTTCCATAATTATCGTGCATCCGTAAGCGCAGCTATCGATGGCTTTGAAGATCAATATTACTATGGCCGAAACCCTACGGAACCCATCATTGCCAACTATAGAAACCTGGGCAAGCTTGATACGGATTATGTAGGAGGCTACACTACGTTTATGGGCGCCTACCGCACCCGTGGTAACGAACAAGCTGTAGAAACTGCCTGTGGTGCTGCACTGAAAGACGCTGTTGCTGCCCCGGGTGGATGGCGAACCTATATGTATATGCAGGGCGAAACCATTCCCAAAGAAAGTAATCATGTGCGACTCAGCGCTACTGAAAAAGATCAGTGGGGCATTCCGTTACTGGTAACATCAGTCGGGTATGATGATAATGATGAAAAGATGGTGAAAGACTTTATCACACAAAGCTCGGAGATGCTGGAGAAAGCCGGCTGTAAAGATATAGCCTCGTATGATACGCATCAGCCACCGGGTTTGGATATACATGAGATGGGCGGTTGCCGCATGGGCAAAGATAAAAAGACATCGCTGTTAAACGAATGGAATCAGCTTCATGCATGCCGTAATGTATTTGTTACCGATGGTGCCTGTATGACGAGTACGGGAAATCAAAGTCCATCGATACTATATATGGCCTTAACTGCGCGTGCTGTTAACCATGCCGTGCAGGAAATGAAACGACAGAATCTATAGTGGCGATACTATCGTTCAATCTATATTATATATACTAAACCCTCTTGTATATGATCGATCTTGAAACCGTTCGTAAACTTGCCTTGTCTTTTCCGGAGAGTACTGAACAAGATCATTGGGGTCGCCCATCGTTCAGAGTAAAAAAGAAAATATTCCTCACGCTCTGGCCTGCCGAAAAACGTGCCGTGGTAAAATTATCGGCTATCGATCAATCTGTATTCTGCGATTATAACGAGACTATATTTTACCCGGTAACGGGAGCCTGGGGCAAACAAGGCTGGACCAACATCGAGTTGAAGAAAGTACGGAAGAATATGTTTGTCGATGCCTTGAATCTGTCGTGGCAGGGAGCAGCGCCCAAGAGTTTGTTGAAAACCAATCAGCCAGAAGAAAAGCATAAGAGTAATAGCAGAAAAAGGTAAACAAATGTTGACCTGAAAGTAAACTTTTATTTACCTTCACATCTCTTCCAATAAGCATTTCTCCCGATGCCTGTAAGGGTATACTCACAAGATATATAATGAAAAAGATAGTTGTGAAAGTCGAAAGAACAGAAACCGGATTCTCAGCTTACGCTGAAAAATATGCAGCCTTTACTACCGGAAAAAATTCTTCCGAGTTGATCGCAAACATGGCCGAGTCACTCAATCTATACTTTGAAGAAGAAGGAAAAGGCAAAGTAATTACTCCCAACGATATAGCTTTTGAAATGGAAGTGACTACCATCTTTGAGATCTTTCCGGTCATCAATGTGCGGGCACTGGCTGGTCGTATCGGAATGAATCACACACTCTTATCTCAATATGCAACGGGAAAGAAGAAAGCATCTCCCAAACAAACCGAGAAGATATTAGATGGCATACACGAAATTGGTCGTGAATTATCAGAGCTAAACTTGATACGATAAACTATTTCAACATACTTTTATAGGCCGGCTCGCTCATGAGTCGGCCTTTTTTATTTTCATTTAAACTATATATCAACGAACATCCCGCTATGTCATTCATCAAAAAAATAAAATCAACGATCGGCCTGGTGCAACAACTTGATCTTGACAAGATCGGCAAGCTTGCTGAAAAAGTAGACCTGAACAAAATGGTAGGACTTGTAAGCACCATGAAACCGGAAGACCTGCAGAAGCTGATGAAGTTTATGGAAGGCGGCAAGAAGAAGCATGAGTTTCCGGAGATCGATGGCGACTTCTATGATCTGCATCAATGGCTTACTCCCGAGGAGCGTGCTATACAATTGCAGGTGCGTGAATTTATGCTCGAGCACATCAAGCCGATCGCGAATGAGTATTGGCTTAAAGATGATTTTCCACATCATATCATTCCGGAGATGGCAAAGCTCAACATCTGCGGACTCACCTATCAGGGCTATGGTTGTCCGGGTATGTCAAGCTTACTCGAAGGTTTTCTCGCTATGGAAATGGCACGTGTAGATTGTTCTACATCCACCTTCTTCGGTGTGCAGAGTGGACTCGCCATGGGTTCTATATATTACTGCGGCAGTGAACAACAAAAGCAGCAGTGGCTTCCGCGCATGCAGAAGATGGAACTGATCGGTGCCTTCGGACTTACTGAACCGGAAGTAGGCTCTGGTGCTGCCGGTGGATTAACCTGTACCTGCAAGCGTGTAGGGGATACGTGGATTCTGAACGGACAAAAGAAATGGATCGGCAATGCTACGTTCGCTGACCTTGTAGTGATCTGGGCACGCGACCTCGATGATGGAAACGTAAAAGGATTTATAGTTGAGAAAGGAACAAAAGGTTTCAAGGCCGATAAGATCAAAGGCAAGATGGCGCTTCGTATTGTACAGAATGCATTGATCACGCTTACCGATTGTGAAGTACACGAGAGTAATCGCTTACAGAATGCTACCTCATTTAAAGACACCGCGAAAGTATTGCGCATGACCCGTGCCGGTGTTGCGTGGCAAGCAGTGGGCTGCGCGCGCGGTGCTTATGAAAGTGCATTGCGTTATACCAATGAACGCAGCCAGTTCGGTCGCACCATCAGCAGTTTTCAGATGGTGCAAGACCTGCTCGTAGAAATGCTGAGCAACCTTACGGCTATGCAAACTATGGTGTGTCGCCTGTCACAACTGCAGGATGTAGGCAAACTTACCGATGAACAGGCATCGCTTGCCAAAGTATTTTGCACACTGCGTACCCGCGACATCGTTAGCCATGCGCGCGAGTTATTTGGTGGCAATGGTATATTGATCGAATATGATATAGCCCGGTTTGTTGCCGATGCTGAAGCGATCTACTCGTATGAAGGCACAAAAGAAATCAACACTTTAATTGTAGGACGAGCTATTACAGGACAGAGCGCATTTATTTAATGATTATATTCAGGCATCATCGCGCGCTATTCCTTAAAGATAGCGTGCGATGATGTACAGTATATATCATTCATTTACGTCATAACTATATGAAGACCGTTTTAATTTTTATTACCCTGCTCATGAGCATTACCACTACTACCCTGGCGCAAACTGCCGAAGAAAAAGAAGTAGCCGCTGCTGTAGAGGCGCTTCGCAAAGCGATGGTTGACAGCGATAAAGCTGCATTGGAAAAACTTGCTGCGAATGAATTAACGTATGGTCACTCGGCCGGCAAGATCGAAGACAAGGCATTGTTTGTTGACAATCTTACCAATGGCAATTCTGATTTTGTTACCATCGATCTTACCGATCAAACCATTCGCATTGTGGGCAACACGGCACTGGTAAGACATACACTTACTGCCGATACAAATGATGGCGGTAAACCTGGCAAAGTAAAACTAGGTGTGCTGCAGGTTTGGCAAAAACAAACCGGTGGTGGGTGGAAGTTACTTGCACGTCAGTCGTTCAAGTTTCCTCAATAGCCATCACCAGGCGGCAGCAGGTAATTTTCAGCTATAAATTTACCGGGCGAGGTTTTTACTATACCGGTAAGTGGGACATGGCATGATCGACTTTAAACCTATATTTCAGGATGCTCCGCTGGCCGGGTTTCAGCACATCTTTGTAGGAGCAAGGTAACAACCTGATGGCTGATCCTTTTCAAAGCGTTACCAACAGCGCTATCTATGTAAAGAAAAATCTGTTATCGTAACAGTATATATAATTCAGGGAAGGTATAGTTCGCTATACCTTCTTTTGAGCATTTGTTTCGCGGATCAGGCGCACCGACATAAATCCCAACACACCAATCACAATAATAATAGCCGCCCAGATAATGAGCTTGTCTTTGAAGAATGTCGGGGATTCTTTCTTTATAGAGGCTTGTTGTTGAAGTGTACGACTAGCGCCTACCTGCAGTATAGCAGGTTGATACGAAATACTGTCTTTAAAGAAACCCAGATCGTAGGATGGTGCTAACATGGCATCAGCTCCGAACTTTATAGTATATAATTCATCTTTCTCCAGCCAAGCTGCTATATAGCGATTTAATTGATACACTTTCGAAGAGGCTACTTTCAGTGGCGGATTATCTTGATTATCAATTACCAGCATAAGTCCGTCCGTTTTTAACATGGGTAGATCTGTAACAGCCGTTTGCCCCGAACGTATTTGAAACGATGTTACCGGCTCATAGTAAGGTACGTTGCCTTTTTTGGAATGACGCACAGCACGTTGATATACCTGCACATGCCGCAAGAAATACGGAGCACCCGTCATAGCCAACTCCAGCTTATCTACCAAACGCAGGGTATCGAATTGAAGAAATATATAGGTTTTCTTTTGCTTGACGCTATCAGCAGTAAGTATAGCCTTTACTGGCACTGCGGTATAGACACCTTCTGATACAGAGGTATCGTAATATCCCGCTTTGATAATATTTAGCGGAGCGCTGGACGAGTCATTTATACTAAGTGAATAATATTTATAGTTACTCAGTGGAAAATGCACCACTTCCCTATCAACAGTCTCTGCAGTGTTGTTAATTGACTGAAAGTAAAACTTGTCACGAATCACAAACCAATGCTTTTGATCATCGCTGCCGGATAAACTCGCCTGCTTCGTTACATCTGCATTTCTAATCAACAAGCTGATATTGTTTATGGGAGTCTTATCAGTCATTTGCAAGATGAGTTCGGTACAGCATCCGGATGTTTGCTTCTTTTCTACAATTGTATAGTCACGAAATTCATCCTGAAAATATACCGGCTGCTCTTCCTGTAAAATATAGGGCACTTCCTTCTGACCTTTGTCATAGAGCCGTATATTA
This sequence comes from Ohtaekwangia sp., assembly GCF_036568665.1. GTDB lineage: Bacteria > Bacteroidota > Bacteroidia > Cytophagales > Cyclobacteriaceae > Ohtaekwangia. The sequence continues at coordinate 528 of NZ_DATCSD010000332.1, read as the reverse complement.
CTGAAATCACGATTAGGATAAGCCGCTATAGAGGGAGAAAGTAGTATCCGGTAAAAACCACTGGTATCTACAGCAGGCAGAGATGCCTCCGCACGAAAAGTTTGTGCCGATACCGTTGTCTGTATACTTAGCAGGAATGCAACAATTACTATATACTTCATCATATCGTTTCTTTATTCTCTGTATCGGCAGCATCGCTAGCAACGGCTTTACCAGCATCGCCTGGCTCATCTACCAACAACAATTTTTTAAGTCGTTGATACATGAACGATACCACGAGCAACAGCACTCCCAATGAAATGAAGGCTGCTATTTTTCCACCTTCCGATATACCGCGTATATCAAAGATGAATAGCTTCAGTAAAGTAACCAATAGCAATGTAAGGGAGATAATACGCAGGTGTTTCTTCCGGGTCTTCAACCCGATGGTGATCAGCAGAAATGAAGCTATACCCCACAGTATCGGGAAGCCTATACGATGGTTCTGCGCTATAACGGTATAGAGCGAATCCGGTGTTTTATAAGCCA
>NZ_DATCSD010000331.1:0-14576 GCF_036568665.1 Ohtaekwangia sp. | reverse complement strand
GGTGTAGATAATTTAGTGAGTGTATACTGCATCTTTAACCAGGATTTTGAAGATACCGTAATGTTGAAGGCATACGACAACCAGAAATTAGAAACCGGCAGAAGCAAGCTTATCATAAAAGCGAAAAAGGACGATGCCGGTTTCTATGATTTTCCATTCGATAAAAGAGCCAATCTTGACACAGAAGACTGTCGGTTAATTCTGCAATAACGTTTTACAATAAACTATATATAGGTATGAGGTTCTGCTCTGTTCGTTTTCTACTGCTCGTTGTGTTGTGTAGTTGTGGCGAAAAGAAATTGTCGGTTGAAGAGATGCGGGCGATTCTTCATGAACGTAACGAAACGCTTGGAAAACTCTTTAAAGAAGGTAATGCCGATAAACTTGTTACTATGTATACCGACAGTGCCAAGCTTTGTCCGAACGGAGCATTTGAGATATATATAGGTAAGAAAGCAATTCGTAAATTCTGGGGAGATGCCATGGAAGGCTCTGAGCTGCTGGATATGAAAACCGAAACATTATCGGTCGATGGCAGCGAAGGTATCATTTATGAAACGGGCAGAACGACTACTCGCACCAAATACCAGGATTCGGTGTATGTATCGGAAGTAAAATTCGCAAACGTATGGAAACGTCAATCAGACGGAACCTATTTGCTGGATGTAGATATCTGGAACTCCATCAAACATTGATTACGATCTTTTCTCAGACCGTATAATATCTGCAAACGCTATACTTAGTTTTTCTCTCGAATATTTTTCTTCTGCCAACGCGCGACTTTTTTGCTGACTTTGTTTTAATAGCGCAGAGTCTGTTAAATAAGGCTGTATCTTTTTTGTGAAATCCGTTGGATGTTTGGGGTCAGTAAAGAATCCACAGCCGCGTTGCTCTATCTCCTCTTTGATCCAGCCTCCAAAATTTGTTACGATCAATTTACCTGCTGCCAATCCATCGAAGTATTTATTAGGCGAACCTGTTTCAAGAATAGGCAGAGCTTTATAGCAGATAAACGAAGCATCGGTAATATTCATCAACTCACGAATGCCAGCGCGATTCGTGAAAGGAATAAACGTAAAGTTGTTGAGTTGTATTCGTTTGGCACTTTCACGCAGCCGGTTGGCCATAGCACCATCGCCACATAAAAAGAAATGAATGGGTAGCGCAGCTTTCTGACTGTTGCGTGCGCACTCCAGGTAGTAATCAAGACCATTGGCAAATCCAACGGCACCCATATACGACACTACAAATTTTCCCTTCACGCTATATTTCTCCTCGAGTTGTACATCTTTCTCTTCCGGGTGGTAAAAATCAGTATCGGCCATGTTCGGGAGAAGATGTACCCTTTTTCCGGGAGTCTTTTTCTCAATAGCAGCTTTAATCATAGGCGATAGCGCCACAACAGAAGCTGCCTGCTGATAAATAATTCGCTCCAGGCTATAGAGGAATTGTTTGAAGAAATAATTTTTGATAACACCTACCTGTATAGGCGCATCGGGCCACAAATCGCCCACTTCAAAAATATAGCGTATACCAAGTCGTTGCCTGATCCACAAGGCTGCCAGTCCAATGGTAAGGGGAACAGAGATGGCGTAGCAAACATCTATATCCTTAAACTTTGAGGCTGTGTTAACCGATTGAAAGATATACTTCAGAAAAGAACCGCTTCGTTTGTAGAAACCGAACTTGTTCAGATACGCGATCGGTAGGTAGTGGACTTCTATTCCATCAACATGCTCTACGCGTTGCTGAGCTTCATTATTCCCCGTGATAACGATGGTTTGTATACCCTGATCTACCAACGCTTTGGCCAGGTAATACGACCGAAGCGCACCACCTTTTTGGGGTGTATTAAAATGTTGGTGGAGTATCAGAACTTTCACGCTACAAAGAAAGAAAAACCGTTCACAGTGCCATATATACCATCCATAGTTTTTTCGTATCACCAATAAACATTTGAACCTAAAACTTCGAACCAAACAAGAACCGAACTTTAAACCCCGGAAGTCCGTGAACTACAAACATTAAAACTATACTTTTGAGATCAACACGTCATGGCTATGGGCAAACGAGGTGTTGTTAGTACTTTTGATTTTCAGATCATGACAAAGTCTTCCTCTTCGCCTTATTTTGTTGGCGGTGTTATTATTGCGCTGGCAGGTGCCGTATGTTTTTCTACAAAAGCGATCTTCGTAAAACTGGCCTATCGCGATACGGCTATTGATGCTGTTACATTATTGGCGCTGCGCATGTTGTTCTCATTACCCTTCTTTATTATTTCGGCTACAGTTGAGTCGCGCAAAGAGACCAATATAAAATTTACTGTGAAGCAATGGCTGGGTGTTGCTGTTGTTGGTTTGCTCGGATACTATGTGAGCAGCCTGCTCGACTTTCTGGGCTTGCAATATATCTCTGCCGGCATGGAGCGATTGATACTGTTTATTTACCCCACACTGGTGTTGTTGATGTCGGCCATGTTCTTCAGGCAACAGATAAAAAAATATCAATGGATCGCGTTGGTCCTAACGTATGCCGGGCTGGCACTTGCCTTTTCAAGTGAAGTAGATTGGAATGCAAGTCAGCACGAAAATTTTTATCTCGGTGCCGTGCTGATCTTTCTTTGCGCTATTACTTATGCGCTATATATAGTGGGCAGCGGAAGATTGATACCCCTTGTAGGTGCTGCAAAGTTCAATAGTTATGCCATGACTTTCGCTTCCGCAGGTGTGCTTATACATTACGCTTTTGTAAGTCATACATCGCTTTTTAACCTGCCACCACTCGTATACTTCTATAGTTTTATGATGGCCATTGTAGGTACAGTCGTTCCATCATACCTGGTAACAGAAGGAATCAAACGCATTGGTTCTGATAATGCCGCTATTGTGGGGAGCATCGGCCCGATGTCGACTATTCTGCAGGCCTATATATTTTTACACGAGCCAGTGTTTGCTATGCAGATTATTGGTACACTTATGATCCTGGTGGGTATTCTGCTTATCGGGAAGAAGGGGAAGCAAGCGGTTTCAGAATGAAATCAGGCTGCTTCAGCTTTTTAAAAGCAGCTATAGCTATATACTTTCGTTTAATCTCGCTATGTTTCTGAAGTAAATTCTATCGCCATGAAAAACGTGTTGGTCTCCGTGTTGCTGCTGGTATGCTGCTCGCTATATGCGCAGGATAAACAATATTCATTTGTATTTCTGCACAAGAAAACAAATCCTGAACCGATGCCGAAAGAGCAGGTGGATAAATTAATGGAAGGGCACATGGCGAACATTAATCGCCTGGCGAAAGAAGGGAAGTTGCTCGCAGCCGGACCGTTTGAAGGAGGCGGAGGTATATTTATACTGAATACAAAATCAACCGAAGAAGCAAAGCAATGGCTCTCTACCGATCCGGGTGTGCAGGCAAGCCGGTGGGATGTAGAGATACTTCCCTTTACATTTCGCATAGCCAGTCCGTGCAAAGCACCGGAGCCTTATGAAATGGTGACGTACGAATTTATACGCTTCGATGCTGTGGTGAGTAAATTTACTTCGGCTACGTATCCGGAGATCATGCGTAAACACGATGCTTTTCTGAAACAACTTTCTGCTACGGGCAATGTGGTAATGGAAGGTATATTTGGTCAACACGATGGCGGTATACTGCTTATGCGCGGAGATCTGCAACGAGAAGTAATAGAAGCAGATCCTGGTTTGCAGGAAGGACTACTGGAGATCAGCTATAAAAAACTCTGGATCGCAAAAGGATCGTTCTGCGAGAAATGACTTATGCTATATTAATGATGAAGCTCGAACGAATTGGCTTCTTCATCCTTTGGCAGAGACGATGGGTCGAACAGAAATTCTTTCAACACTTCCCATATCTTTCCGTTGTGCTTCAGCAATACTATACTTTCAACATCGAAGCGTGCAGCAAATTTTCGTTTCTGAAATTCTTCCCATGCTTTTTCGAACATCGGCTTTTTCAGATCGCGAAAAGCCAGCGTCATGTGAGGATGAAAGGGTTGATCTTTATAGGATGCATTAAAGAGATTTAACTCGCGCTTGCAAAAACGATGAAGCTCTTTATTGAGCAGTTCGAGTGCTTCATTCTTTACTACATCAATAAAGATAACACGTGGAACAAAGGCGTTGAAATCTTGCAGCTCTACTTTAAACGAAGGTCTGCCAAGAGTAAATTTAGAAAAGGCAACGACCAATTCATTTTCTTTCTCTTCCTTCCATTTGAAAGGCATGTGCAGTGTAATGTGAGGAGGAGAGTTGAGAGAAGCTTTGCTGTTATACTGGTCGCGGAAGTAATTTTTCAAACGCAAAGCATCATCCGAAACCGGTGGTGGCGGAACAAGGGCGATGAAATATTGCTTCAACTTCTCTTCGCTTCGACCTGGCATAAATCTTCAAGTGCAGCTTTCAGGTCTGGAAATTCGAAAACAAATTCTTTATCTAATAATCTTTGCGGATAAACTTTTCGGCTTTTTAACAGTAATTCTGTTTCTGTACCAATCAACCTGGCACCCAATGCAAGCATCGGTACGGGCAACGGGAGGCCTGCTGGTATTTTTAATGCTTCGCGGAGTGTCTTCATAAATACATTATTTCGTAGTGGGTGTGGCGAGCAAACGTTATAAATACCTCGCTCCGGATTTTGAATAAGCCATTCGATGGCTCTGCAGAAATCGTGAATGTGTATCCAGCTTACAAACTGCTGCCCGCTTCCCTGGTGGCCACCTAGGCCTGTGCGCGCAAGGCGCAGAAGCGGAACCATGGCTCCACCGCGTGGGCTTAGTACGATGGCAGTGCGCAGTATAACTTTACGCGTTCGCGGTGTAATGGCATCGCGAAATATAGATTCCCATTGCTTGCATACATCTTCGGAAAAATTATTCCCAACCTCTCCGGTATATTCTCCCCTGTATGAAGTATAGGACTCGCGATAGATTGTTGCTGAGCTGCTGTTCAGCCAAACTCGTGGAGGTGTGTGACATTGCCGGATGGCTTCACCTAAAATATAGGTGCTGTCAAGTCGTGATCGATAGATCTTTTTCCGGTTCTGTTGGGTATAGCGGCAGTTAACGGACTTACCACTCAGGTTGATCAGTGCTTCAGCTCCTTCAAGCTCGTTAACCCAATTGCCCGTTGTTTTTCCATCCCAGTAAACTTCCTTTACCAGCGAAGAACTATTGCCCGGTTTACGGGTGAGTATAACAACAGGTATATCTTTAGCCGAGAAATAACGCGAAAGCGCTTCTCCTAAAAAACCACTGCCACCCGCTATAACGATCTTGCTCATGATGCTCGAAGTGTAAGGTATATTTCATGGACTATATCTATAGGGCATTACAATATGCAGTGCCCTATAGATGATTTTTTTATCAGGCTACTACTTTATTAGCATGTGCCTTTCTGCGGAGACTAAAGAATATAAACAGATTGAAGAAATGCATTGCGCCAAGCACCAGTATAATCCAGCCTATTTTTTGACTGAGTATTTCAATCATGCTTTGCGTATCTTCAATCGTGTCCCACACTTTCAGTGTATATACGGCATAGCCTATATTAACCAGGTAGAAGCCAACAAGCAGCAGCTTGTTCACGCTATCGGCAAGCAGTGTATCCTGGTGGAATATCTCAAGCAGAAATACTCGGCCGTTGGTAAAGATGGTTCTGGCTACCCATATTGTGAGAATAATGGTAATGGGCAGATAGATGCAGTAGGTTGCTACGGTGTAATTCATAAAATATATAGTTAGTTAATAGATGTATCAGAAACTAAGGTGAGGAAGGAAGCCGCGTTTTACTTTTGGAAAGTAGCCAGTAAGCGTAATGATATAGTACCATGCACCTAAGGTCCATGCGGGGATGGTGAGGTAGAGTATACGAATAATATCAGGTATGGGAAACGAACCAGGTATTAGCTTTCCTCCTGCAAATAGTGATAGTAAGTAGAAAATCGTGATTAGCAGATACTTCCTTCTTGCTGAGCTTTTTTCAGTATGCCAGATCAGAATGAGAACGCAACTGAGCACTTGCCATACACCTAAGAAGAATTGACATACGGCAAAGAACCAAAGCGTGTCGTTGATAAAGATTCCCGCGCTGACAGAAATCAATCCTCCCAGTACCAGTAACGACTGTCCGAAAGTATCTATATATTTCATATTGATTATAATTTTGGTATTTTCAGAAAATATTGAAAGTATGGGTTAAAAAAATAGAACTACTTCATGATCTTTAAAACTACATTCCAGAACCAGCTTTCTTCTGATTTGATAAAGGTCTCCAGCAGTCCATCTGATTTTTCCGCAAAGTTTTTCAAATCCTTCACTACTCGTTTCAGTTCTTTTGTTTCATCGCTTCCGTCTGACTGTACATCGTTTACTTCGCGCAGCACACGTAGTATAGGTTCCAGCTCACGCTTTCTTCTTTCCTTCGCTACCTGTCTGGCCAATGACCAGATGTCTTTTTCAGATTTGAAGTATTCTTTTCGTTCGCCCGGTACCAGTATACGCGATATGATTCCCCAGTCCAGCAGTGCGCGAATGTTCATATTCGCATTACCCCGCGAGATGGAAAGCTCCTGCATGATCTCTTCGGTAGAGAGCGCTTTCGGAGAGATCATCAGCAAAGCATGTATCTGCGCCATGGTTTTATTGAGGCCCCAGCTATACCCGAGATTTCCCCAGGCCTGGATCAGTTCTTCTTTTGCCTCTGTATACTTCATACGATCAAATCTAATAATAGTTTCCGAACTTTCAATACATTTTGAAAGTTCACATAAAAAAGAAACCCTGGCTGCAATACAACCAGGGCTTCTCTCTTTAATCAGTGTATTGATTACAGTTTGCCTGAAAGCTCTTTGCTGGCTTTGAACTTAGCAACTTTCTTAGCTTTGATCTTGATAGTTTCTCCAGTGAAAGGATTGCGTCCTTTACGTGCAGCTCTCTTAGATACAGAGAATGTACCGAAACCAGTCAGCGTAAGCTTGTCACCTTTCTTCAGCGTTTTCTCAACGGCTGTCATGAAAGATTCCAGTGCTGTGCCCGCTGCTACCTTTGTGATACCTGCATCTTCTGCGATCTTGCTAATCAATTCAGCTTTTGTCATAAGTGGTTTTAATTAATATAGATTTATTTGATGGGGCACAAATATAAAGGCTTTTTGATTTCATCAAACTCCACACAAACAAAAGTCTGCTATTCAGTTTACAGCACCTATATATAGCGAAACATCTTTTCGCATAGGGTATACAACGCCCGGGCTAGACAAAAACTTTATTATACATCAATGTGCATCGAGCCAGTTAGAGGCGATACCAACTTCAACTTCCATAGGCACAGCGAGATGCACGGCATGTCGCATCAGTGCGATCACATTTTCCTTTACAAGTTCAGCCTCTTCCTTATGAAGATCGAATACAAGTTCATCATGCACCTGCATGATCATTTTTGATTTCAATTTATTTTTCTCTAACCAGCGATGAATGTTCACCATCGCGATCTTGATGATATCAGCGGCGCTTCCTTGTATCGGTGCGTTGATCGCGTTTCGTTCGGCAAAACCGCGGGTAGTAATGTTGCGTGAGTTGATGTCGCGCAAATATCTTCTGCGACCCAGTATAGTTTCTACATACTCTTTTTCACGCGCCATGTTGATCGAGTCGTCCATATAGCGTTTGATGCCCGGAAATTCTTTGAAGTACGAATCGATGATCTCCGAAGCTTCTGTACGTGATATACCGAGGTTCTGTGATAACCCGAAGGCTGTGCTGCCATAGAGAATACCGAAATTTACTTCCTTCGCTTTCCTGCGCATATCTGGTGTTACCTGGTCGAGTGCAACCTTGAATACTTTGGCAGCGGTGGTAGTATGGATATCGCGCTTGTTCCGGAATGCTTCGATCATTACTTCGTCTTTCGCGAATGACGCTGCAATGCGTAGCTCGATCTGCGAATAATCGGCCGACATAAAAAGATATTCATCGCTGCGCGATACAAATGCCCTGCGAATCAATTTACCCTTTGCCGTGCGGATCGGAATGTTCTGCAGGTTCGGGTTATTTGAGCTTAGCCTTCCCGTTGCAGCAACCGCCTGGCGATAATCCGTATGAATGCGTCCATCAAACTTACTGATCATTTTTGGGAGAGCATCTACATAAGTAGAGCGTAACTTATCGAACTCACGGTAGTCGAGTATCTTTTGGGCTATAGCGTGTTTTGGCGCCAGTGTTAACAGTATATCTTCACCCGTGGCATACTGACCTGATTTTGTTTTCTTCGGTTTCTCCATCAACTTCATTTTCTCGAAGAGAACTTCTCCCAGTTGCTTGGGCGAACCTATATTAAACTCAGAGCCCGCCAGCTCGTAGACCTCCCGTTGTACGCGCTCTAATTCATGACGCAATTCGTCTGACATTTTGGAGAGTGCTGATGTATCAACCTTCACACCTTCAAACTCCATCGCAGCGAGTACATTTACCAGTGGCGCTTCAGTGTGGCTCATCAACAAGGATTGTCTTCTGCTTTCCAGGTCCTGTTTCAGTTTACTGCGAAGTTGAAACAGTATATCTGCGCGCTCGCCCAATTGCTCGCGTATATCTGCGTGACTGATAGGAAGGAGATCGTATTGTAAATACTGCGTGCTGAGTGTATGTATATCGTGCGCAGCTTCTGGTTCAATAAGGTAGTGTGCCAGCATTGTGTCGAACAACGGGCCGCGTATTTCAATACCTACTTTTTTCAACGCGAGCATGGTGCCTTTCAGGTTGTGACCGATCTTTACTATACTTTCATTTTGAAAAGCATCAGCGAAGTCGCGCAGTATAATTGCTGCCTGCTCTGCATTACCGAGAGGAAGAAAGTATGCTTCACTCTCGCGATACGAAAAAGCAAGACCTTTAATGGTATAGTCAAAATTACCGAGATCGTCAGTGACTGAATCCATCGCGAAGCTCGTTTGCTCTTTCAGCTTTTCAGCAAATGATTTATACTGCTTCTCATCAATTACCTGGTATTGTACTTTGCTGGCATCAAAGCTTCTGTGTTCACCGGAATCATCCACCGGGAGTATATCATCTTCCGATGATGCAGCACCAAACATCGAGAGCTGCGATCCTTGTGCAGTCTTTACAGGTGTTGCAGCAGCAGCAACGCCTTCGCCAAACACACGCGCAGAAATAGTTTTGAACTCCAGGTCGTTAAAGATCGGTTTGAGTTTTTCCGCATCAGGACCTTTATAGGTGAGATCATCTTCTTTGAATTCAACGGGAACATCCGTAATGATGGTGGCCAGTCTCTTCGAGAGTAAAGCCTGCTCTCCGAATTGTTTTACAAGGTCTTTCTGCTTGCCCTTCAATTCATCAGCGTGCGCAATAATGTTTTCAATAGAACCATATTGCTTCAATAGTGTAGCCGCTGTTTTAGGACCAAAGCCTGGTATACCGGGTATATTATCAGACGAGTCGCCCTGCAGCCCCAGCATATCAATCACCTGCGATACATTCTCGATATCCCATTTCTCGCAAACTTCTTTTACACCTAATACATCTACGGCATTGCCCATATAAGCAGGCTTGTAGAGAAATACACATTCATTTACTAACTGGCCATAATCTTTATCGGGCGTCATCATATATACTTCAAAGCCCTGTGTGCATGCCTGTCGTGCCAATGTGCCGATAATGTCATCCGCCTCATAACCGTCCATTTCCAGTATAGGAATGTTGAAGCCCTGTATGATCTCTTTTACTTTGGGAATACCATAGCGAATGTCTTCGGGAGTCTCCTGCCGGTTGGCTTTATACTCTGTGAATATTTCGTCACGAAAAGTTTTAGCTGCCGTATCGAATGCTATACCAATATGAGTTGGTTTTTGTTTTTGCAATACTTCCAGCAATGTGTTGGTAAAACCAAACGGCACGGATGTGTTAAGGCCTTTGGAGTTGATGCGTGGAGTTTTGGTGAATGCAAAGTGCGCACGATAAATGAGGGCGTATGCATCCAGCAGAAAAAGCTTTTTATCCGGTTTACTCATGAGCGCAAAATTGTAAAAGATGATTAAATATCCGCAGCCAAATGAAAATAAAACAGCGTGTATGACGGATTATTTTAACGCTCAGTCTTGTGTGGAATTTTCTACTGAATGATTTAAGTGTCGAATCGCTTGATGCGGCTATAAAGAATGAGTCATGACTAATCTGACTAGTCATGCCTCATGCGTGTATTACCGGCACTTTATTTTCGCGTGGCTTCGCACTGATGTGTAAGTTGTGTCTTCCCGGTATTAATGGTATAACTAAAATGAAGGCCTGCTGCTGTTAATGTGCCACTTCCGGATAGCAGGATGGAGATCGTTTTCCCTTTGAATGTTTGCGGCTGAATATAAAAGTTATTTCCCTGCACAACAGCTTTCACAGGCACATACATCACATTACCAAAATTGTGCAACTCAACAACAGCCATATTTGCCGAAGAGCGTGCAATAGTAATTTCATAGTACGATGTGGATGCACTTGTCTGCTTCTGATCTGTTACCTGATACGTACCGGTGATCTTCTCTGCGTGCGCCGCTACATCTTCCGGAAGGTCATCTACCCGCGCGGATAAAATAACCAGCGATAGTGCGGTAAAGAGCAATACACGAGTAAAATGTGTTAAAAACTTTTTCATAACAATCCTTTACAAAACAGCAAGACTTCTTTTGAGAAAATGATCTTTCTAATAGCCCAGCTATTTTTTCTGAATCAGAGTACCCAACGGAATTGTTATTGAAAAAGTTTAGAGATTTTTCACGCAATCGATAAACTATGATAACTTAAAGTATAAATATGTTGAAAATGATTGCCAGTACGCCTTTAGAGCGGTTTTATCATTGGGAAAAAAATACACCGCACCTCCCATTTTTGCGACAACCCATTGCGGGACAATGGAAAGGTTATAGTTATCAGCAAGCAGGTGATGAAATTCGCAGGATAGCGCAAGCGTTGCGAAGCCTTGATTTACCACCGCAAAGTAACATTGCTATTTTATCCAAGAATTGTGCACATTGGATTATGGCCGACCTTGCTATATGGATGGCAGGACATATATCGGTTCCTATATATCCTACATTATCGGCAACGGGTATACATTATATATTGGAGCACAGCGAAGCGAAAGTAATTTTTATAGGTAAACTCGATGCTTACGATAAACAGCGCGATGCTATAGCGCCTGATATATACCGCATCAGCTTTCCTTTTTACGGACCGCAGGATGGCGATAACTGGAATGATTTATTACAGCGAGAGCCGCTTACTGAAAATATATACCCTGTAGCAGAGCAAGTGGCTTCTATCATGTATTCATCCGGCACTACGGGAACTCCCAAAGGAGTGGAGCTCACATTTGGTGCGTTTGATTTTACAGGTAAAAGTCTGAAGAAGAATTTCAAACTCGATAAGCCTGAGCGCTTCTTCTCGTATTTACCCATGAGCCATATAGCAGAACGTGCCTATATAGAAATTGGTGTGCTATATTCCGCTAGCTCTATCTCTTTTACAGAATCGCTGGAGAAATTTCCAGATAACCTTCGCGAAGTACAGCCTACCTTGTTTGGTGGTGTGCCGCGCATCTTTGCAAAATTTCAGGAAGGTATATTAGCTAAAATGCCTCAGAAAAAACTTGATCGGTTATTATCCATTCCGATTGTATCGATGATTGTGAAGAACGTGATCAGAAAGAAGCTGGGTTTTAGTAACGCCCATTTGATCGTGGGTGGCGCTGCTCCTATACCGGTATTGTTGCTGAAGTGGTTTGCAAGTTTGGGTATTGAGATTCGCGAGATATATGGCATGACTGAGAACTGTGGCTACTCGCATGGCGACCATGGAGCTATAGTACATATAGGAACGGTAGGCCGGCCGTGGCCGGGTATTGAAGCGAAAATTTCCAGTGAAGGAGAAATATTGATAAAGCATCCGGGCCTGATGCGTGGATACTATAAAGATGCAGAGACCACACGAAGTACTTTTACTGCCGATGGATTTTTAAAAACAGGCGACAAAGGTGTAGCCGATGCGGAAGGTTTTCTTACCATCACAGGTCGTGTAAAGGATCAGTTCAAAACCGATAAAGCTAAATTTATAGCACCTGCCCCTATAGAGATGAAGTTCTCTTCAAATAAAAACATTGATAGTATCTGTATTGTAGGTATGGGTATACCGCAGCCGATAGCATTGGTTGTATTATCGACCACAGCTGCGGAGAAGAGTAAATCTGTTGTGGCCGAAGAGTTGAATAGTACACTGCAAGCTGTAAACCCGACACTGGAACATTATGAACGTATAGAGAAAATTATAATTATGCGCGAGAGCTGGACAATAGAAAATGGTTTTATGACTCCGTCCCTCAAAATAAAGCGCAACGAGATCGAGAAAGTATATGTGGCACAATACCCGGAGTGGTATAAATTGCCGGAGAAGATCGTGTGGGAATAATAATGGAGTATATATACATGCAAAGGCCGCAATATAACGGTATATATTGCGGCCTTCGTATCTATATATAATTCTGTTATTTCAGTTTTGCCTTGAAGAAAGCAACAGTGTTTTCGTATGCGTCTTTTGTAGCTTCTTCTCTATAACCTTCTGCGTTGCTCGGGTTTGCAAAGCCGTGATCAGCATTATAGCTTTTCAGGATCAATTTTTTTCCGGCAGTTTGCATGTTGGTCTCAAACTTTGCTACGGTTTCAGGACCAATCCATTTATCCTGTATAGCAAATATACCCAGCACTTCGGCATTCAGTTCTTTCAGCTTTGCTACATCATCCACAGGCATGCCATAGTATATAACACAAGCGGCAGCTTGCTTGCCAGCTGTTAATGTAGCCAGTAAAGATTGGCCACCACCAAAGCACCAGCCAATCGTGCCCACGCGTGCATTTTTACCAACATAGGCGAGCGCTCCTTTTACAATGGCATTGCCGCGATCTTGTTTAAACTCCTGCATGTAGCGGGCGGCATCTTCACGTTGTGAAGTAACTTTGCCATCGTACATATCAAGCGCGATGATGTTCACATTACCAAGATCTTTAAATAAACTCTCTGATTGCTTCTTGATGTAGTCGTTTAATCCCCACCACTCCTGGAAAACAAAGATCCAGTTGTTTGTTTTGGTTTTTGCTTCGATCACATATCCGTTAGCTTCTACGCCATCCGGACATTTGAACTTGATCATCTTTCCACCTTCTTCGCTGATATGTATATATTTACCAGGTGTAGCGTGCGATGCCTTGAAGTCTTTGTTGGAAGCAAACACAGCAAATTTTTCCGTTGCCGAAGTGTGGCAAACCGTGATGTCTTGTTGGGCAAAAATGGTGGCATTCACCAGTGTGAAAATTACCAGCAGGTATATTTTTCTCATAATGTATTTAGGTTTAATACTTGTGCAAACAAACGTCAAAATTAAATGGTTCATAAAGCGCCAGCATCATTATACTGTGAAGTTTTTGCGACACTGTTAATTTTTCAACTGACCTGTCACTACGCGGTCGTATGTAATGAAATCGGTATTTACCGGTTCATATCCTTGTTCGCGTAAAAGAATAGTGATCTGTCCGCGATGATAACTGGAGTGGTTCACTACATGGATCAGAATCATTTCCAATGTGTTAACGCATGCATCGCCCAGCAGATTGGTATAGCGAAGCTCGCTCTGGAAATTATTGGTGGCCTCTATATATTCAAGCCACTGCTGGTCGGCAGTATTGCTCAGAGTATAAAGCTCATCGGATGTATAGTCGCCCCAGAGTTTAAGCTCAGGAGGCGAAAGATGTTTAACACGATGAAGCCAGACAAACTGCGCTGCCAGTATGTGCCCGGCAGTAGTCAACGTTTTGGCGTGATTTACTCCTTGTCGTTGCAAACAGGCAATTACCCGTTGATTAGCCCAGGCGTTGTATTGAAAAAGTTTCAGCAGGTAATTCTTCATCGCAGTATATATATAGTATAGGTTTCGCTATAGATGCCGGAGGTCTGCCATCTGGTCAAGAATCCACCCGGTAAGACTAAGTCGTTCGCGTGTAGCGGGTAATACCTCGTGCTCGATTTGGTCGCTTCTAAAACATACCAACCGTCCACTTACAGGAAGTATATCTTTTGTTTCATTCGGCAGATACATGCGCAACTGCCCGCCATGTTCATCTTTCCAATGATCATTAAGATAACAAATTACGGACAACTTTCGATGATCGTCTTTTTTAAATTGATCGAGGTGACGTTTATAAAATGTACCAGCCGGATATATGGTCATGTGCACTTCATAATCTTTCAGACTCAGAAAAAGTGTACGATTTATATACTGAATCAACTCCTGTAATCTGTCGAGATACACTTTTGCCTCAGGTGGAGCCGTGTTCTTGTCGAGCCAGCGAATATAGTCTCCGCGAATGGCTTCGTTAATTTGCAAATCGCTTTGCTTTCCTATACCAGCTTTTTTAAACTGATCGGCCTCCTGTTGAAAATCACGACTGCTGCGTATGGCATCTACCTCAGCCTGACTGAGAAAAGAATCTGCTACAGCATATCCTTTCTCA
>NZ_DATCSD010000330.1:0-14004 GCF_036568665.1 Ohtaekwangia sp. | reverse complement strand
AGTGCTATCGATAACCTGAGTACCGTGGTGTATGACTTTGAAGGCAAGAAACTGGTATCTAAAACTTACCACAACGCAGGCACAGGAAGAGTAACCACCGTTATTAACAAGATGCTTTACGACCACATGGGCCGCCTTACGACTGTATACCAGAATAACAATGGTGCTGCCAGCGACCAGTTGCTGGTAAAGTATGAATACAACGAGCTGGGCCAGCTGGTTGATAAAAAGCTGCACGAAACCAGCGCAGGAAGCAATACCTTTTTGCAGTCGGTAGATTTTCGCTATAGCATACAGGGATGGCTTACTTCCATCAATGATGCACAGGTTACGAGCGACAACGGGGTGACCAACGATGAAACCACGGACTACTTCGGCATGGAGCTTCTCTATGAAAAAGCGCAAAGCGGCATTATTACCACCCCGCTCTATAACGGGAACATCAGTGCCGTGAAATGGAAAGCGCCCGGTACAGCAGCCGGCCCGGTCGACCAGCGGAGCTATAAATTTACCTACGACAACGCCAATCGTTTCAAGACTGCGGTTTCTCAGATAAGCATCTCGGCTACCGACTGGACCAAAGAAGTCAACGCGCTGAATGAAAGTGTAACCGGTTATGATCTGAATGGTAATATCCTGACGTTGCAGCGCAATACACGGAAAAATCAGACTTTATCCACCTATGTTTCGCAGGCAGCCGATAATCTCACCTATACCTATGACCCTGCTGCGGGAGACCAGTTGTTGCAGGTAGTGGATGCCACTTCGAATGCTGCGGGCTTTGACAATGGGACCAGTGGTACGAGCAACGATTATTCCTACGATGCCAATGGAAACTTACTGTCTGACAAGAACAAGGGAATTAGCAATACGGTATACAATCACCTCGGTAAACCAACCTCTGTTGTATATACGGATGGAAGACATGTAGACTATACTTATGATGCAGCCGGAACAAAACTCACGATGAAAGTATACGCTGCCGGAGGTACATTGCAAACCACTACCGACTATGCCAATGCTTTTGTATATGTCAATAACCAGCTGAGCTTCTTTGGTTCACCGGAAGGAAGAGTTGTTAACAACAACGGTAACCTGGAGTATCAATATGTCATTGCCGACCATCAGGGTAACACGCGTGTGGTGTTTACATCGGTTAATCCGACAACAGCACCCACCACAGCTACCTTTGAGGATGCTGTAGCCGACAGTAAAGTATTTCAGAATGTTAATACGAGCACTACGTACTGGGTACCGAAGTCTGGTGCCAACAATACCGCTGGTGGGCAGTATGTAATGCGCATGAACAGCACATACCCGGCAGGGCCTGCCAAGTCACTGAAAGTTTTTCCGGGCGATGTGGTAAACATGGAGGTGTGGACTTACTTTGAAGGAAGCAGCGGCTTCGGCTCCAGCGATCAGCCGTTAACTGCGCTGATCACAGCCGTGGCATCGGCCTTTGGTGGTGTGAATGGTGCGCCTGGTGAAAGTGGTGTAATCTATAGTGGTATCAGTGCTGCCTATACAACTTCCGGTGCACCGGCAAATCAGTCTGATGCTGTGCCCACGGCACACCTGAACTATATTCTCTTCGACAAAGACTATAATGTACAAAACATGGGTTGGCAGTCAGTTCCTGCAACCGCCAACCTCAGCAAACAAAAGCTAACTTTTAGTTCGCCTGTAACCATAAAAGAGGCAGGCTACATATATGTATATCTGAGCTATGAGGGCGATGGAACAAATTGGGTATATTTCGATGATTTGAAAATAACCCACACCAAAAGCAACGTGGTGCAGTATAATGAATACTATCCGTTTGGTTTGCAGACCGCAAGTAGCTGGACAAGAGAGAACAGCAGCAATAACTTCCTGTACAACGAAGGCTCGGAGCTCAATCAAACTACAGGGTGGTACGAAACGGGGTTCAGAGGATTTGATCCGGCATTGGGAAGGTTCATGCAGATTGATCCGATGGCAACGAAGTTTGCATCATTTAGTGGTTATCATTATGCGGCCAACAACCCGATCATGTTAAATGATCCTACTGGGAGGGATTTTACGATAACTGTTAACACCAAAAATGGGCCGCAATACTTTAACGTGAAGTACCATGAATACTCAGTCGATAATAGTAATTGGACTTCGGGTAGGTCGGTCGAAACTTGGGATATGCCTTATCATACTCCTACCGAGGATTACTTTACTATGAATATGTTTGACTTTCAAGCGAAGTATGGCGTGCACCCATCGCAGGTCGTAATTCAAAACGGAGTGGCAATGGAGCGTTGGATTTATGAGGGTGGGACAATTCGAGATGGCGTAAAAATTCCCGAATGGCAGTATGAATTTTTGCTGCCGGTTAAAGCTCAGCAAGAGTTGATGGATGTCACAGACAAATTCAACGAGCAGCTGAGACAAACCGAGGAATTCTTTTCTGCAATGGGTAGAATTTTCGATGCAATTGACTATCCCTCGATTATTTACTTTGCAGAGATTCACAGGCGAGCAGCTAAACTTCGTTTTTTTAAATCTCAGGTAGGTACAAAGAAGCCGTACGATATTAAACAACCAGGAAAGGGTTTCAGTCCTCGAGAAATAGGTCTGCAAGCCATATACAACGGAATTACTTATAATTATGATGATTTCGGAAACATCAATTATGGGGTTGCTGCAAGAGCACTAGGGCTTACATGTTCAGAAGCAGTTGCTGGTGCAGGATATAATCAAACATTTCAGACTCGAACTCCCGAATGGAGTAATCCGGGTGGTTTTTTTGATCATAGTAGAGATACTCAGATGATCAAATTTGGATTTAATATGCTTGTTCCCAAAAAATAAATATGCGATCAAATATCTTCTTATTTTCTTGTCTAATGTTTGCCTTGACTTCTTGTGGACAGATAACAGATCCTCTCAGGAATAAAATTAATTTGACAGATGAAATAAATACCGTTGCTGATTCAATCATCTACATAGAGTCCTTAATAAAAAAACTACCGGCAAGTACAATAGTTGGTAGCTTTATTGATGATGATGGATATTTATATTTGAATTCAAAAAAAATTGGGCTCTTGGAAAATGCCTTATCAGATTCTTCAATGATGCAGAATGAGGTCTTTATAAATTTTAACGAACAGGACTATCAAAAACTTATTTCAATCACAATTTTCTTGTTAAAAAATCATATTGATGCCTCGGGAATAGATAACATTACAGGTCTTTTTACTCATCAGTATCGAAGAACAGATGAATACACATATCGCGACTTGAGATACATAATGGTGAACGTTGACACGACATCTCGAAAATTTGGCGATCATTATCAGGTTTTGGACAAAAAGGAGAATATGCTGCTTGTGGCACCAATTGATGTTAAAGTGGAGTAGTTGCCCAACAAGGAGATCCTCAGACGTGGTACTACATGAGCAGGAATGGTAAGCCTCATGGGATGGTATATGATCCAGTGGGTAAGGTTATCTATGAAATCAATCAGGTACCTAGTCAGAGTATATGGGAACAGCTTGAAGGATTGATAATAAATTCTTTTCCATCGAATAATTTTAAAGTCAATATATCAGTTGCCTACCAGTACAGACAAAGTAATGATGCTGAATGGTCAAGTCTCTGGGCACGAGAAAAAAAAATGGGTAGTTTCTTTTCTTTCACCAGTTACGGTGACTGACCCTGCAGCTGCTACAGCATGGCTCCAGGCGCAGACAGGAAACCCATGGCCCTATAACTTTGGTGTAAATAATTGTGCGCACTACTCATGTCAGGGATTGAATGCAGGGAAGCGGGTATCAACTTCCTTGGGCCACTTCCGTCAAGCTTCCCTATCCACCCACCATGACCTGGACGGCAGGTCAAGCCTCCCAAGTTCCAATCAAGTGACGATGAGAAAGACAATGTTAACCTCGCTGATATTTTTAAATTGGTTATTCATCCACTCCTGCAACATGATAAATTCTGGCGACCCGTTACCGGGCAAGATCGTTGTTTCAAACTCGCAGAAACATGAATATTTCATTTATGTAGACTCAGATATCCCAAATCATCTTTTAAATTAAAAGAATGACAAGGAGGCGGAATACAGTGGGATGGGACTGGTTGAATACAAGAGATGCTTTTGTTGGTACAGAAGGAATTCCTGGATTAACCCGGATGGAATACAGGTGCAACATTGTACAGTTTGACCTATCAGGGAAGATCACAGACAGAATCTATGAAGCAGAAAAAGGTGAACTTGCGTGGCCGAGAAATTCATCATGGGATGACAAGTATCTTCTTTTTATGATTCAAAGAGAAGCTGACCCCATTAAGCATCCGTTCGAAGGTCTCGCATCAATGGTTTCCCTGGCAGTAATGGACTTGGAGCAAAGGAAGGTGGTTGTAAATATAGACAGTGTAGGAAGGTTCCCCAATCTTTCGATAGAGGAATCTCCCTAGCTGCACGAAGGCTACCAATTTGTTTACAGCATTGATGGTCGAGTTAAATTTAAACTTGAAGGGCAAGAAGAACTCATCAACCCTGTTCAATCACCTGAAGGTATTTACCTTTTTGATGTACTTACAGGTGAACGTAAGTTGTTGGTTCCAGGAGGTCGTTCTGCTATTGCATCGCCTACCAGTAACCAGATTGCATACCAAAAGGATAATTCACTGGGGTACTTGACTTGAAAACCAACAAGGAAAAGATAATTTACACACATAGCTCCAGAGAGAATTCCTGCGTGGCACACACTGGACACCTGATGGAAAATCTATTTACTTCGCGGTACACCCGCCAATTGGGAATTACAGACATCCTTAACGATAACGGAGAGAAACTGATTGATGCAAGTACCGGAAACGAAAAGCCCTTTAGGAAAATTGGCACGGATTTGAACCCTACACATGGAAATAGATGAATAGCTATAAGGCCCGGCAAGTTCCGGGCTTTTGCTTTATAGCATGCAACTCAGCAGAAGTTCGCCGGTCAAACTTTTCAATATTTAGGAGGATCAATTGGACCAGGCCATGTTACAATACCTTAGAGGAATAATATTTTTAGGTTGCCTTATGCTAAACAGTTTAGCATACAGTCAATATACTGTATCGGAACATCTGTGGTCATCTGCAGACGAAATACTTTTGGTAAGGGTGATCGAAGAGAAACCTGAATTATGGAGATTAATAACAACATGCACTTCTGATGTCATAGTGCAAATTGTGAACACTTATAAATCGACCAGATTTGCTTCCGATGTTAAAAACGTAATATTTGCACGATTGTATGATTGTTCAAAAGAACCTATTGCGAGTAATGCTTCTATGTTAAAAAAAGATAAGCGGTATATAATTTTTCTGTTGAGCAAGGAACCTAGCGAAGTAGAGATCGCAGAGGAAGGTAAAAAGAAAATATATAGTTTATCGGATCTTGCGTTAGGCATCCTGGAGTACAACGATCAATTGGAAGGCTTCTTAAAAAGCAAGCAGCGTGCGAAACATTAAAGAATAAAACCCGCTCACCACCGGGTTTTATTTTTTTGGCATATGCCTGTTTAGTTTTAGCATCCCGCAGGAGAGAGTCTATTACTTTAATTAAAACGCTACAAGATACATCTTTGATAACCTCTAGGCTTTATAATGGTTCCTTTTTTGGTGACAGTCCTGCCTTACTTGTGTGCTTCGAAAGCGATAATACTTCAAGAGCCCCATACTTGAATGATTCCTATGTGCCAAAAGGACTGAAGATATTTGATATCAACTCTAAAGGTACTTACCGGATAATTGATAGTACTGAATTTAAAAGAAGACGCAACTGATAAGAGAAAACTTCTCATTGCGGGCAATTGTCTAAGCACATCTGAGTATCTATTAGGCTATTCTATGGGAGACAACGCTTCCGGTCTGTTCATGCATAGGATCTCAAGAAACAGAGAAAAATAGTTACTCTGATGTTCGAAATAAAATGGTTGTTTCGGTTTATAGGTATGGATGCAATTTTCATTGTAATACAGATCTCCTGTGGCATGAATTTGGACACATACTTCAGGCACGGCAATATGGCTCAACATATTTCTATTCTGTCATTGCACCTGCAAGCCTTCAAAGTGCTGCGTCAGACCCAGCTCATCATAGAACGTTCTGGACCGAAGTTGAAGCTAATACTCTTTCGTTTTATTATTTTAACTTTCCTAACAATTGGAAGCTAAGCGAGTATCCGATAAATATTAAATATGCTCCTAAAGATCCGATTTTGGGAACACCACGTCCTTTCCAAACAAATTAATTAGAATGATCATAATGTTTCTTTTGAATGTTTGCCTTGCGCTTCTATTACCTTCATGCGATCCAATTGATGGCCGACTTGAAATTGTGAACAATTCGGATAAGAAAGTCTATTGTCTGTTCACTGAATTTGAAGTTTGGAAAAATTGTACGATAAGACTTGGTTTTACAGGGGACCAAGATTTCAGATAAAAATTACATATATGACCTTGATCCACATGCGAATAGGAGGCATGTGAAAACGGGTTCTACCAAAGCTTTGGAGATTTACATTGAGGAAATTTGCGAAAACAAAAAACTCCATGTTTTTACGTTTAACCTTGATACTTTGACAACGTACAGTTGGAAGGAAATCATTGAAAATAATCTTTATGAGAATAAGAAAGATTATTCGTTAGCTGAGGTGAAGCATGAATTGGAAATTAAGCTCATTGAGTAGAACGTATTGTTGCACAACAAGAGGGGCAGTGATTACGGGGGCGCTGTTATCAATACAGGTATGCTATCAAGAGATAAATAACTGCGCGAATTGTTGAGTTTTCTCAATGGGCAATTAGGCACAAATGCGCTGCTTGTGAAAGCGCTGGACACTTTAGAAAGTATATTCAGAAGTTTATAGACTAGATTTTAAGAGGAGTACCCCTTTTCAGACTCTCCATCCATGCTAACGAGGGACAGATTCATGAGAGGTACTGGCTATATTTCGGAGTATGAAGAACTGTCGGGTCCAGAGCGCAATCAATTTTTATCGGATTTTCGATACTGAAACTTTGATTTCTTATCTGTGGGAAGTTTCACAACAAGACCTTTCTTCCTTAAATTTTCCAGTGCCTGCGATATCGCGGTTGTGGTAAAGTCGGCACCGAATTTATCCTTTAGTAAATCAGCTACTTCTTTGGCGAAACGTGGCGAAGAAAGAAACTTTGATGGGAGCACCTTTGTCCGCAAAGTATTGGCTAACCCTTTCTTTAAAAACGTTGCTGGATCGATGCCGTTTTTTTTTAGAAACCCCCTAATGCTTTTCTTAAGTTCTTCCGAACTCGGAAGCGGCGCAGAGTAGTCAAGTAACTCAGAATCAGTCAAGCCAAAAAATTCTGCTAGCACGGCAATATGTGTTAAGCCAATATTTCGGCTACCAGTCTCTATTTCTGATAAATGAGGCTGGGCGATGCCTGTCGCATAGTGTACTTGCTCTTGCGAAACATCTGCTGCTTGCCGGAATTTCTTGAACCGTTCCCCAAACCGTTTTAGAGTTTCTGGTCTTTCGATCTTTCTCACCCAGGCAATCTGCGGTCTACATCAATCTAATTTAATCTGATAAATCATATAAAAAATAGATTGTTTCGTATATTTGCCTTCGGAGGATTACGAGGAATGACAATCCTTCGCGTAGACGAAACTTGGTTTTTTATTCTAAAAACTAACTCTTATGTTACTATGGCGTACGAATGTCTCCAAGATCAAGAGTTGATGCGACTGCTATTGCAGGGCAATGAAAAAGCGTTTGAAGCAATATATACTCGCTACGCTGGCAAGCTATATGGTTACGCCAGAAAGAATATACCGACAAAAGAAGACTGTGAAGAGATCATCCAAGAGGTATTCGAATCCATCTGGCTCCGACACGAGGATCTCACTAAGGTTACACTATTGGAAGCCTATCTCTTTCGGATGGTGAAGTATAAAGTGATTCGTTATTTTCAACACTCGGCCGTCAAACGAAAATATGAGGAGCATTTTAAACTATTTGAATCTATATATGACTCGCTGGAAGAATTCGAGAAGGAGCCATCATTGATACAAAAAGTTATTGAAAAGGGCTTGGCGGGGTTGCCGGACAGGGTGGGGCAGGCCATGCGTTTGCGCCTCCACGAAAACCTCTCCAATGAGGACATTGCCCGCAGAATGAACATCAAAAAAATCGTTGTAGAGAAATATATAGGTATAGCGAAAAGTCATTTGAGAGCCTCCTACGACAACCTTATTTGAGCGGATTTAGCAAGGTATCAAGGCCATTTTCTCACTGGCCATAGCGTACCAGAATTTCTTACGGGGAATCCTTATTTTTTTAACCGAAATACGGTAAATTGTTAGCCTCACAAAATATTCCTGTCTATCAGGGTAGGTTGGCGGCTAGCTTTGTCATGTTACCTTAAGATGCTTCCACAGACCAGAGTAAGTTGGATTTAAATTACACCCATGGAAAAATCAAATTTCGACCAGCTGTTAAAAAAGTATATCACCGGGCAGGTGACTGAATCCGAGAGGGTAAAGATAGAAGCGTGGCTCGATGTGATGAAGACCGAGAATTCAAAGGACCTTGAACTCAATCCCGCTGATGCAGAGAGGCTTTTTCAGAAAATCGTAAGCAAGAAAGACAACCTGGAGCAAATTAAATCTTTTAAACCCTCCAGCGGTAAGGAAACAAAAACTCTCGGTGCAGGATCCCTTTTGAAAATTGCTGCGTCAATTATACTGCTTATAGTGGCAGGATACTTTTCGTATTTAATGATTGGCAAGAAGGACAATTTCAATTTCCTCGCGAGCGATAAAGTTGAAAAAATTATTCTTAACGATGGTACTCTGGTATGGCTACAGAAGAATAGCCGCTTAACATATCTCGACAAGTTAAGTCAAGGCATTCGCTATACAGAACTGGAAGGAGAAGCGTTGTTTGAGGTGGCTAAGGATGCGACACATCCATTTCATATCAAATGCAACGGTGCTATGATAAAAGTACTGGGAACAAGCTTTAGCCTGAAAACGAGCGATCATGTCGTCGAGGTAAAGGTACTTACCGGTAAAGTCAACTTCTCGACAGCCTCAAATATAGCAGGCATCGATGTTGAACCTAATCAAAAAGCTGTATTGAAACCGAATGGGGCGCTTGAAAAATCGGCGATGGTTCAGGGGGAGATTACAAGCATTACAAATGACACGGACTATCTCATGAAGTTTGCAGATGCGCCATTGTCTGAAGTGTTAAACAGTATAGAACGAAAGTTTGATGTCACTATAAAGAAATCTTCTAATGCGGCAGTCAACTGTAAAATAACGGCGGATCTGACGGATCAATCCCTGGAGCGTTCGCTGGAAACCATCGAAGAAATATTGAATGTGAAATTTGAGCAAAACGGCCAGGTGATAACTGTTACCGGAGCCGGGTGTTCAACACCATAAAACAAAGGCCTAAACTCATTAACCTGTATGCAAACCAAGAAACGCTCGCCGCCAGAATCCCCTTAAAACAAAAAAAACAGGAGTGATTCGACCACTCCTGCTTACAGCCCTTTTTACCTAATGCCGGCCCTTGGCGGGGCCAGGGTGAGGGTGCTTTGTTTCAAGTCCTGTTACGAACCTATTACAAAACAATTAAAGTTATGAAGATTTTCTGTACGGAAAAACTCTTTAGGCTTATGAGATTGTGTATGATTTACTGGCTAATCGTCTTAACATTTTCAGGCATCTCGATGGCTTTTGACAATCATGCCCAAATTCTCGAAAAGAAATTCACCATCGTCCTTCACAATGCCACCTTCACGGAAGCGCTAACGAAAGTGTCTGAAACCACTGGCATTAAATTCGCCTATAGCTCCAACGTGCTCCACGTTCCGGAGAAAATTAGCATTAAAGCAGAAGATGTCACTTTGCGTGTGATATTCCAGAAACTGTTCGTCTCGCAGGGAATTGAATATAAAGTTCGGGAATCCGACAATACCGTGTTCCTCAAAAACCGGGAAGCAGAGAAAGGGCGGGCATCGACAGAATACCCTGATGACTCACATAAACAGGAAGGCAATATCACAGGCAGAATTACAGATGCCGGCGGATTTGCCATGGCTGGCGTCAATGTCATCGTCAAGGGAACCACGAATGGTACCACATCGGATAAGGGCGGAAACTACACCGTGTCAGCCGCGGAGACAGACGTCCTTGTCTTTTCCTTTATAGGATACACTCCGGTTGAAGTTTCAGTCAACCATCGAAGCATAATTGATGTGACGCTGGAAGAGGATATCCACAGCCTGAGCGAAGTAGTTGTAAACGCCGGTTATTATGAAGTAAAAAATAGCGAACGAACCGGGAGTATCGGACGCGTGTCCAAGGAAGAGATTGGCAAACAGCCTGTCTCAAATCCTATGCAGGCTCTGCAGGGCAGAATTCCGGGCGTTGTTGTTCAGCAACAATCCGGTGTGCCGGGTGGAGGATTTGTAATTCGCATAAGGGGGCAGAACAGCCTGCGCAGTGACGGAAATGAGCCGCTATATATCATTGATGGCATGCCCTACAGCGGGTCATCATTTTCCGGGGCCGCGAGCAGCGAAATCATTCCCAACGGGAACCCCTTTGCGGCCCTGAACCCAGATGACATCGAGAGTATAGAAGTTCTCAAGGATGCTGATGCCACCGCTATATACGGATCGCGTGGCTCAAACGGTGTTGTTCTTATAACTACCAAGAAGGGTCGCGAGGAGAAATCGCACGTAGATATAGGGATCTATTCGGGTTTTAGCACAGTGCCGCATTTCCTGGATCTTCTTTCAACACCACAATACCTGGCTATTAGGAAAGAAGCCTTGCGGAACGATAAGGCCGAACCAGGCTTTTTGGATCCTGATCTTACTTTTTGGGATTCGACCCGCTATACTGACTGGCAACGTGAGTTAATAGGCGGTACGGCCTATACTACGAATGCCACGGCATCAGTGTCAGGTGGTAACAAAGACACCCAGTTTTTAATGGGCGGTGGGTACTTCAGGCAAACAACGGTCTTTCCGGGCGATTTCAATGACCAGAAAATATCAGGGCATGTGAGCGTCAATCATAGCCCAACCGGGGCAAAATTGGGCGTGAACTTCTCTGCGTCGTATGTATTTGATAATAATAATTTGCTCAGGAATGACCTTACCCGCTATATTACATTGCCGCCAAACGCCCCACAGGTATATACGTCAGATGGAAGTCTTAATTGGGAGAACTCAACCTGGCAAAATCCCTACGCGTTCCTGCGCAAGCCGTACCAGGGTAGAACAAGCAATCTTATCTCTGCGCTGTCCCTTCGATATGAGGTAATTCCGGGGCTATATCTGAAAAGCAATTTCGGGTTTACCGATACCCAGGTAAGAGAGTTCTCGGCATTCCCGATAGGCACGGACGATCCTGCGTATAGTATTAAAACAGCGATCTCGGTATTTAGCAATAGCAGCATTCGCACCTGGAATGTTGAGCCCCAGGCAGACTACAATAAGCAAATAGGAAAGGGGACACTCAATGTGCTGGTTGGCACTACCTTCCTTTCAAATACGCGAACCGGGACCGATGTGGAGGCTTCTGGCTATACCAGTAACGCTGTTCTGGAAGACATCATGTCTGCGGCGTCTTTGAGCGTTATTGGATCCAAAGACGTAACGTACCGGTATAATGCAGTCTTTAGTCGCATAAATTTCAATTGGGACAAAAAATATCTATTGAACCTGACGGCTCGGCGCGATGGGTCAAGTCGTTTTGGACCCGAAAAAAGATTTGCCAATTTCGGCGCCATTGGCGCAGCCTGGATTTTCAGCAATGAAGATTTTCTTTCCGACAGCGAACTCTTCAGCTTTGGTAAACTTAGGGCAAGCTACGGTGTAACCGGTAGCGACCAAATTGGCGATTACCAATACCTGGACACCTACCAGCCTTTTTACAATACCTATCAGGGACAAACCGGTATTGTACCTGCGCGACTGGCAAATGCCACCTATTCCTGGGAGACCAATAAAAAGTTTGAGGCAGCCCTGGAGCTCGGCATCTTTAAGAATGCCTTGCAGGTATCAGCAAGCTATTTCAGAAATCGCTCGTCAAACCAACTAGTGGGTTTGGCTTTGCCTTCGATCACCGGATTTACATCGATTCAATCCAACTTTCCGGCTATCGTTCAAAACTCAGGTGTGGAGATCGAGGTCCAATCCACCAACCTCAAACGACAGGACTCCTTTGGACTACGTCTTTCAACCTGACTGTCCCCCGGAACTTACTTGTGGAGTATCCAAATCTGGCGGGGTCCGCTTATGCAAACCGTTATGAGGTCGGAAAATCGCTTTACATCCGGAAGATGTATCATTTCACCGGTGTTGATCCCCAAACAGGTTTAATCGCATTCGAGGATAAAGATAACAACGGAGTAGGCACTAATTATCCGGGGGACCTTCAGGCAAGAAAACAGATTACGCAGGACTACTATGGTGGTCTTCAAAATACAGTAACCTATAAAGGATTTCAAGTCAGCTTATTTTTCCAGTTTGTCAAGCAGACAGGCTATTCCTATATCGCAAGTCCTGCCTTTGTAGTTCCGGGCCGAAAGGGAAACCAAATGACGGATGTGCTTAACAGATGGCAGAAACCGGGTGATGAGTCGGAGTACCAAATGTTCACAAGCTCTTATGCATCGAAAGGCTCCGGCCTATATTCCATCAGCACGTATGCCGGAGACAACTCTATAACGGATGCATCTTTCATCAGGCTTCAGAATGTGTACCTCGCGTGGAGCGTTTCTCCACCATTGATGAAACGCCTTCATCTAAAGGGGGGAAAGGTATATGCCCAAGGTCAAAACGTTCTGACCTGGACTAAGTACAAAGGCCTTAGCCCTGAGACACAAAGTCAAACGATGCTGCCTCCGCTTCGAACAATAACAGTTGGTTTTCAACTATCACTCTAATACCAGCGACTATGAAAAGAAATCATATATATGGATTCATAAGGATATTGACAGCAATTTCTCTAACCCTTTACTCTTGTACTGACTTTTTGGAGGTTCCGGCCCCGGCAACCCAGATCGGAAGTAACACCGTATTCGAAGACGAATCCACGGCTAACTCTGCGATCATCGGAATATATAGTGCCATGACAAACTCATCGGGTTTTGCCAGTGGAGGTTTATCAAGTGTTACGTTACTGGCCGGAAGATCTGCTGACGACTTCTTCAATTATTCTCAAGGCGCAGCCGCTGAATTTGCCGCCAATGAGCTCACGCAAAATAATAGTTATGTGAACGAGTATATCTGGAAAGAGGGTTATTCCTATATCTACGATGCCAACGCCATTATCGAGGGCGTAGCTAAATCTACTCACCTTTCGCAAACGGTCAAGGATCAGCTTCATGGAGAAGCAAAGTTTTTACGGGGGTTCTGTTATTTCTATCTGGTGAACTTCTTTCAGCACGTTCCACTTATTACCGGCACAGACTATCGTGTAAACAGTGTGGCCGTGCGATCCTCGCCAGACATAGTATATGCACAAATCGTTGAAGACCTACTTGCGGCAAAAGATTTACTGAAAGCTAACTATGCTGTCGCGGAAGGACAGAAAACGCGTGCGAACCAACTTGCAGCAATGGCACTGCTCGCCAGAGTATATTTATACCAGGCAGAATGGGAAAAGGCAGAAGCCGAATCAACCTTGCTCATTGAATCTGGTCTCGCACTTGAGAGCGATATCAATAACGTATTCCTCAAGAACAGCACAGAAGCAATCTGGCAGCTTATTCCGCCGAAGGGCGCGTTTGCCACCAATGAAGGCTCGATTTTTATTCTTACCGATATACCTTCAGAAGTGTCACTATCCAAAGAACTCATGGATAGCTTTGAAGCGAATGACGTTAGAAAGTCCCAATGGACAAGCAGTGTTAATGTGGCGGGAACTAACTTCAATTTTCCGTTCAAATACAAAGTCAAGTACGGTGATGAAGAT
>NZ_DATCSD010000329.1:0-30964 GCF_036568665.1 Ohtaekwangia sp. | reverse complement strand
ATAGTAATCCGAATTTACCTTAAGCACACTTGGATCCGGATAGAACCCCGAAAGGATCGGGTTGGTAAATGTGATAGTTTGTGTCCTTGCCGATGTGCCGGTATAGAGGAAAATGATAATGAGTGTGATTTTAATAAGTGTGTCTTTCATATTCTTCTGTTTGATCAATGTGAATTGCATTATTATGTCTTGCGCTAGTCTTTGCCAATAGCGATGCGTTGCCGTGTCCAGGTTGGGCCAGTGATAAAGAATATTCCGTCTCTGAAACGTACGGGTTCAAATCCGAGCTGTGGTGTCCTTTCCCAGGGTTCCGGTGTTTGACTGTAGGGCCTTTTCTCCTCCATCAGATAATGGCACGAACTCCACAGCGTGCCATCGGGACCTTCGAAGAGAGCATTATGGGCCTGTCTCGCAATAAGGGTCTTCCGTATCGTCAAATTGTAAATGAGCATAGCTTCCGCTGGCGGCAAGCTCAGGGCGGTATCCCTTTTTACGTGTTCCGAAGATAGGTTCGCGAGAGGCAAACTCCCACGGTCCGAGGGGATTCCTGGATTTGAGAAGGCCTACTTCATAGCCGCGTGTCCAGGAAGAAAAGAGCATTGGATTGTGTCCCGTCCATACTGGATTTGAGGTGCCCACACAAAACCACCGGCTCTTCACTTTAATAATAAAATGATCACGTATCGTTATAGCCGAATCGTGCGTAATCGGATTGGTGAAACGCTCCAGATTACTTGATGACTTCATTGGAAGAATTCTCAGGATGGTGAAACATATACCTTATGTATTAGCCAGTATTGGGTAGATTATGGAGTGAAAAAACAAAAATTGGGTTGCCTATCGCTAGGCAACCCGGCCTCACAAATGGCGATTTTTACCTATTCTAAATCTTTAACCCAAACAAAGAATATTGCCATTTGAGGACCATTGTTTTGATGATCGATTTGTTTAACACCCATCGATATCACTACTCGCCAACACGATAACCCGGATTCTGATAGATGTCTTTTTCCGCTGCTGAAACCGCCATGTTGTCCAACTGCCCTTGCGGAATGGGGCGTAAGTAATGCATGGGCAGGATGGTGCGAGTCACCGTTGCTGGCGTGTGATCACCCAGTGTCGGTCCGCATATGGCATAACTGGCGGCCACTTGACTCCATTTCTGCGTGCGTACCAAATCATACCACCGATGCCCTTCACCGTAATATTCCCGGGAACGTTCCGCTAGAATATAATCGATGTCTATTACAGCCGGGGTTGCAGCAGTCATGTCAGCGCTGTTATCTTGGATCTTTTCCACGTTACCGTTATTGTCCCACCGCCACATGCCCGCACGAGCGCGAATTACATTGATCAGATCGTAGGCTGTTTTTCCTGACACAGGAGCAGCGCCTTTTACAGCGGCCTCTGCAGCAATCAGGTAGAGTTCAGAGAATTTGGCAATGTTGAACGGGCGCGTATTGGCAGCATTTGGTTGCCCCAAACCTGTACCGTTATCGGTACGATAGGTGCCAAGCTTCCAGAGCCCTGGATACACCAGGCGACTAATGGCGTTAGGGGCGATCACATAGTCGGCCCGGTTGGGCAATACCCCGGCACCTACACCACTTTTGTAAGTAGAGTTTGAATAGTCGATGGCATCAGCGGGAACCTCACTCAGGAAGGTCAGGATGGGGTCACCCGGTGCCACCGAGAGGTCGTTGGCATTGAACAAAGTAGGGTTTGTTATACCGGCCTTGGGCCAGTTGCCGCGATATACGGTAGCAAATGTTCCATCGTAACGAGAGTCATTGGTCTTGTCGGCAAAAGTATTGGCAAACACACCATGCGGTGGTGCCATCCGAACCCAGGGGCGTCCTAACCCTTGCACGGCCTCGCGCTGTACCGAGTTAACAGTCTGAGCGGACGACCAGCTTGTTTTGGAACTTTGCAACGCCGTGTAGGCCCAGGTAAGCATCCATACGGCGAAATTGTCGGCATCACCGCCACCGGCATACGAAAGACTTGATCCATTGTAGAGCTCGCTCGTCTGTGTGTGATCAGCATAGAGTAGCATCTCTTTGTTACGATCATTCTTGGCTAGATTGACATCGTAGTAGGTAGGCATCAATCCAAAAGGTCCCGGGTCATCGATGGCCGTTGTGGCGATATCATATGCCTGCTGAAAATACCATTGCGGTGCATGACCGTCCGGGTCGATGCGGTCGGCATCCGGATAGGTCGGAATGTTGTTGGGGTTTTCCAGCCACCATCCGTAGGTCAGGTATGCCTTGGCAAGGTAAAGACGTGCTGCCGTTTTAGTCACCGCACCCGTTACGCGGCCGACAGCCGGCAGGTTGTTCACCGCCAGCAATAGGTCAGGGAATATCGCCTTCGTATAAACCTCAGGTACCGTATTGCGTACCGATGTGCGTGAAACAGTAGTATTGAATTTTAATTCTCCCGCACCCAGATCCAACGGCACGCCGCCAAAGGTCTGCACCAGCATGAAGTAGTCAAAGGCACGAAAGAATCGTGCTTCGGCAATTAACGCCTCCGAAACACCGACATCGCTGGCATTTTCGATAATGCCATTCGCTGTGTTGATGTTGGGAAAAGTATTAAACCACAGGTTGCTGGCATCGCTGTTGGAAGGAGTGATGGGACCGCCGCCGGAGAGGTCGGCAATCTGGAAACTGCTGCCCGAGCCGCTAGCACCCCACGTGGCTTCATCGGTTCCGGTCAGTGTCGAGTTGTAGAAGTACGCATTCCCAAAGATGTATCGGAGATGCGCGTACATCCCTGTCAACCCGCCATATACTCCTTTTTCCGTTTTGAAATAATCCGGCGTATAAATGCTGCGAGGCTGCTCATCCAGGATGCTCGTGCAACCAGCCAACAAGAGCATTATAAGGGCTGCCCCTCTGAAAAGTTTTATCTGTATACGTTTCATAGCTAGTTTCTTTTAGAAGGTCAAATTGAGTCCGACTATGTAGTTTCGGGTAGAAGGTGTGTTCGTACCTATTGTCAGGATACGCCTCAGGTTAGCCGACAACGGAACGGCTGCATTTTCATTTCCGTACGAGTTGGTTTCAGGATCCATTCCCGATTCTTTGTGATAAGGGGAAAACATCACGAAAGGATTCTGTACGGTGCAGTAAAACCTCAGTCTGGTGAGACCGAATTTCTTCAGCAGGTTTTCATCGACTTTATACCCCAGGGTGATGGTTCGGATTTTCAAATACGATGCATCGAAGTAACCGAGCGTGCTGCCGTATTTCGGATTGTCACCTCCAACACCGCCGGGAGCCGGATATTTCGCGCCTGTATTTTCAGGTGTCCAGTAATCCACCCGCACATTGTTTCCTGCTCGCGAATTCAGGTTGTTCAGATAACCCCCTGATCCATAGAGTGTGCTATTGATCAGTCCTCCGTTTTTGAATGTTCCTATAATGCTCAAGTCAATACCTTTGTAGGCTACGCGCGTGTTAAAGCCCCCCTGGTAGTTGGGTTGGATGGCCATGATCTGCCGGTCGGCAGCACCGATGGCGCGTGTCGGAGAACCGTCTGGGTTGTAATCACCAGTGTATTTTACCTTGATCATTCCCGGCTTGCTGGCCGTACCGGGTTCCAGGATATTCAAGTAGGGGTCATCCTGTTGCCAGAGCCCTACTTTTTCGTAATCAAAGATCACATCAATCGGATGTCCGACAAACCACCAGTTCCCTTCGTCACGGGTTTGTCCTGAAGCAAGCGATACCAGTTCATTACGATTAGCGTACAAGTTGAATCCGACATCCCATGTCCAGCCATTGAGGTTATCCAGGATGGTTCCATTCAGGGAGATCTCGATTCCTTTGTTACGGGTTTCTCCCATGTTAGCCGTGATGCTGCTCACCCCGGAGGTTGTCGGAAGTCCTACGGGCAGCATAACGTTTTTGGTATTTTGGATGTAGTATTCGACCGTACCGCCTAAGCGATTATTGAACAGTTTAAACTCCAGACCATAGTTAAATGTCTTTGAATATTCCCATCCGAGTGTCGGATTGGGCAATTGGGATACATAAAATCCGGTCGAGTAGGTGGCATCACCGAAGTTGTAGGGGCGTGTTGACAAAAGTCCCATGGTCTGATAAGGATTGACTGACTGGTTGGAGGTCTCTCCGTATCCCGCACGTAACTTGAGTTGGTCTACCCAGGAGATGCTGGTCATGAATTGTTCCTTTGAAATATTCCAGCCCGCTGATATTGCCGGATACTGGTGCCATTTATGGCCTGGTGCAAGCCGCGATGATCCATCCGAACGGAAAGTCGCACTCAACATGTACCGCTCATCGTATGAATACATGATCCGCCCCATATAAGAGAGCAGGCCCCATTGAGAATAGCCTTGGTTGGCAGGGTTCACAGTAATCACCCCGTCAGCACGGCCCAGGTTGTAGAATTGAAAAGCATCCGATGGGATGTCACGGGCTGAAATCTGAGATGAATTGGATTTTTCCTCTTGAGCCGAATACAATACCACCGCGTTGACCTCATGCTTATCAGCAAACGTGCGGTCATAAGTCAACATGTTTTCGGTCGCCCAGTTGGTCGTAAGCGAGTTCGTGATGGATGCCGTGGAGACTGTGGTGGGGATACCACTGAAAACGCCTTCGCCCGTATAATTGCCATAGGTACTCTGACGGTAATTCAGACCGAGGTTCAAGCGATATTTCAATCCCTTAATCCCGGGAATTTTAACTTCTGTGAAGATGGTATTATAGGAACCGTATGCTTTGGTCAGGTCGATATATTTGTCGTCGAGGCTCTCAAAGCGTTTCCTGGATGGCACCCACTGTGCACCAGAGGTCACCTCCTGCACGACCTCTTTCATGGTACCGTCAGCATTGTAGGGATTGGTGATCGGTGTCCTGGATAAGGCCATGCCTACGGCCGGCACGTTGTTGCCATTGGTCATCGAGAAGTTGGAGGTAGAGTTGAAGCCGATCCGGATAAATTTGTTTATCTCCTGGTCGATGGAGCCCCGCAGCGAATAGCGTGAGAAATTCTGCAGGGGCACGACAGCCTCTTCCCTGAAATAGCCTGCACCCACGTAGAACGTACCCTTTTCCGTGCCCCCTGAAATACCCAAATCGTGACTGGTAATCAGACCGTTTTTGAAAATCATGTCCTGCCAGTCGGTATTGACATCATTGGATTCGTCCAGGGTATTGTTGAACTTCTGCGCACTTGCTGCACGCAAGGCCGCGAACTCGGCACCATTCATCATGGGGTATTTGGCAAAAATTTTCTCCACGCCATAATAACCATTGTAAGTGACCTGCGCTTTTTGTCCTTTCTGTCCGCTGTGAGTGGTGATCAGAATTACGCCATTGGCACCGCGGGAACCATAAATAGCCGTGGCCGAGGCATCCTTCAGAATGTCGATACTCTTGATACTGTTGGGGTCGATATCATTCATCGATCCGGCGAAGGGTATCCCATCCAGTACGATCAGGGGATCATTGCTGGCCACCAGGGAGCGGGAACCGCGTACACGAATTTGCATCGGTGATCCCGGCTTGGTGGAGGTCTGTGACATCTCCACACCGGCTACACGCCCTTGCAGCGCTTGTGAAATGTTGGAGGCGGGGATTTCACGCATGACATCCCCTTTCACAGAAACTACTGCTCCCGTAACGGATTCCTGCCGTTGTACACCATAGCCCACCACGACCACTTCCGAGAGCGATTCGACATTCGGACTGAGGTTTACATCTATTACGCTGCGGCTGCCCACCGTTACTTCGACAGATGAATAGCCGATAAAGGAAAACACCAGTACCGCGGTGGAATTTGGTGCTTCAATAGCGTACTTACCTTCCGCGTCTGTAGTCGTTCCGGTGATAGTTCCTTTTATCAGAACATTTGCTCCGGGTAAACCTGTGCCGTTTTCATCTAAAACCTGGCCGGTGACCGCTACCTGTGCGCTCGCTGTCAGCGAAACGGTCAACAGAACCGCCATGGAGAGGACAGCTGGAAATGGCCTGGGGTACCACTGGAAAAGAAATCGTAGAATTAGTCTTTTCATAGAATTTAAGGGTTAGTGTTTGATTACCGGGCGCCGCCTGATGATTTCGGGTCCATGCAAACACTAACCGGACCTCAGGGGGCCCTTTTCATGGGTTAGGTTCGTGGACTCTATGTTTCGCTAAGGGCGCTCCGCCTCGCCATCTGTTTAGGTCCCGGCCGGGATACCGCAAACGGTTGCACTAATGTCCTTTATTGCCGTTTTTGATGCCTTTCACAAATCAGACATTCTCTTTTAATTTTCAGTCATGCTGGAAAACAGGGGTGGAAACGGCCTTTCTGACAGGTTTTAAGTTCAAAAAGGTCAAGCTGACGCCTACCAGAGCGCGTAGAGGCGCTTGCCGTTAGGGCTTGTCAGGAAGCAGGGAAGGGAAAAAGCAGGAGGGAAGCGTCAGCCGGTCACGGCCAGGAATTCAGATGGTGCCTTGCCATACTCCTCTTTAAAGCTGCGGGTGAAATATGAGGCAGAATTAAATCCGGTCTTGTAAGCTATTTCCGACAAGGTATATTTCTTGGTCTCCATGAGTTTTAGAGCTTGCTTCAAACGGACGGTCCTGATGAATTCAACGGCGGTTTTCCCGGTCAATGCCTTGATCTTTCGATACACCTGTACGCGACTCAGGTTGAATATTTCTGCGAGTGAATCCACTCCGAGCTGGGTATCCTGTAAGTGGTCAACGATATGATCGACAATTCGCTGGAGGAAGACCTGGTCCATCTCGCTAGCGGCATTTTTGGCGGGCAGCAGGTATACATCCTGACTGAAGTGTGCATACAGTTTCTGCCGCGACTCGATGAGGTTGCGTACATGGGACATTAAGAGCCGGATACTAAAGGGCTTTGTCAAATAGATGTCTGCTCCGGTTTCGATGCCGGATATTTTATCCTCCAGTGAAGCCCTTGCCGTAAGCAGTATGATGGGAATATGGCTGGTTTTCAAGTCCGATTTTAAGAATTGGCATAGTTCAATCCCGGATTTGTGCGGCATGAGAACGTCACTGATGATCAGGTCAGGGATTTTCTCCAGCGCCATGTCAAGTCCTTGCTGGCCGTCCTTGGCCTGTAGCACGTTGAATTGTCGTACTAATTCCAAGGCCAGATAAGTTCGTAATTCATCATTGTCTTCGATGATTAAAATATCCGACTTTTCACGGTTGTCATCTCGCACCGCGACAGACTCTGCACTGAAGCTTTGCTCTGTCGAGGCAAAGACTTTTGCCGGAGGATCGGCCTGGGTTTCCACTTGAAAGACCTCAGCATCAATCGGCACAACCATGACGAACCTCGTTTCACGGCCCGGCACACTTTCCGCTTTGATATAACCATGGTGCAGTTCAACCAGTGCCTTTGTTAACGAGAGGCCTATTCCCGTACCAGGATTTGGAATTTTCGAAGCCGATTTTGCCTGATAAAATTTATCAAAGATGAAGGGTATCTCCTCCGTAGAGATGCCGATACCATTGTCCACGACAACCAGTTCCAAGCAACGGGCCATTACATTTCTGGGGCCTACGGGTTGCGTTTTGCTGTTGATCAGCAACTGTATGGTCCCCTGATCACAGGTAAACTTGAAGGCGTTGGACAACACGTTCACCAATATCTTTTCAAGTTTATCCAAGTCAAACCATCCTTGCAAAGCAGTTACTTGTGCGGTCTGCACAAATAGAATATTGCGTTTAAGGGCAACATCCTCAAAGGCCGATGCTATTTCTGTAATACGACTGACAAGCTCTCCATATTGAAGATCAAGTTTCAGATGACCGCCTTCAAGTTTGTTGAAGTCCATCAATTCGTTTACCAGGCGCATCATCTTGTCTGCGCTGCGGTATGCGGAGGCAATTCTTTCTTTCACTAAAGGACTGACATCGTCTCCGGTAATTAAACTTTCCAGTGGCAAAAGGATCAGGCTTAATGGCGTTCTAAACTCGTGAGAGATGTTGGTGAAAAACTGCGTCTTCGACTCGCTCAGTTCATGTTCTCGCACGCGAGCCAGCCGTTCCACCTTTAATTGGTTCTTCATCCTGAGTCGTTCCATCCGGATCCAGATCAGCAGAAGAACCAATCCACTCAGGACTATTATATACAAAGACATGGCCCACCATGTCCTCCAGATCAGTGGGTGTATCGTAATTTCCAGCCTTGCCGGTGTATCACTCCATCTACCCTCACTGGTAGATGCTTTCACCAACAGTGTATAGTCTCCCGGATCCATGTTGGTATAGGGGGCACTGTGATTGGAACCTGTATAATTCCATGCTTTATCAAACCCCTCCAGTTTATAGCAGTAGTTCAGCTTTGTTGAATGTGCCAAATTCAAAGCGACAAAATCAATGGCGAAGGATCGCTGCTCATACGATAACGAAATTCCGGATGTCAGACTGATGTGTTTATTCAAAGGCGAATCCGGTGTGCCTATGCTTACGGATTGATTATTAATCTTTAGATCCGTAAAGTAGACCACCGGATTGCGCAGACGCGTACGGATGCTATCTGGATAAAAGACGGTGAACCCGTTGTTGGTGCCCAAAAATATTTCACCGGCACTTGTCCACAAACATGCATTACTGTAGAAGTTATTGGAAGGCAATCCATCTTCGCGCGTATAAGTAGCAATAGCATGGGTGGCGGGATCCAATTTCGAAAGCCCCATATTTCCGCTGATCCAAAGGTTCCCCTTTGCATCTGCAACTACTCCGCGTATGGTATTGCCCGGTAGTCCATCTTTTTTTTGGAAAGCCTGGAAGAGGGAGTCCGAGGCAATCTTTACATTGAGCCCGTTGTCGGTGGTGCCTATCCACAGGTTCTTTTGCTTGTCTTCATACAATAATTGGACGCCACTGCTGCTAAGACTGCCCGGACGCTCATTGGGCAGATATAGCTTGTAATCGTAGGCCTGCTCATCGTGCTTTCTTAAAGCATGAAGGCCGTACATGGTGCCCACCCACAAGATGCCCTCGGCGTCTTCCACTACCGAGCTCACATAGGCTGTTTTGGTGATGTGATTGGGTTTGCCTTCTTCGAAGAGAACTTTAAAACCATTCGATTCCGGATCAAAATAGAAAAGACCGCTTCCCGAAGTGCCTGCCCAAATTGTTCCCATCTTGTCTTCGTACAGGCAGAAAACTTTGTCCTCTCCAAAGCCTCCTGACGCAAGCGAATAGGTTTTTACTTCATTGCTTCGCGGATCAATTTTATAAACGCCACTCCCCACGGATCCCACCCACAGGAACCCATATCTGTCAAAGAGAATAGATGTATAGTACTTATTGGTCAGCTTCGTATTGATAGCGTCAAGCCTTTGAAGGGTGTTACTTTTGAAATCCACTTTAGCCAAACCGATCTCATCGACAGCCATCCAGATATTACCGCTGCGGTCTTCGGCAAAACTCTTGACGTCCTTACCCAGAAAATTATTTTCCTTTCCCTGATATGGCTTGTGACGTAGAAACTTTCGCGTGTCGTTATCAATCAGATAGGCACCTTTGTTAAAGGTGCCTA
This sequence comes from Ohtaekwangia sp., assembly GCF_036568665.1. GTDB lineage: Bacteria > Bacteroidota > Bacteroidia > Cytophagales > Cyclobacteriaceae > Ohtaekwangia. The sequence continues at coordinate 21,415 of NZ_DATCSD010000329.1, read as the reverse complement.
TCCAGGTTAATCCTTCGTCATCGATATAAACGGTCCGGATAGAGTTCGTTGCCAATTTCTTGGAGTCGCCCTCATCGGCAAGGTAACGGGTGACTTTTCCCGACTTCGTATCCAGGTAATTCAGGCCGGAATTCTCACCGGCGATCCACATGTTTCCTTTCACATCCCTACACAATGTGAGTATATTGTTCCAACTGGCGCCATACATCGATGCTCCTGAAATCACGTTTTGAAAGGTGTAGTAGCCGTTCTTGGGGATAATCTTGATGAGTTCCCCGTTGACGGTGGTAAACCATATGTTTCCTGCGTTATCGACAAGAAGCTGACTTACTTGTCTGACAGGCAATTGTTCACCTACAAATGTCATGGGTGATGATGTTCTACTTTTCGTGTTGTAAAGTCTCAACCCCCCTTTCGTTCCACTCCACATCATGCCATCGACATAAAGCAATGTGCTGACGTAGTCGGTGGCTTTCGCAGTGTTTGCATCGGCTACCAGATACGAGAATTTTTGTTCTTTCGGATCGAACAAATTAATGCCATTGCCGTGCGTCCCGATCCATAGTGCCCCTTGCTGATCGAATGAGAGTGCTGTGATGTAGCGATTGTTAAGGTGATTCTTGATTCCAGGAATTGAATCAACGGTGATGAAACGGTCAGTTTCACGGCTGTAGACGCACAGGCCTTGCGCTGTTCCAATCCATAAGCGCTGTTGGGAGTCCTCTACAATGGCGTTGATGTTGTTATGGCAAAGACTGTATCGTTGATCAGGATTGTGGTTGTAGTGAAAAGCATTGGTGCCATCATACCGGACCAGGCCATCGGCTGTCCCCAGCCACATGAACCCGTTGCTGTCTTTGTAAAAACAACGGACAAAGGAATTTGAAAATACTTCGGGTGCAACCGGAGTAAACACGATCTCGGGCACCTGAGCATAAACCACCGTACAATGGAATATTAATACCATCAGCCAGGAGCTACAGAACAGAAATCCCTTGAGGACACCCTTGAGTATGCCGATACCAACATCGATCGTTCGAGGAAAAATAACTTTGACTGCGCCCACGATAGTTTGGGTTTATAATTGCTGGCGAAAGACAGAAGATGAAAGGTGCACGTAAGGGCTGCCGGAAGACCCTATGGCAATTCAATAATAATGCAATCGATGGCAATAGTCAAGAGCCTATAGGATAAGCCCATATTCAATCATTCCCTGATAAACTGTTTCTCCTAATTTTTCGCCCTACTACGATGATGTTGAATTTGCCTAATTCTTTTTCGATCCAGGCGCACATTTCATTATACAATTGAACAGACACTTTACTAAAGGGCTGACTCAGATCGACATCGTTAAACATATCAAATAAAGGCTTGAACTCTTCTTTTCTGTCTTCATGGAACGGTGAGAAAATGCTGAACGATAATTCAGTAATTTCACATAGCTATATATACTATATGTTCTTGTTATAGTGAGACTATAAATATGTATTTGTGTTAAGGTATATATACCCTAACACAAATACATTATACTCTAACACTTTTTACTGTTTTCATCTGCGGGTATCTATACCGTTATGTATTCGCATAGCGTTGATCCAGTATAGATGAATGTTGCTGATGGGAGAGAAGCTTGTATGCATCGATGTCCCTGTGAAAAGTGTTTGATTATGGTTGATTTATGTTAAGTCCCTGGATTGTTGGACTATACTTTTGAAATCATAAAAAAGTAATGATGACAAAAGAGTTTACTATGGTGGTGTCAGCAGCCGCCCGTTTTGAAAAGTAGTAAACGATATATAGTTCATGTGTAAAGGCATAAGGATGGAGGAAAATATAGTGAAGATAGATTCTGTGACACGACTGCATCAATTGATGGGATTTGAAAAACCTACACATCCATTGATTTCGATCGTCCATGCTTCCCCGGGGGAAACCGAAAATCGAGCTAACGTAGTATCAGATTTATATACTATAGTTTTGATGGATTCTTGTTGTGGTTGGGACTATGGCAGAAAAACGTACGACTTTGCTGATGGCGTAGTCACTTTTACCGCCCCCGGTCAAATGCGTAGTCATAAAGAAACTACCCTCAATCATATGAGTGGCTGGATGCTTTTTTTTCACCCGGATTTAATCCGTCACACAAGCCTTGGAAGAAATATTGACCATTACCATTTCTTCTCCTACGAAACTCATGAGGCTCTTCACCTTTCGGAAAGCGAAAGATATATACTTACGGAGTATATCAATTTAATCAGCAAAGAAGTAAAAGAGCGAATCGATGCTCACAGTCAGAATGTAATTGTCTCCATTCTCCAATTGCTTCTTAATTATAGCCGCCGTTTTTATGACAGACAGTTTAACACTCGCTCAGCTCGGAACAGGGATATAGCTATCCGCTTCGACATTTTATTGCAATACTATTATCAGGCCGGATGGTTTACTGGAATTGGCGTTCCTCCTGTTGAATATTTTGCGGAAAGAACATCCTTATCTCCCAGTTATTTAAGTGATGTGCTCTATAAAGAAAAAGGATGCGGAGCTAAGGAATATATAGATAATTTCATTGTCGCCGAGGCAAAGGTTTTACTGTTATCCAATATCGATTCCATCTGTGATATAGCCTATAAATTCGGGTTTAATTACCCAGACTATTTCAGCCGATTGTTTAAATCAAAAACAGGATTGACTCCGGAGGAATATAGGGAAGAACTAGGGCGCTCCCGGTAATTCTTTTTTTACAACGTGTTGATCTGTTCTGTGATTTGTGTTGGTCATTCAGTATTTGATGTTAATGAATCACACGACATCTAACCAATTTTGAATAGTTAATAGAAAAGAATATGACACAAATCGATCGGACAAAACCGGTATTGGTAACAGGTGCTAATGGATATGTAGCCAGTTGGCTGGTAAAGCGACTTCTGGATGAAGGTATTACAGTCCATGCAGCGGTACGAAATCCAACGGACCTGAGTAAGGTATCGCATCTTAAATCTATAGCGGCAGGCTCAAAGGGCAAGCTCAGATTCTTTAAGACAGACTTGCTCACCAAGGGCACTTATAAGGAGGCTATGGAAGGTTGTGAACTCGTTTATCATACGGCATCTCCATTTACAACCGCCATAAAGGACCCGCAAAAGGAGTTAATAGATCCCGCGGTAAATGGCACTGAAAATGTACTGGAGACCGTTAACCAGACACCGTCTGTGAAGCGCGTGGTGGTCACCAGCAGTTGCGCAGCAATTTATACCGATGCTATAGATTCTGTTAATGCACCTGACGGCAGACTTACCGAAAAAATATGGAACAGTACTGCTTCCCTGGAATATCAGCCTTATTCATACTCAAAAACTTTAGCGGAGAAGCTTGCCTGGGAAATGTCTTATTCCCAGAACCGGTGGAATTTGATTACCATAAACCCTTGCTTAGTTCTTGGGCCTGCCCTGAATCCAAAAACTGCTACGTCGGAAAGCATCAATGTTTTGAAGTTGTTCGGGAACGGTGACATGAAAATGGGAGTGCCAAAAATGGGTACCGGTGTTGTTGATGTGCGGGATGTGGCTGAGGCGCATTTCCGGGCTGGATTTACTCCCCATGCACAAGGTCGCTATATCACTGCCGGTCACAATACAGATTTTTTGGAAATGAGCAAGGTACTGTTGCCTCGGTATGGAGCGAAGTTTCCGCTTCCTAAAAGAGCGTTGCCAAAAGGATTATTAATGCTGATCGGGCCGCTGGCTAACCCATTGTTTACGCGAAAATTCATTCGTAACAATGTGAACATCCCCTGGAATGCAGATAATTCCAAAATAATAAATGATTTGGGGATGACTTTTCGGCCGCTGCAAGTCACCATGGAGGACGCTTTTCAAGTGTTGATCGACGAGAAGATCATCAAGGCGAAGTAGTGACTCGCCTATAGATCGTACTAACTGAAAATTACTGTTTACAGAATAAACGCGAATTGCACTATGAACTTTTTTCATCACTCTTCAACCTGGATCAAAGGTGAACTACTAGAAGCGATATTGATCGCCTCGTTCGGTATTTTAACAATGGTAAGTGGGTTTCTATTTTGGAAATTGGGCACCACACCAAATTCGAAAGCGCTGTTAATTCCGCTTTCTGTTACGGGTATTATTTATTCCGCTATAGGAGTTTCTATGCTCGTTTCAAATAATAAAAGATTGGTGTCTTTCGAGAAGAGCTATCGCCAGGATGAGAGAGCGTTCGTACTCTCAGAACAAAAACGTGTAGAGGGTTTCCAGTATGGCTATACCATTTCTAAAATTGTGGCCTCGGTATTTTTCCCGTTGACACTGTTGCTTTTTTGGTGGTCGAAGAGTCCTCAGGTGCAGGGCTGGGGCATCGGTCTGGCACTCTTCGCGCTGGCGGGCCTTGTGGTGGATTACTTCTCTCAAGAAAGAGCTGATACGTATTACAGAGCAATTTTGGAAGTGCTAAGAATGAATTAGCGTGCCCACTTATTCGGCCCACGTTATACTATATATTTCCGTGGTCTCTGCTTTTCCTTTTAATATAATTTCGCCCATGTTTTCACTTTGCATATCCCGATGCAAAGTGAGTTTATCAAGCAGGGCCCTGGATATAAGTAACGGTTTGTTGTATTGATTGCACATTCCTTGAATTCTTGACGCGGTGTTCAAGGTATCACCATGATAGGCTATATCTCGTTTTATTTCGCCTATCTCCACGGCAGTTACTACACCAAGATGCATCCCCGCTTTAAAGTCCGGTTGAAAACCATAGGTGGCAAGGTAGTACGCGTCCCTTACCCGGAGGGCTCTCATGCAGGCAAAGTAAAATTTAATGCACAAATGATCTTTGATGCCTTCGCGTTCTTGCCATGTTATAACGATTTCATCGCCTACATATTGATATACCTGCGCATTGTAAGCATGTAATACCTGATTAATATCCGAAAAACAATCGCGTATAAAAGAACTATAGTGAAGATGCCCCAGTCGCTCAGCGACCATCGTCGAAGACCGCAAATCCATGAACATAAAGATTCGACTTTCTTCTTTTGGACTCCGGTATCGTCCAAGCAATAGAGGAATGAGTACGCCAGGTCCATACCGGCTATTCATTTGATTAATGAAGTTTAGTAACAACGACATGACGAAATAGTAGATCAACAGCAGTGTGGTAAGAGCTCGCCACGCAGATGTATCCAGGGATGTTACTCCCAACGGAAGGACCGGGATTACCTGCAGATCAAGAATCATATACCGAAATAACAGTAGCGTTACGAACAGTATGACCAAGGCTGCTGCTGCTTTTAGCAATATGACTAACCCAAGCGGTTGCCGGGTTGATACTTTCCGGTCCATATAGTAGGTGATTGTGCCCAGCGTAACGCCGTAAAAAATGCCAAAGAGTATACCGACCACCATCGTATTTACCACGGCCTCTTGTAAAGGAAGATGATATATATGTCCAAGCAGGGTGGCGTGTAGGCTAGTGATAACTGTCAGCAGGATGTTAGCGTAAATCCAGAAACTAGATTGGATAAGCAGGAAGGTAAGTTTAGGGTATCTCGCGGTAAATCGCTGCGCTAGGGTTGTATAGTTGGCCATATAAAGGTTAAATAACGGCGGGCGTGTTAATCTGGCAAAATTTATAGAATCAACCCAATAGTATTATCTCTTCTGGAAATTGAATCTGGGAAAAGTGTTACAAGATCACTAATTTATGTTCAGGTTACTTTTAAAGTAAATATAGCTTTGCTTGACATTCAAACTAGTGAGACGTTATGGCCGAGATTATCAGAATTCAATCAATCAGTCAATTACATGCGATGATGGGATTTGAAAAGCCCACCCATCCGCTTATTAGTGTTATTGACGTTTCCAAATGGGAGATAGGCAAAGAATGGGTCGGAGTCAAAGCAGTTTCCGACCTTTATTCAATTGCTCTGAAGGATGCAAGTTGTGGCTTGGAATACGGCCGTAATACGTATGATTTTGGAGAAGGGGTATTGATGTTTACCGCACCTAATCAGACGCTGCTAAAGACGAAAGAACAGGCATTGGGGGAGGTCCAGGGATGGATGATCTTCTTTCATCCGGATATGATCAGAAACACTCCGCTTGGCCAACTCATTGATAACTATCATTTTTTTTCTTACGATATACATGAAGCGCTGCACCTATCGGAAATTGAACAACATACGTTGGGCGAATGCGTCAATTTGATTTCGAAAGAAATCAAAGCCAGAATAGACAATCACAGTCAGCGAGTCATCGTTTCTACCCTTGAACTACTTTTGAATTATAGTCAACGTTATTACGAGCGCCAGTTTAGCACGCGATCTGCGCAAAACAAAGATGTTGTCAGTCAATTTGAAAGACTGCTAAAAGAATATTACTCTGCCGGAAAATTTGCAGAGTTAGGTGTTCCACAAATTGAATACTTCTCTGACAATATTCACTTGTCACCCAATTACCTGAGTGATTTGTTAAAGAAGGAAACGGGAGTAAGCGCAAAAGATCACATCAGCACGTTCATCGTTGAGAAGGCAAAGGTACTCTTGTTGAGCGATGCTGATTCAATCAGCGGCGTTGCTTATAAATTGGGTTTTAATTATCCCCACTACTTCAGCAGGCTGTTCAAATCCAAGACCGGGTTAACCCCACAAGAATACAGAGAAATGAACTAGGTTGTTCTGCTCTGTTGGTTATAAGTATTCTCCATGAGTATATATATACACATGGAGAGAGACTCCACAGGTCACAGGGAGAAGAGCATCAGGTGTCTTAAGTAATCCGACATTTCAGATTTTTTAACAAACCGTAACATCAGCACGCCACTGATTTCAATTGGCTTGTCTCGGACTCTCTTTCCAGGATGTGCCGGAAGTATATCTGACGGATTGTCCAGTTGGATATAAATCAGCGTTTTTCCGCCGAGATGTTTTTGCAACCTCTCTAAGTGATAATCAAAGAACCATTGCTCGGAAGCCGGTTCAACTGCTCCCATTTTTCTAATGTCGGCTACGAATTTGGCAGTATTAAGCTTGGAAAACTCCACCGAAGCGGCGGTGTTTATTTCTACGAATTGATCATGACTGGTGACTCGGTGGGTATACTCAAGAAACAATGCATCGAATAAAGGATTATAACGGATACGCGCATGAGCAAAGTAACTAGATGGCTTCATGTTCGATTCGTTTCGTTAAACCCTCTCGCTGCATGGACGCACATTGCTAGCGATACCTGCTAAACAAGACAACTGGTATATATATATATCTAATGTTTGAGCCTGTAAATATAATATGGTTTATTGTTAAGTAGCAGCTGCGGATCTGGTGCCAGCGCAAATTCACCCACGTAGCTGGGAATTGAGCTGTCTGTAAAATACAGAGAACTGTCGGGTGCCGTGGCAACGCCGTCTGCCCACAGTATTTCTTTTGAACGGGCCAGTGTCTTTAGTTCTTTCGTTACAGGATCAAAGGATACCAGGCCACCGTGCTCAACATCGGTAATAATTACATGGCCGGATTTATCAATTGTTATTCCATCACTCATTGGCTTCATGCTGATGGTCTCAATTTTCTTTGCCACCTGATCAGGTGTGAAATCCTTATTCAAAACATCGCTCAAGGGCACACGATATAAATGAGAACTTGTCATCGAAGCTATATATAGCCATTGTTGATCGTCACTAATTTCAATTCCGTCAATTCCAACAGCGAAATCCAGTAGACCGTACATGAGTCGGTATGGTTTACCATCCGTTGTTTGCAGACTCCAATTTTCAGGTTGAACGCTTGGGTCTCCATCAATAACGGTTCGGACGCTGTGATCATCCACGGAGAAGACAAGGAGTTGTGATGCCGTGAAGTGGAATATACCCGGATTGGGGAGGAGAACATACTTACCATCGCCGGTCACACGAATTTCTTCGGCATTTTGGGCAACGCCTTCGGGAAACTCGTAAGAATAGGCGACTTCTTTTGTTGTTAAGTCAAATGCCCAAATTCGGGTATGCTTGAAGTCGAATGTGGCCGGCTCAATGATCCAAAGCCTGTTTTGTTTATCGATGGTCAGACCAAAGCTGCCCTGGAATTGTTTTTGAAATTCCAGTGATGGGAACGGCGTGATCTGGCCATTGTACCACTCAAATAACGTCGCGTTTGAAAATCTGGTTGGTCTTGTCAGCGGATGATAGTTGAAATACACGTGACCATTTTGACCCACGGCCAGGTTACCTGGCGGATAGGGAAGTGTTATTACCTTTTCAAGCTTTCCTCCACTGGCTATATTTTCAGCTCCTATATCTGGATATACCTCGCCAGTGCCGTACAATACTTTTACGATCATCAAACCAATGAGAATGACTCCCAACAAGGCGGGCGCGATTCTTAGAAAAATAAAGCGTACAATTTTCATTATATTATATACCCCGTTTTAAATATTTCGATAATTGCTGGCAATATAAATCGGCCCGTCCCTGCAGGAAGTTTCAAACACACTTGCCGCTCAATGTTTGATGATATCTTTAACTATGGATTATATGGATGAAATGCAGCGGTCTGTCCGAGTAATGAAACCCCCAGGTAGCCGCGCAGGTATAGCTTGCCATGTTCGGTCCAGGCCTTACATTTATAGGTGTCCCCCGATGGCGGATTGTAAATTCTTCCGTCCGTATACTCTTCTCCGTCCCATTTCAATCCTGTTAAACTCACAATCCCTATGATGCTTCGGGAGCGTAGTTTTTCGTCAGGATTCTTAGTGTCCTTTTTAGAAGTTTTGCCATCGCTCTCTACGATTTGATCACCCCATAACAATCGTGCTTGATATTCATCTCCGGATTTGAAAAATTCCATTCTCACGTCCTTTTTATCCGATTCCCATTTGCCCAGGATATCACTTTCCTTTGGTTGTCCCTTAACATGGGCCGCCACTACAAAGACCAGTGTCGTGGCAATACTTAAGATTTTCATACTGTCTAAATTTGATATTTCATTACTGACTGCCTGATAGCTACATTTGGCTCATGACGATTGCATCAAATAGTCGGTCTCCCAGATACGTCCTCATCCACACCATGGGCTTAGCAAACTTTCCAACTCTATAGCGAGTTTTCGGATTTTTGGAACGCACGATTTTGCTCACTGCATCGGCAATCACAGACGGTTTCGAAGAGCTATTACCTTCCCCAGCTTTTCGGGTGCCTTCCTCTATTTTATTCATCATTTGCGCATAGGCGCTTTTTTTGGAAATTTTCGCGAAGTTGTCGATCAATACCGAGCCAAATTCCGTGGCGATAAATCCAGGTTCCAGGACGACAACTTTAATATTGAACTGCTTCAATTCCAGGCGAAGACAATCGCTCAATCCTTCAACAGCGTGTTTGCTGGCATGATACCATGCGCCCATTGGGAAATACATTTTACCTCCCATGGAAGACGTGTTGATGATCAAACCCGATTTTGAACGGCGCATATAAGGAACTACGGTTTGCGTCATGGCTGCCAAACCGAATACATTTACTTCCATCTGTCTTCTTGCCTCTTCTAAAGTCACATCTTCCACTGAACCATAAAGACCATAGCCGGCGTTATTCCAAAGCACATCAATCTTGCCTTCGTTAGCGATAATTGTATCGACCACTATCTGTATGTCCGATTCATTGGTTATATCCATTTGCATGGGGACACCGCCAATGGATTTCAAATCCTGCATTTGATCAATTCTTCGTGCTACCGCGTAAACCTTATGACCTTCCAGAATCAGTTTTTTTGCGGCTTCCTTACCCATCCCAGAACTTGCTCCAGTTATCAAGATGACCTTTTTCATTTCTTTTCATTTTGTTTACCCTACAAAGGTCTCCGGATTCCTTAGGATGGACTAACACAAATCCGGGATAGTTATACACTTATCCTCTTTTGAAAGTGCTGTCGGCTTTTAAGTTTTTTAATAGGTTTACGCGTCAGCCCATGCGTAGCAAATGGAAAAGCACAAGATCAAACGTGTAGTAGCATGCTGATTGCACTGCTATAGACCAATAATATACTGCCGTTTTGAGAAGCGTGTATAAATGTAGGAAGGGCCCGGTAAAGTGTTACCTCGAAGTATAGAATATTAAATGTTTACAGATATATACTTACCGGTATATACTTAAGCCTTTCATTAGGGATCGTGTTCCATTATTTTGAGCATTTCACAAATATAGACCTGACACATAACGCGATTGTTCTCAAGCAATAAATAAATCGTGAGTGGAAGCGGTTCCCGAAAGATCTCGTTATTCGGGAACCGCTCGTTTATCCAATTGCCAGTCCTATACTTTATCTCTATTGCCTTATGGCCGAAGGCTATAGGAAACCCAATGACATAGAGATCAAGGAACACTTCATTTGCTTACCAAGATCAGAAACGTTAACCGGGTATTGTTGATGAAATGACCCGTTCGAAGAACGGTTTATTTTACCTGGCTCATCACCATCCAGTCATAAAATTTATCGCCAAATGTGTTTCTCATCCCGATCAGTAATTTGCCATTCTTGCCTTTTACATACCGGGTCTTGGGATGTTTCTTCGTGATTGCCTTCTCTACAATTTTTGCAATGACAACAGGCTCTGACATCTTGGGCAGAGGGGCTTTGGATATTGGCCCAAAGAGATGCCCGTAAGCTGAGTTCGGAGCATATTTTTTCCCATACTCACCCGATACATTATAGAAATTTGTATTGATAAATCCTGGTTCAATAATTACTACACCAATTCCAAACTCTTTTACTTCTATTCGCAAGCAATCAAGCCAACCTTCCAGGGCATGTTTTGAAGCTATATACCAGGAGGCGAGCGGAAAATAAATTTTACCACCCATAGAAGTTGTATTGATAATGCGTCCAGACTTTTGCGCTCTCATATAAGGCAAAACAGCTTGAACCATTCTTACATAACCAAAGACATTAACCTCCATGAGCTTATGTGCGTCTTCCATGCTGGTTTCTTCGGCTGTTCCCATGATTCCAAATCCAGCATTGTTATAGAGTATATCTATTCTGCCTTGCTCTTTAATAACCCTGTCAACACTGGCTTTTACTTGCTCTTCGTTCGTGACATCTAATGCAAGTGAGTGTCCACCGATCGAATCCAAATATTTATTTTTTTCAACTTGAATATCACCGCCATAGACAATGTACCCTTTCGAAACTAGCAATTGACAAGTTGCTTTTCCAATACCGGATGCAGAACCAGTAACTACTACAACTTTTTTATCATGCGCCTGTGCATGAACTGTTTTGAAGCTAACGACAGACAAAGTCAGCGTCAGTAGTAAAATGACTGCGCGGACGTTGTATTTTTTTTGGATTTGCTTCCTTGGTTTCTTTTCCATTCCCGAACTGGTGCCGGTGATTAAGATGACTTTTTTCATATTGTTTTCATTTTAAACTATAGGCCAAAATTGAAGCATTTAGCGCCGCTGCATTAACACAAATGCTGGATACTTGTACACTTTTCCTGTACCAGTATTGCTAATCTGTTTTTTGACCTCTGTGAAAAATGTTTGAAATACGATCAATCTTATTAAGCCCACATTCCTGGCTCCTATACTTTAAAACATTCATTGCCATAGAAATGGGAAGTAGAAAAATTGGATAGAGGAGATGTTGAGAGAACAATCACATCACATAGAAGAGTGGCTTGGTATACTTACGCGTTTGATATAGTCATGCAACCACTGATATATATATCAGTGGTTGCATGCAATTGCTGCCAGTCAGCATTTATTCAGTTTGCTTCCGCATCATGGCTTCCTGAGTAGCAACCAATTCTTCCATATTCTGCCGAAGTTCTTCTTCGGTGGCACGCATTTCTTCTGCTTGTTGCTGTGAAGCATTGAGCAGCGTTTTCATTTTTTCAGTTGTACGTGCACTTTGCAACGCAGACGCAATAAATTCCCCGGCTTTCTCAATAAAGAGTATCTGATGCTCTTTGAATGTCTCAAGGCCAGCGATCTCGATTATAGCTTCTGTCTTATCGTTATATTTCATAGGAACAATCAAAACACAACTCGGTGTAGTTTCGCCCATACCCGATGTAATATAGGTATAGCCTTGGGGAAGTTTAGTGAGAAGAGTTGTTCTTCCCTCCAGAAAAGTCTGACCTACCAGACCTACCCCAATGTCTATTTTTCGTTCCACAAATTTCTTTCGATCATATGCATAGCAAGCTATAAGCTCTAAGTATTCATCTTGTTTATTGCTTCCTCTCAAAACAAACAGGCCGCCCTGGAGAGCTCCCATATATTTAGTCAAAAAACTTACTATCATATCTGCCAGGCCTTTCGAGTCGCTCTGAGTATTTGTTACGAGTTCTGAAATTCTATTCAGACCTTCATTACTCCAAAGCCTTATGTTCTCTTCACTTTTAATTTGTTTGAGTTGATCTCTCATCAGGGTAAGGCGGCCGGCGAGACTAGTTTCATTGAAGCTCTTATTTTCATCATTTAACGCTGCCCATTTAGTTTCATAGTTGCCGCTGGTAATATGCTCTATAAATTTATTTGCATACTGCAAGTTCCGAATGGAATGTTCGATCACTTCTTGTTGACTCTTGAAATGCGTAGCGGTACCAGGGTTAAAAACATACTTTCGGTTATTCTCGTCCAGTTCGGTTAACAAACTCTGCCTGCCCTTGCTATCGTTTCGCATTTTAACAACAATATAGACTAGTGTGGGAAAGCTTATAACTACTAATATAAGCTGCAAGTAAAAATTATTCCTTACGGCTAACTGATAGCTTTCTTCGGCAGCGAGACTTTTGCTTTCTTCAATAGCAGAAATTTTGGTGGCAATTTCCTGTGATTGAGCCCAGACAATCATACCGCGATCTTCCGATAACATACGTTTAAATGTCTCCGCACTATCCACATCGACCATCGCTACCATTTTTAAAGAGAAGTCGACATAATCTTGAAAAGTCTCCTCCAGCTTTTCTAAGCCCGATATATCTTGTCCTCCACTATCCAATCTATGTTCCAAAAGTTTGAAATGAGGCCAGAGCTGCTTGATGGCGTTGTAGGTTGAATTTAGCATCTCACGCTTTTTGGTGATACCATACGCTCTTACTCCCAAGTCGATGCAATTCAAATAGGTTGAAAAACGCTCCATGTCATTTATTGTCGCATCAGCCTCTTCTCGGATGCGGATGTTCTCAACAATGGTCTCTTTATTTTTGAAAGTCAAAACAATGTTTACCGCCAATAGCATAGCTATCAGACTTATTGAAAGTACAACTATGTTTTCCTTAATGTATTGCCCAATACGCTCTCTCATAAAACCTGCTCTAATTTTTGTACATGTATATATGATCAATCTCGTAAGGTGTGGATGCCTGACTGATCGATTTTAATCGAGCAAATGTCAGTTGATCGGGAAGAGATGGTTAACACAAATGCAGGAAAGTTATACACTTATTCCTTATGCTATTTCAAAATTTAACAGATACGTAAAGAGAATGAGGTACATGAAATGGGTGATGATTTTATGAGTAATTTTTGATAAGACAATGAACTTTCATTTCTCTCTAAGCTGAAACAATAGCGACATATAGGTATATATACTTAGAGGTAGACACGATTATGACTATGTCTAGCAAAGCGTTGATTGTCGGTGACTCACACTATATATAAGCATTAATTCAGCATCTTCTGGAGCAAAATGGATGTAACGTTGTTGAGCGTGCGACAAACCCCATGGAGCGATGAATATCGCTATAGGACTTCACCGGGATTTAATTATCCTCGATAATATACCACAGATGTGAATGGGAGAGAGGTACTTGCCATATTTCAATCAAAAGATCTGGAATACGGACAACTGGTATATAAAGTATATTATATATAATGTACTTGGGTTGCGACTTAAGTCAATTTATCCTATATCTGCTTTCTTACTATATACGTTGATTCATTTTTGGTCGGAATGGACTCGCCGAGCACTGCGGCGCAAGATCAGTTGGTATATATAGGGTGTATAGCGATAACCGGAGGGTGCCTCTATTGATATATGGATTGTGTTGGAGCACGCAGTGGCGTGTGTTTAAGTGATTCTTTCAAGCAACTATTTTGAGGCGCTGTATTGGAGCTCATGTATAGTCTGTTGAATTTTTCAGAAAATCTATTTGGACGTTTCAGTAAAGTATCGCTTTTGTGGGGCAGCGACTTTTGTAGTATAATTTCAATAATGGGATGACAAATACAGTTTACTTACGGGCGCTTCGCCGGAATTGGCAAAGCGACTGCAGTATTTTTGGCGCAAAGCGACTATAAGGTATATGGCGCTGCGCGAAGGATTGAGAATATGCAAGATTGAAAGAGTAGGGGATCAAATCGATGGTGATGGATCTCACGCAAGAGTAGCCATATACTATCCCGTTTTTAATCCTCTACTTTTTGTATTGTTCATCAGTAACCTTCTCCATCCAATCCACCACTTTCCCATTGAAATTTTCTTGAATGGCGATATGACTCATCGCTACTGTGGCGGAAGCACCATGCCAGTGTTTTTCATTGGCATCGAACCACACGACATCACCGGGCCTGATCTCTTGAACAGGGCCACCTTCTTTCTGCACCCATCCCACACCAGAAACTACAATGAGTGTTTGTCCGAGTGGGTGCGTATGCCACGCTGTGCGTGCTCCGGGTTCGAAGGTTACCAGCGCAGCGGCTGCGCGTCTGGATTCATTGGGATTGAAAAGCGGATCGATCCGCACAGTGCCAGTGAACCAATCTTCAGGACCTTTGCCTGATGGTTGACTTCCTAATCGCGTTATCTCCATCTCTTCATGATTTAATTGTTTGACATGTGTAGATCTGCTGTCACTGGCTCTTGTGCGGCTTAGCTGATTATTTTCCTTCGGACGATTTCACCTTTTCACTCGCTGTTGACTCGCCTTTCAGATTGTCCTTGAAAAACGTTTCAAGTTTATCGAACGGAATCACGTCAAGTTTGTCGTACAAGTCCACGTGAACTGCATTTGGGATAATCACCAATTCTTTCGGCTCAGAAGCCATTTTATAAATGTCGTCTGTGAAATATCTTGAGTGAGCATTTGCGCCAGCAATGAGCAGTATTGGTCTCGGCGATATTTCTTTCAGGTAAGTCAGCAAAGGCATATTCATAAACGAGAGAGCACTCGTTAATCTCCAACCTTTTGTTGAATTTACTGAACGCTCATGATACCCTCGCGGAGTTTTGTAATAATTGAAATAATCCACTACAAATTGTGGCTCGTTGCCTGTTAGCTTTTCTGGCAAGTGAGATGGAGGATATGCCGGTTCACCTGTTTCCGCATCTTTCCATCTTTGTTGATTCAAGTCTTCCAAGATTTTTGAGCGCTGCTCAAGTGTAACCGCATCATTATATCCTTTTGAAATTACCCTTGTCATATCATACATACTTGTGGTGGCAACTGCTTTTATTCTCTTGTCTATTGCAGCAGCGTTTAAAGCCATTCCTCCAAATCCACAAATACCAATAACGCCGATTCTGTTTCTGTCGATATTTTTCTGCAGTCCGAGAAAATCTATGGCTGCGCTGAAATCTTCCGTATTAATATCAGGAGAAGCTACGTTACGCGGCTCACCGTTACTCTCTCCGGTATATGAGGCATCGAATGCCAATGCTGCGAAGCCACGCGCCGCCATTGTCTGAGCATACAGTCCGGATGATTGCTCTTTGACCGCGCCAAATGGACCACTGATTGCAAGCGCTGGCAGAGCTTTACCATCTAAACCCTTTGGAAGGTATAGATCCCCTGCCAAGGTTATTCCGTACCGATTTTTGAAGGAGACTTTTTTTCGTGTGACCTTATCGCTTAACTCAAAAGTGTAGTGATCCTTTTGCGCTGCCGTTTCTTTCTTTCGATTTTCCTTGGTGTCACTCTGTGAATAGGCTTGTCCTACAACCATGAGTGACACAGCCGCCAATGTTGATATTGCTTTCATAATTTATTTGATTTACTTACTCAAAATAACGCGGGCTAGCCAAGGAAAGGGTAAAGAAAATCAAACCGATAATTAAGAGATTCAAACCTTGCTCCCTTGATGGAAGCGCCTATAGAACCTAAAAATGTCTTTCCAGTTCAAGATTCAGTATTTTCACCAATGATCGCTCATTTAAATCGAGTTGAGGGCGACCAAGCGCGAAGAAGGCAACACTTTGGGACAAGTTTGATTATCTTAAGAATGTATTTGAATTTCTTAATTCTCGCTTGTGTTATAGGGATACCTTTGTTGTGTAAATCAGTGGACGATGAGATGGATATTGACTTTGATAAAGCGCGCAATTGCGTGGGCGGAAGAGCAGGCATCGTTTCCTTGTCTCAGTGTGACAAAGGCGCTACCAAAACCAAAAAGTAAATGACATGGAGAAGAAAGTGAAACATCGCTCAGTTTCGGCTTTCAACACTGAGCTCAAACTAAAAGGTTTTAATGTTTTTCAGATTGAAGAAGATGCGAATGGCGTCCGCGACTACAGCCGAAAAGATTTTTACAAAATTTGCCTCACAACGGGTGAGAGTCTGATAAACTACTCGGACCGCAGCTTCCTGATGAAAGGCACAATTTTATTTTTCGCCAATCCGAATATTCCTTATTCATGGGAGACTATTTCCAAGAGTTATGTGGGATATGCATGTCTATTCTCCGAAGATTTCTACAAACCTTCCGACCGCACTGAGAGTTTACAACAATCGCCACTTTTTAAAATTGGAGGCACGCCCATTTTTGAAATCAATGAAGGAAAACGCGGGTTCCTTAACGGCATTTTCCAAAAAATGATGGAGGAGCAAAGCACGAGCTATACTTTCAAAGACGATCTCATTCGTAACTATATCAACCTGATCATACACGAGGCATTGAAACTTCAGCCCACCGAAAACTTTGATCATGTGAAAAATGCCGCCCACAGAGTTACGAATGTATTTCTCGAATTACTGGAAAGGCAATTTCCAATCGAAAGCACAAGTCGACCCCTTAAATTGAGGACGGCACAAGACTATGCCACTGCTTTGAGTCTACATGTCAACTATCTGAATCGTGCAGTGAAGGAAACAACTGGAAAGTCAACCACCACGCACATCATGGAAAGAATCGCGAACGAAGCCAAGGCATTGCTTCTTCATACAGACTGGAATGTCGCCGACATAGGCTACGCACTTGGCTTCGAGTACCCAACGTATTTTAATAATTTTTTTAAGCGCGTCACTGGAACAAACCCCACTTCCATTCGACCATCTGAGGTCTGAACAATTAGCTTACTTCAATGCAAAAGGATACAAATATTTTCGAGCGAATGCTCGCCGGAGGAATAATTCGCAATGATGAAATGGGCGAAGTCTGGGAGGTCGTTTTTCGTACTCAGCGATTATCACCGGCGTTGAATGCTTCCACCACAATTGATGAGATGCGTGAACGCTTGAGTGAAATCATAGATAACAAAATCGACAAAAGCACAATTGTGTTCGTGCCATTTCACACGAATTTTGGCAAACATATAAAGCTTGGCAAGAACGTGTTCATCAATCATGCTTGTTCATTTCTTGACCAGGGTGGAATTACAATTGAGGATGATGTTTTGATTGGGCCGAAGGTAAATCTTATCACGGAGAATCACCCTGTAGATCCTACGAAAAGAAAGTACATGGACTTAAAAGCTGTTCATATTAAACGAAATGCCTGGATCGGTGCCGGCGCGACAATACTACCTGGAGTGACTGTAGGGGAAAATTCAATTGTGGCTGCAGGTGCTGTTGTTAATAAAGATGTCCCCGATAATTCTATCGTTGGCGGTATTCCAGCGAAAATTCTCAAGACTATATAAATGTGCGGAGTTCATACTTTACCACGACTTTAACATCGGAATTAATATTTAATGGTGTCTTATAATATTTGCACCCTATATATATAGCATGAGGCACTTTTAATTTTTGATTCATGGACATGGTTGAGAATAATTTACCCATGCATCCATGAGTTTTATATTGATCTTCCCTATGCCTTAGAGTATAGGGAAGATCAGATATACTTACTCCGTGCTTGTTGGAACGTTGCCTCTTTATACTATTCGAACTCAACCCTGAATACCGTTGCGAACTCATCCATTTTCGCTGCATCTGGTGTTTGCAATGTGAGTTTTTTTTCTGCCTGCGACCATTTCAGTTCTGCATCGCTGCCTACTACTGAAACACGTTTTACGTGTCGATCTATATCGGTTCGGATTTCAAGAGAAGCATTAGGGGTTGGGAGTCCAAGGGAGTATATATACATATACTTATTATCCTTCGATACAGTGAAACGAATATCATTTTTGCCATACTTTATAGTTGCTGATTGTCCACCGAAGTGGCCTTTGTCAATTGTTGCGTCTCCATAACCATAGATCGAATAGGCCCGCGTTTCATACACGGCTTCTTTATGCTTGCTGATCCATTGTCCTATAGAAGCCAGAATGCTGCGTTGTTCTGTGTTGATCGTGCCATCAGCCATAGGAGATATATTCAGTAATACGATACCTTTCTTGCTCCATACATCGATCATGTTTCGGATAACCAGTGAAGGTTCTTTATAAGTTTGTCCGTTGATGTAACACCAGCTATCATGACTTAACGTAATATCGGTTAGCCAGTAATCTTTGGATATATCTGTTTTTCCGCCTTGCTCAATATCCAGTATACCTACATTAGCCGGTAAGTCTTCCTGTTTATAGGCAACAATAGGATGCTGCCCGCGTGCAGTAGCCGCGTTGAAGTGATGTGCCACCATTTTCTGTCGGTAGTTCTCCGGAATGCGATCCAGCCATGAGTCAAACCAGATGATGTCCGGTGCATAGTTGTCAACCACCTCGTTTACCTGGTTCAGCCAGTAATCAAGAAATTCGTCTTCAGGCATGTTGCCATACAATAGCCTCAGCTTGGGATCTGTTGTTGATGTGATATAGTCTGGATGATAGGGGAAGTGACTATCGTCTCCGGGATCCGGTGTGTTCTGCGCCCATTTAGAAGAGTCCTGCGCATACCGCTGCAGTAATCTTTCGTGGTGAAAGGTCGCGATAGTCTTCATGTTGTTGCGCTTGAGCT
Organism: Ohtaekwangia sp.; assembly: GCF_036568665.1. Classification (GTDB taxonomy): domain Bacteria; phylum Bacteroidota; class Bacteroidia; order Cytophagales; family Cyclobacteriaceae; genus Ohtaekwangia. Next base: position 2,294 of record NZ_DATCSD010000329.1, on the reverse strand, counting down.
CGGCAAACAATTCACCCAGTATATCTTTCTTCGGGCCCATCGCTTTTGCATTCCACGGGTTTAGTTTACTATCCCACATGGCAAAGCCATCATGATGCTGCGCGACAGGGCCGGCAAATTGTGCTCCGGAATTTCTGAACAACTCGGCCCATTCTTTAGCATCGAAGTGCTCCCCGGTAAACATCGGTATAAAATCATGATAGTTGAATTGCGCGACCGGCCCAAAAGTTTTCTGATGATGTTCAAATATATCTCCGCCCCAATCTTTTCGCCCCGGCACATACATCCATCGCGGATACCACTCGGAACCGTAAGCAGGCACACTATAAACACCCCAGTGAAAATATATACCGAACTTTGCATCCTTGAACCATTCGGGTTCTCTTTCAATCTTCGAGAGCGACTCCCATGTTTCTTCAAAGTTTACTTTCGGGTCTGGTGCTTTTGTATCTGATCCTTTCTTGCACGAAGCAAGCGCGGTGCCTAATATTAAAATTAAAAACAGACGATTTACTTTTATCATAATACGTTACGTTGTTAGCTGCAGTATATATATACTATAAATGAAAGATCTGATTCATGATGATCCACTTTTCCCCGTTTTTTGCCCACGGCAATGGCTGCTGAAATTTCCACATCAGCTGTTCCCACTCCTGAACTTTAGGATTGCTCTCATCCATAGCTGCTTTGCTTTCGAAGCTAAAGTTATCGTCTGTCTCCATGATCATGAACAGCCGATTTCCTGTTCTGTAAATCTCCATGTTGCTGATGCCCGAGTCTGTAATACTTTTCGTGATGGCGGGCCATGCATTTTCTTTTTTGTGCCAATCTTCATATTGAGCAATTAATTCCGGATCATCTACCAGGTCCAGAGCCAAACAGTATTTTTTCATTTTATTTAGGTTCAGGCTATTTCTACCATTGCTTTTATAACACGATAATCAGGGTTCAACCATTTTTGGAATTCATCTTTAACCTGATCAAAATTTACCCGGTGGGTTATAAAAATGGTTGGATCGATTTCTTTTCTTTTAATGAGGGAGATCACATACTCGAAATCAGCTCGTGTGGCATTTCTGCTGCTCATGAGCGTTGCTTCCCGTTTGTGAAACTCCGGGTGACTGAAAGATATATCGCCCTTCTGCAGACCGATCAAAATATAGCGTGCTCCATGCGACATATACTGAAAAGCATTATTGATAGCTTTTAGATTTCCGGTGGCGTCCATTACAACGGTTGGCATATCACCATTCGTAATGGTTTTCAGCTTCTCCATAACATCATCATCTATAGCGTTGATGATGTGCTCTACCTTCAACGTTTCTTTGCAGAATCTTAATCGATCATTGTTGGTGTCGAGCGCAATTACATGACCTCCTGCGGCACGCACAAACTCCATCGTACCTAGTCCTATAGGTCCTGCACCGACTACCAAAACAAATTCATCTTTTGCTACCGCTGCTCTCCGCACGGCATGTGCACCAATGGCGAGCGGTTCCACTAAAGCCAAAGCGTCCATGCTCAGACCTTCGCCATGAACCAGCGCGTATGCTGGCACAGAATAATATTCAGCCATGCCACCATGCTGATGAACACCACATACTTTGATTCTAACACATGCATTTTGTTTTCCTCTACGGCAGGCGATACACTCACCACAAGAGAAGTAGGGTATAAATGTGACAATTTCGCCAATCGAAAAACCCGGGCAATCTTCAGCTGAAACTATCTCGCCTGCGAGTTCATGACCTAAAATGCGCGGATATTCAAAATAAGGTTGCGTGCCTTCAAAGGCATGTAAGTCGGTTCCGCAAATGCCGATCCTCCGGATTTTTACAATGGCATGTCCTGGCGCAGGCGTTGGTTGCGCTGCATCTATATAGTTGAACTCACCGGGTTTTGTGCAGACTAATGTTTTCATCATGGTTGTTGTATTGTCTTAAGTATATAATTGGCTACTGCACTGCGAACGTAAAGTCCACATCTATCAGATTTCTATTTTTCAGTTCGCTCCAAAATGGCGTGGGAATAGTTGTTTCTGCCATGGCCAGATTGGACCGCACGCGTGAAGCATCGGTGGTATTTAATGCTATACTTTTTACGCCCGGCACATGGAGCGCAAACTGTACACAGGCTTGTGCAGGAGTTATATCGAATTGATTGCATACGGCAAAGAAATCCTCACGCCATTTGAAAAGTGCATCACTTTGTATACTCCCTTTTTCAACGAGGCGATAGTCGAAATAATTACTTCCTACAAGAAAGCCTGAATGAAATACCGCTGAGTTAATAAC
>NZ_DATCSD010000328.1:0-3427 GCF_036568665.1 Ohtaekwangia sp. | reverse complement strand
CCCAAGCCATCGTTGTTCAGGCTTTGTTTGCCATACGTGGCCAGGTAAGCCCAATGCTGTGCATCGCCTTCACTGGTATATAGTTTGGCGAGCTTGTCTTTTACTATACCCGTACAGATGTTATCAGGATCGTTAGTGATAGTAAGCATCTCGTGTGTAAGGCGTGTACCCTGGTGAATGGATAAGCGCGATTGCACATCTTGCTTTTTATCGGCAACCGCCCAGCCGGTATACTGTGTAAGAATAGAAGAGTATATAGTTCCGTTTTCTGTAATGCGGCAGGTAACGCCATCTGTCTTCTCTACACGAATGGCCACACCGTTAACGAACGCACCGATAGAACCTATACCCAATGATTTACCAACCTTCATCACATCCATACCCCACGGCTGCATGTTGTGATACGAATCAAAACCATCCTGTCCGGCAAGCTGTAACGTTACTTCCTGTGTTTTCTTTCCGAATACATCGGTAGCATTGCGCTGGTCGAGATAAAATCGATACCCTACTTTATCTGATTCCCAGCCGGGACCTTCATAGCGAATAAACCAGGAGTGATCTTTATGCTCCGGTGGCACCTGCAGAAAATCTACATTCCTGAAATTGCCTCCTATATATTCGCGATTCTTCCACTCGCCTCCTACCTTGTGCGACAGCTCTGCCTGCGTACGTTTAGGATAGCTGCGTGCAAGGGTTGCTGTAGGATGGAAACGCACTATTACTTCCAGCGATGCGGATGCATTCAGTTTATCCAATACAAAAACAACACCGGCGTTGTCCTGGTCTTGTTTATTATACTGACTGGGAATTTCTTTTCCGTTATCTATTACTATAAAGGCATTGCTGTTAAACCTGCGTGCATGCTTACTGATCTCTTCGGGCGATAAGACGATCACCACATGCTCGCGCGCTATATTTAGCGGATTAGTAACTTTTACCCGAAACGATTCCGGAAACTCTTTCTCCAAGGACTGCGCCTGTATACCGGCTGCGATCAAAACCGCCACACAGAAAATTATATACTTCATGATCACTAGGGTTTATGTATAGGTGTAAGTAAATCCATTTCTATACTCGCCTGGATGAACGGACCAATGCCTTTCAGGTCGTCCGTACGAAGCGGCTCGCTGATATAGTATTCAAAACTTCCATCGCGATAAGGCGTGCCACCCAAGCCTCCTACACTTACGGTTTTGGTGAGATGAACCAGACCTTGCTGATCTGTTTCAATAAAGTTCTTGAGTATACCATCAAAACCTTTTTTCGCGAGAGCGCTATAACTTTTATCGAGATATCCCAGGCGCGATCCCTTGGCGAGAGCATATACAAACATGCAACTGGCAGAAGCTTCGAGGTAATTTCCCTGGGTGGTGGCTTTATCTACCACCTGGTACCAGACACCTGAAGCAGGATCCTGGTAGTTCTTCAGCGCTGTGCCCAACCGTTGTAAAATAGCGATCATCTCTTTTCTTCGCGGATGATTGGCTGGTATATAATCCAGTACATCTACCAGCGCCATTGCATACCAGCCCATGCCGCGTCCCCAGAAGCCGGGAGCATGGCCGGTAGCAGGATCAGCCCAGCGTTGCTTTTTACTTTCATCCCACGCGTGGTATAGCAAACCTGTTTTGGCATCGCGCACATGTTTTTCCATCCATACAAACTGGTTAATGATATCATCAAAGTTTTTATCCTGGTGAAACAGTTGTGCATACTCTGCCGAGAATGGTTCGCCCATATATAGTCCATCAAGCCACATCTGGTATGGATAACGATGCTTGTGCCAGAAGCCGCCTTCTTTGGTGCGCGGCTGCCAGTTCAGTTGTTCGTGCAGCAGGTCGGCCGCTTTTTTATACTTCTCTTCTCCTGTTTCGCGATACAACGCCAGCACTACACGCCCGGGAGTAACATGATCGATGTTATACTCTAACAGATCGTAGGTACGGATTGAACCATCTGCGTTTACAAAATGATCGATGATCTTCTTTGCATACTGCATATAGCTCTTGTCGTGCGTATAGGCACCTAACTGATCAAATGCTTTCAATACTACACCTTGCTCATAATCCCACCGGGCTGGCCGGTTGGCTACCAATTCACCGGCACGCTTCACTACAATAGAATCCGGGTATATCTTCATAACCGTCTCCGCCATGCGTACACCCCACAACTTTTGTGGCTGCGCCATGCAGGAGCCCGCTATAGATATACCGGCCACTGTTAATATTGCTAGTCGTAATTTCATACCTTTTTAATAAGTGGAAAGCTGAAAGTAGAAAGCTAAAAGCTCTTGTCTTTTTCCTTTCCGTTTACGCTTTCCCGAATTATATACTCTTTAAACTTTTACCTTGAACTTTAAACTTTCAGCTTTAAGCTTGGTCACTACTTCATCTTCACTACCTTATCCGATACGCCCGAACCAAACGCTACTGTCTTCTTCGCTTTTGTTCCGTTGGCATTCAGCAGGCGAATATCCTTGGAGCGATTGCCGCTAACATTTAGCAGCACATCGTTTTCCTGGCAGGTGATGTTCTCCAGCAGCAAGCCCTTGCTATCGTGTACTTCCACTACATTTTTATCATCACAATACAGGGCCGCGTTCTTCAGCACTATATTTTGTCCTTCGGCGCACATAAAGCCTTTTTTACTTTTAATGGATATATTCTCCATCGAGATAGCCTGAATGTTCATCTCGGGAAGTCCGCGAACAAAGATGGCTGTTTCAGCCCCGTTGCATACTACATCGTTGATGTGAAAATCTCGGAACTGCGGTGTCGCTTCGGTTACCGGCTCGAATTGTATCGATGGTTTTTCTTCACCGGCAAATACGGCCAGCGGGTCTTTCGCCATATAATACATATCAAACAATATAGCCGCTCCACCGATCTTGGCCATACGAATATGATCGATATAGATCTTCTCTACTATACCTCCGCGACCGCGCGTTGTCTTGAAGCGAAGCCCTACATCAGTGCCCAGAAAATTACAATGCGATACAAATATATTTCGCGCACCACCGCTCATCTCACTGCCTACTACAAAACCACCATGACCATGAAAGACTGTGTTGTTGCGCACGATCACATCTTCGGTTGCTACTCCGCGCTTGCGACCTTCTTCATCGCGACCGGATTTTATACATATACCATCATCGCCTACATCAAAGCTGCTGTTCTCTACCAATACATAGCGACATGATTCTATATCTACACCATCACCATTCTGTGCGTTCCAGGGATTACGAACTGTGAGTCCTCGCAGTGTAAGATGCTGCGTTAACAGCGGGTGCAAACACCACGCGGGTGAATTTTGAAATGTTACACCTTCCAGCAACACGCGCTTGCAGCGAACGATGCTCACCATGTTAGGACGCAAAAATTCTTTTATAGCTTCTGCTTTTTGCAGATCATATCCTTCGGCTATTACA
>NZ_DATCSD010000327.1:0-4906 GCF_036568665.1 Ohtaekwangia sp. | reverse complement strand
CAGCAAGATGCTGTAGATAGCTATATAGTGAATAAAAGAACGAAGCTGCACCCTGCACATAGGAAGGAAGAAAAGAAGCAACGGACACTATATATACTGTGCCCGTTGCTATATATTTTAGAGATTAATAATTCGGATTTTGTTCGAGCTTATTGCCGGATGCCTGTATCTCTGCACGAGGTATGGGCAGCCAGTAATGTTTCTCTTCGAACAGGCGACCATCGAGGGCCACTTTGCGCGCATAAGTTAACGTACTGCCGCTCTTGGTAATGGTTATACCATAGGCCGGTTCGTTCTCCGTATCGATGGCTATTTTCCATCTGCGCACATCGTAGAAGCGATGTTCTTCAAACGCCAATTCAACCTGGCGCTCTCTGCGTATAGCATCGCGCATCTCCGATTGTGTTAATCCTGCCGGCAGATCAGGCATACCTGCACGCTGACGTATCTGGTTGATTGCGCTATATACTGTACCATCAGGACCAGCCGCTTCATTTTGTGCTTCAGCATAGTTGAGTAGTACTTCTGCATAACGGATATAGATCCACGGTTGAATACCGGCTACATCCCACGGATTGTTGATCGGCAGATCATCGTCCAGAAATTTGCGCAGGTAATAACCGGTCTTCGAAGTATTCCAGTTGTCTTTACCATCTTTACTGTCCTGACCACCCGGAGTAAATGTTTCTATAGCACGACCGCGATAGCTGGCACCGTTGTAAAGTATACTGGCATAGAAGCGCGGATCGCGATTGCTATAGGGAGCGTTTGCATGCGTAGTGTTATTCCAGTCGAATGGTATAGCAGTGTTGGCATCTACTTTTACTTCATAGGCATCTACCAGATTTTGTAGCGGTGTGTTACCAGCCCAGCCACCATAACCGTTCGGACTGTTGGATATTTCCAGACACACGTGGCGTGCACCTATAGCATAGAGTCTTTCAAAAATAATCTCGCTGCTGGAGGACGAATGAAACAAATCCTGGTAATCGGAATGCAGCGAGTAGCTCCCCAACGAAATTACATCCTGAGCTGCTGCTGCTGCTGCCTGCCATGTGCCTGCATTATACAACGGACTGGCTGCATATAGAAGAATGCGTGCCTTCAATGCCAATGCTGCACCTTTTGTAGCGCGACCGAGTTTCCATTTATCATTATTTGTTGATGGTAAATCTGCGGCTGCTTCATCGAGTTGTGTTACTACATAATTTATACCATCAGCTATAGATGAACGTTGAAAGAGTGCATCGTCTGTAAGATCATCATCTAAATTATACACGGAGTCGCTCACCAATACAACCTTACCATAATTACGCAACAGATCATGATAGCGATACGCACGAATGAATTTAACTTCGGCTACCAGTATATCTTTGTGCGGCTGGCTCATCACTATTTTACTAAGAGTTTTCAAGGCCGAATTACATTCGCGAATGCTTCTATAGCTTCTTGACCAGATTGTACCCGCTATACCTGTATTTTCAGGAGCCAGTAAACCACGCTGCATCAGCCAGGTGTTATCGTCACTGTTATACATCGCTTCGTCAGTAACCGATGCCCACAATGCATACTCAAATCCGCGACCGAATCCGGGAGGAGTACCCTCGCCTTCTTTATCCTGCAGGCGCACGCCCATATAGCGGTTAATGATAAAATCTTCCAGCAAGGCGGAGTCTTGCGCAAGCACATCGTCTGTTACTATACTGGTCGGCGTTACGTCAAGAAAATCTTCCTTACATCCCACCGTCAATATTGCCAGTCCGATGGTAACCATCAGGAGTATATATCTGAATTTCATTCTCATATTTTTCATTTTTAGAACTGAAGGTTTACACCAAGATTAATGATACGCTGCTGCGGATAGAATTGTCCGCTCTCGCTGCTTCCTTCCGGATCATAATTTTTAACCTTCGATATCGTGAAGAGGTTAAAGGCATTGGCATATACACGCAGGTTAGACAAGTGAAGCTTGGATGCAATCGCTGCAGGAATGTTATAGCCGATGGCTATATTTTTCATGCGAAGGAATGAAGCGTTGTTCAGCCAGAATGTGCTGCGATACAAACCACCATTGTTTGAAGACGATGCACGGGTATCTACACGCGGATAGCTTCCGTTTACATTGGTAGGACTCCAGCGGTTATCGGCCCATGTGCTATAAAAATTACCGATCGTACCAGACTCCGGCAATACAAACTGACTAACGCGTCCCTGGCCAGAGAAGAGTATCGATATATCAAATCGTTTCCAGCCAGCATTGAGGTTTATACCATAGGTGATCTGTGGTATATTTCCATATTTTGTGCGCACCTGATCATCGGCTGTAATCTGTCCGTCATTATTATAGTCTTCATAGATAAGATCACCCAACTGCGAGTTGCTAAAATGTGGATGGCTATCCAGATCACTTTGTGTACGGAATATACCAATGGCATTATAGAGCAGGTAGCTGTTCAACGGGCGACCTGTCTGGCGCTGATAGCTCAGCACACCGGGAGCTTCATCTATATAGATAACTTTGCTCTTGGCAAGTGTCATGTTTGCTGAAATGCCATACCAGAACTCGCCCTGGTGTTTATACCCGATCGTTGTTTCGAAACCTGTACTGTTAACTTTCCCTATGTTCTCATAAGGCACCAGTGTAGTATAGGTAGAGCTTCCATCGTTATACGGGTTTACGATACCGGAAACTCCCGGTATAGATGCATTGCGCGGAGCAAGAATGTTAGACCTGTTCTGCTTGAAGTATATAAATTCAAACGTAAAGTTCTGCAAAAATGTAGCGTTCAGGCCTATATCTGTTTTCCTGGCAGTTTCCCAGGTGATGTTGGGGTTGGCAAGCTTCGTTAAATCCAGGCCGGGATGTTTATCGCCATCAATAACATAGGTATTGTTAAAGGTGTTGTTATTGATATACTGGAACGGACCTACGTTATCATTGCCAAGTTCACCATAGGATGCGCGAATCTTCAGGTCGTTGATGAATGATATATTCTCAGAGAACCAGTTCTCTTCTGAAATTCTCCAGCCAATGGATCCGGCAGAGAAAGTTCCATACTGGTGTCCGCTGGGGAATATAGATGATCCGTCTATACGCATCTGTGCTTCTGCCAGGTATTTTTCTTTATAGTTATATGATACCCGGCCGATATAACTTCTGCGGGTATAGTTATAGCTGCTTCCGTAATTATCGCGATCAGTAGCAGCCGATCCTCCCTGCGAGAGTTCGGGTGTAAGCATGGTCGGGTAGTTGATGCGCGATGCACCAAATGTTTCGCGGTGGTTCTTGCTACGCTCGTACGAAATGAAAGCACTTATATAGTGATCACCCATCTGCTTTTCGTAGTTCAGTTTTATGTTACGGGTAATAAGACTGATGTTCTCCTGTGATTCGTTCAGCTTCGCTGCTCCGGATGAACCTCCGGTAACGGTGGGCGAGTATGTATTGGAAACACTGTTATAGGAGTATACTGTATAGGGCTTGCTGAAAGCTTTATCGAAGTTCCAGGTTTTATCTACAGCCATGAATCCGTCCACCGACAGACCTTTTACCTGTGGTATAGCATAGCTGGCACGCAATACACTATTGAATACATAGATCGGGTTTACATTTGTACCACCTGTGCTGGTAGACATGATCACCGGATTGTTGCCCTCTACTCCGTAAGAAGGTAAACCGTTTGGATAAACGGATGCCACAGTAGGATACGCACGGTATATAGAACGGAATATATCATTCGCACCAGAAATAGGATACTGACGATCTTCCTGGCGACCTGACAGTAACAATGATACTTTAAAATCTTTTGTTACGTTGGCATCAATGTTCGAGCGGAAGTTATACTGATTATATTTTGTTGCCCCATGTTTATATAATCCATCCTGGTATGTTTTTCCCAATGACACATAGTATCGAACATCCTGCGTTCCTCCGTTGATAGAGAGGTTATGCTGATTCTGCAGCGATACATTTTTTAAGGCAGCTTTTGCCCAGTTGGTATTCGGGTAATTAAGCGGATCTGATCCGTCTCTGAATTTTTGTATTTCGGCATCGGTATAGTGTTGATTCATACCACCGGCCTTGTTGTTATAGTAGTCTATCTCGTTCTGGATAGTAGCGTAGGTAGCAGCATCGGCCATATCGGGCAAACGTGTAGGCGATGAGAAGCCCTGGTTAAAGCTATAGGATATAGTAGGCTTGCCGGTTTTACCGCGCTTGGTAGTTACCAGTATAGCACCATTTGCTGCACGGCTTCCATATACTGCGGCAGAAGCATCTTTCAGTATAGATATACTTTCGATGTCGTTCGGATTCAAACGCTCCAAACCACCGAGTGCTCCGGGTATACCATCGATCACCACGAGTACATCGTTGTTACCGGTAGTAGCGAGACCGCGAATGTTATAGCTACTGCCATCATAACCCGGTTCACCACCACGGTTGCTGGCAATGATACCAGAGAAACGTCCTGCCAAAGAGTTTGATAAGTTCGGCTGCGGGCTCTTCACCATATCTTCACCTTTCAATTGTGAGATCGATCCGGTGAGTGTTTCTCTTTTCTGTTCACCATAACCTACTACCACTACTTCCGAGAGTGTTTCTACATCAGAGCGAAGCACCACATCAATAGTAGTTTGTGCGCCTACGGTAATCTCTTGTGTCTGGTATCCTATAAATGAGAAGACGAGCACCGCATTCTGGTCAGACACATTGAGTGAGTAGCGTCCTTCGGCATCGGAGGTTGTACCGATCGAAGTTCCTTTAACAATCACATTTACTCCGGGCAGAGAGGAGCCATCATCCTGTGCGGTAATTTTACCCTGTATCGTAATGTCGCGGGCTGCAACCCAGCGGGGCGCCAGGAGGGTCATGATCAACATGACGGAGTAGATAAATTTTTTACGT
>NZ_DATCSD010000326.1:0-4948 GCF_036568665.1 Ohtaekwangia sp. | reverse complement strand
ACTCTTCATTAAATGATTTAACTCAACAACATGTCATGTTGAGATCTGCTATATATAAAATGAAAGTGATAAACTATACATAAAGTTCCTCACTTCATATGATGATGTTATTACACATTGAACAAATAAACATTGTTGTTAGGTAGCATCTCACTGCGAAGAGCAATGTAAATTATCATTGTGTTATATAGAGCAAAGCCGGGCAAAAATTTCATACAGCAATACTGTCATTATGCTATAGATGTCAATGAAATATACAGGAGCAGTTGCTTGTGTTGTTAAACGAAAAACTTCCGTAACATGCAATGTTGTGCTGAACGATTTTTTGCTGTATGTTCAATCCATGATCGTGTGGAAGGAATATAAGAAGCTGGCGCTCGAAGAGAAAATTGATGTGTTGTACGAAAAAGGTACATTCATCATGGCGATTCGTTATTATGGTTATAAGATCAATCTTTACCTTCTCGGAAATTTTTACGTGGAAGTTTTTATTAATCATAAGAACACAATAATCGAGAAGATCGTACCGTTAGACACGAATCATTCGCGCATGCAATTCTATTCTGATCAGATCAAGCTGCCGATAATTTTCGAATAGTTTTCTTTAGTGCGATGTTACCCAACGCACAAAAAAACCAAGCAACAATCCTCCGAGTATAATAAAGGGTGACGGTATTTTTGTAAATACCAGCAATAGAAATGTAGCGATGGCTACACCAAAATTCATGAGCGTATGCTCTAATGGTTGAAACAAAATTACTGCTGATGCTGCAACGAGTCCGGCACTGGCTGCAGTAATTCCTTCCAATGAAGCACGCACTGCCCTATAGCGTTTCAAACTTTCCCAGAAGCGAATAACAAAGAATATCAAAAATGTACCGGGCAGAAAAATTCCAAGCGATGATACGAGTGCTCCTATAATTGCTCCACCTGTTCCGCCATCGCGCATGGAGAGCGCCCCTATATATGCACTGAAAGAAAATACCGGTCCGGGTAATGACTGTGCAACGGCATAACCAGACAAAAACTCTTCAGATGAAAGATATTGCTTGGGTGCATACTGAACAAACTCAGTATATAGCAACGGAGTGAGTACCTGCCCGCCACCAAAGATGAGGCTCCCGTTACGATAAAAATTTTCAAACAATCGCACCGGCAATGCTTTGGTTATTCCTCCCAGTGCAGCGGCAAATATTAGCACACCGGCCCATAACAGGAAGTTTGCCCACGGTACTACAATTTTAGTCTTCTCTTCTTTGGGTTGATCTTTATACTTCAACGCGGTGAGCATGCCCGAGCAAAGAAGTATAGCAGGAAAAACATACGGTGTTTGTATGAGATACGAAAGTATAGCTGCCGCCACCATAAGTACAATGCCTGTTTTGGTGCGCACGGTTTTCTGTATAATGATATAGGCACCATAACTAACGAAGCCAACGGCCATAGGCTGAATGAATCTTGTAAACTCCAGCGACCAGTTTTTTTCTTCTATACCCGACATGATGAGTGCTGCCAGCGTCATCAGCGAAACTGCGGGCAACATCCAAACTAAAAGCGTAAGGTAAGCCAGGTTCGGGCCTCCGATCTTGAAACCTATAGCCGTTAATGTTTGTGTAGAGGTCGGCCCCGGTAAAATCTGGCAGAGGGAATTGATTTCCATCAGATCATCCTCTGTCAGATATTTCCGTTTGTCCACCAGTATTTTTTGAAAATGAGCCAGGTGTGCCTGAGGTCCGCCAAAAGTAGAGACTGCCAGTACCAGCACATCGCGCAAGAATATATAGTATCGAACGCGCTGGATCATCATTACAACTGAGTGGCTATTGGTCTGATATGCATATTCTATTTCTTCAATCCAATCTCGCGTAAGCGCTGGTCCAGAAATTCGCCAGCAGTAATATCTTCCCATTGCTTGGGAGTCTCTGCGTTTACACAATCCTTCAAAGCTGCCAGACTCATTTCCGAGCGCGGATGCATAAAGAATGGTATCGAGTAACGCGGTGTGTTCATGAGGTTGCGCGGAGGATTTACTACGCGGTGTATAGTTGACTTCAGCTTTTTATTAGTGAGTCGTTCCAGCATATCACCAACATTTACCACGAGTTGATCGGGCAATGCCGTGATCGGAATCCACTTGCCATCTCTGCGCAACACCTGCAAACCATCGGCACTTGCCCCCATCAGTAATGTAATCAGGTTTATATCGCCATGTTCTGCAGCACGCACCGCATCTTCAGGAACTGCATCCGGGTTTTCGATCGGGTAGTAATGGATCGGTCGCAAAATACTGTTGCCGTGTTTTACTTTATCGTCAAAATAATTTTCAGGAAGATTGAGATATAGCGCTATAGCACGGAGCATATAGGTACCTGTTTTCTCCAATGCACGATAAACGTCTGTACTTACTTTGGCAAATTCAGGTACTTCCTGTGGCCAAATATTTGCCGGGTAATCTTCTTTGCTGCGCTCTGCTTCCGGCAGCTCTTGCCCCACGTGGTAAAATTCCTTCAGATCGCCAGTGTTTCTACCTTTCGCGTGTTCTTTACCTTTCCCTATATATCCCCGCTGACCTGCCAGTTCCGGCCGTTCATATTTCTTTTTAGTATCATCGGGTAATGCAAAGAATTGTTTTATAGCCTTATACAGATCCTGCTGCATAGCATCTGTGAGAAAGTGATTCCTGATTGCTACAAAACCAATGTTATGATAAGCTGCACCCAGGTCGGCTACAAACTTCTGTTTCTTTTTATCATCACCGCTATAATAATCCGCCAGGTCGAGTGACGGAATTTCATCATATAGTATTTCGTTCATAACAGTCGTATTTGTTTCCGTGCAAGCTAAAGATTTTTGGCTAAATTTCGTGCAGGTAAAGCGGCCACATCGGTTGCAGAAATATTCACATTATAATTATCTGCTTTATGAAAACAACCCGAAGAGAATTTGTGCAGCAAGCGCTAAAAGCTACCACCCTTACAGCACTCGGAACACCACTGGCTCTCAAGGCCCTGGCGGACACACCATCATCCTCTGGTAATATAGAATTATCAGCGTCAACAGCATTACAGTTTTCGCAGGTAGCCCTGCCCTATGCGTATGCTGCACTCGAACCTTCCATTGATGCCATGACAATGGAGATCCACTATACCAAACATCACACCGCTTACATCAAAAATGTAAACGAAGCGATCACAGCCGACAAGGTATCTTTTGGCACAGAGAAAGATTTTTTTGCTAATGCATCCAAGCTGTCTGCAAAGGCAAAGAACAATGGAGGAGGCGCATGGAATCATAACTTCTTCTGGCAGGTAATGAAGCCCGGTGGCGGACAACCTACCGGTAAAATTGCTGATGCGATCAACGGAGCGTTTGGTTCGGTTGATAAATTCAAGGAGCAATTTACTCAAGCTGCCATGACTCGCTTTGGTTCGGGATGGGCATGGCTGGTAAATGATGGTGGTAAATTAAAGATTGGTTCAACGCCTAATCAGGATAATCCTTTGATGGATGTGAGCGACCTGAAGGGAACTCCGCTACTCGCGCTCGATGTATGGGAGCACGCGTATTACCTCAAGTACCAGAACAAACGCAACGAATATGTAGCGAACTGGTATAATGTTATCAATTGGGACGAAGTAGCGAAACGCCTCGCCTAATCTCTAAAATATACCCGCTGTAACGACCGCTTGTTGCTATAGCGGGTATATTATTTATACTCTATGAAAGCACTGCGCATTGCCATTATTGGCGACTATACCGAGAACAAGCATACACACATTGCGTTGAACAAGGCTATTGATCATTGCCGCGGTCATCTAGATTTTCCTATAGTCACTACATGGGTTGCAACAGACAACATCGGTGATCCTGCCCGTTTCTCACAACTTGCTGACGGACTATGGATCGCTCCGGGTTCGCCCTATAAAAATGACGATGCGGTATATACACTCATTCGCTGGGCACGCGAGAATAACTTTCCCATCTTTGGCACCTGCGGTGGATTTCAATATATGGTGGTAGAGTATGCGCGAAATATACTCGGCATGAAAGAAGCCGGCCATGAAGAGAGTGAGCCGGATGCTTCGAGACTGGTAATTTCCAAATTGAGCTGCTCACTAAAAGGTCAGCAGGAAGAAGTAATTATCCACGACAAGCAGTCGTGGCTATATAGCGTTTTACAGAAAGATATTATCACGGGATTCTTCAATTGCAACTACGGAGTAAATCCTGCATTTGCAGACAAGTTGCAAAACAGTTCCTTTACATTCACCGCTTTCTCTACAACAGGAGAAGTACGTGCGCTTGAATTAAAAGGTCATCGATTTTATAAGGGAACATTATTTCAGCCGCCACTTGATTCTACTCCGGAGAAACCAAATGCACTGATCATGGATTTCTTTACCCGGATCCGTTAGTCGTTATCTGCTGTGCGTTAATGGTTATTCATGAGCGTAATGCATGGAGTATCTAGCCCGCAAACTATATATACTATTCAGTGCTCACGATCGGTACACCAGATGATTAGTGAGTGGCTCTGTAAATGTTAAGATTATCGCCTGCCAGTATATAGTGCTCGGTTAATATACCCGGATGTCTTGGAGCAGATATACCTTTATCGAATTTTTGTGGTGAGATAAAAATGCGTGCTTCATCCCATAAATTATTCTCGATAAACATCGCGAGCGTAGCAGCTCCGCCTTCTATAATTACTGACTGTATCTTTTGCTTCGCCAGGTCATTTATTAACGCTTGCAGAAAATCTTTTTCATCCAGACGTATTAACAGAAGATTTTCGTGCTCTTCGTGTTTGAGAACATTGTAGCAGATCGTTTTTTGTTTTCGATCGAAGAGATGCAACTTGGTTGAGAGCTTCAGGTAACGATCCATTACAATACGCACCGGATCTCTTCCCGACCAATCGCGCACATTTAGCTGAGGATTATCGTGC
>NZ_DATCSD010000325.1:0-16354 GCF_036568665.1 Ohtaekwangia sp. | reverse complement strand
TGTATAGATGGTACGTGTTTCGGCAACGTTGAGCCGGTCGATCAACTGGCGGAATACCAGTGCACTGTCGACCCACACTTCCAGGAAATTGACACCTCCATAGAACGGACTCTTATAGGCCATTTTATCTTTTGCCAAGATCTCTATACCGATCTGTCCGCTGGCTAATATAGGGCTGGTGATCACATAATTATTACCAACCTTGTTGCTGTAAAATTCATAGCGACCAAAGCGATCGTTGATGCGCGAGTCAGCATCGAGTGTAATGAGTGCTATCTTTTCCGGAGAGGGCGGTATATTATCTACGATCTCTTTAAACGCACCGATCTTCAATGGATCGAGTGCATAATTATTCGAGTCGCGTATATCGAAGTGAAGGTGCGGGCCGGTTGAGCCACCGGAATTACCGGAGAGTGCAATGGTATCGCCTTGTTTTACTTTGAACTGATCTTTCGGAAAGAACAGGTCGATCTCGCCCGATTTTAATTTATACTGTTCCTGCAATACAAACGGTGCTACTGCTCCCTTGAATTGGTCGAGGTGAGCATAGAGTGTTGTGTTGCCATCGGGGTGGGTGATATATAGTACATTTCCATAACCGTTGCCTCCCATGCTGGCGCGCGAAATATAGCCGCTCTTGGAAGCCAGCACCGCGAAGCCGATCATGTTGTTGGTGCGTATATCAATGCCCGAGTGAAAGTGTGTGCTGCGAAGTTCGCCCATGGTGCCCGCCAATGATCCGGGCTGACCGGGATTGATCGGGTAAAGATATTTCTCTTCACCCGGATCTTTTTCAAATTTAACTTCCGTTTTGCTGAACTGGGCCTGCACAGCATACGGATATACTACTGCTATATATAGGACAGCAATGACTACTTTACTTAACTTCGAACTCCAATAGTTTTTCATCTTCAATATAAGCCGATAACACATTTCCCACCTTGACCGGGCCAACACCTTTGGGGGTGCCCGTAAAAATTAAATCACCTGTGCGCAGCGTAAAAAATTTCGACAGATACGAAATTATAAAATCAAAATTAAAAAGCATAAGACTTGTGTTGCCTTGTTGCTTTAACTGTCCATCAATTTTCAAGCTGAAGTTAATATTCTTCAGATCAGCAAACGAGCTTACCGGACGAAATGTATCGCTTATAGGAGCCGATCCATTAAAACCTTTTGCAATGTCCCACGGTAATCCTTTCTCTTTTGCTTTCTGTTGCAGATCACGTGCTGTAAAATCTATACCTATACCGATTGCGTCATAGTACTTGCTCGCAAATTTCTCATCGATGTTCTTTCCTTCCTTGCATATACGCAGCACGAGTTCTACTTCGTGATGAATGTCGGCTGAGAAATCAGGATGATAAAACGGTGCGTTGTTGCGTATCAGCGCAGTATCGGGCTTGGTAAAAATTACAGGCTCGTCCGGCCGCTCGTTGTTCAGTTCTTTAATATGTTCAGCATAGTTACGGCCAATAGCAAAAATTCTCATGATCAATACAATTAAGGGTTAATGATATGCAAGGAAAGATGTGGCAAAAAATCATCGTATCAAAATAGAATGTGCAGAGCGGTCGCGAAAGCAGATCATCATCCAATCATGCATTTCACAGCGTCAGCAACAACATTTGGCACGAATTTATAAAACAATAGTCGTGTGGTTTTGTATTTTTGAAGCTAAATAAATTCACCCCCTATGTGGAAGAAAATAGTCATATTAGTTATTGTTAGTTTCACTATTTATGCCTGTGCTAAAGTTGCCGTTACAGGTCGTAATCAATTAAGTTTAGTATCAAACTCTGAAATTATACCGGTTGCTACGCAGCAATATGCAGATGTATTAAAGAAGGGGCCGATCTCTACAAACCAGGAGCAGACCCAAATGGTTAAACGCGTTGGCGTGCGCATTCAAAAAGCTGTTGAACAGTATATGGCACAGCACAATGCCTCATCGGAGCTGGATGGTTTTCAGTGGGAGTTTAACCTGATCGATGATCCGAAAACCGTAAACGCCTGGTGTATGCCGGGAGGTAAAGTGGCGTTCTATACCGGCATCATGCCTATCTGTAAAGATGAAACAGGTATAGCCGTTGTAATGGGGCACGAAGTAGCGCACGCTATAGCAAATCACGGACGCGAGCGTATGAGTCAGCAGATGATTGCTCAGTATGGTCTGGGTACATTAAGCTCACTGATGGGAGCGAACCCTACTGCCGGTAAAGAATTACTGATGCAGGCTATTGGTGCCGGTACAAATGTAGGCATGCTGAAATTTAGCCGCGAGCATGAATCAGAAGCCGATCACATCGGGTTGATCTTTATGGCGATGGCCGGTTATGATCCGAACGCGGCACCTAAATTCTGGGAGCGCATGGTAGAGGCGAGCGGAGGTTCACAGCCGATGGAATTCCTGTCAACCCACCCTTCGCACGAAACGCGTATCAAAGATCTGCAAGGATGGATACCGGAAGCAATGACCTACTATAAAAAGAACTAGTACATCATGCTATATAAGAATCTTACAAAGCTGATGCTCCTGCTGGGAGTATCAGCTTTTTCTTTTGCACTTCACGCGCAGACGGACGAGGAAGCGGCACGCAAGGAAATAACGGAGCACAGGAAGAAACAGGAATCAGAATTTCGCGATCCGGCTAAATCTCCCCTGGAGAAAAAGGAGCGGAGGAAGTTTAAAGGATTGAATTTTTACCCGGTAGATTTGAAATATAGGGTGAAGGCAACATTCGTGAAGAATGAAACGCCTGTGTTGTTTAAAATGAAAACCACCACCGATCGCCTGCCCGACTATGTGAAGTATGGCGATATATACTTTCTGCTGGATGGCGAAGACTATAAACTGGAGGTATACCAGAGCCCGGACTTATTGAAGCGCCCCGGCTTTGAAGATTACTTGTTCATTCCGTTTACCGATGAAACCAACGGACATGAAACGTATGATGTAGGTCGCTATATTGAGTTTCATATACCCACTACCGAAGAGGTAGTTATCGACTTTAATCAATGCTATAATCCGTACTGCAGTTATAGCACGAAGTACTCTTGCCCGATACCACCGGAAGCAAATCATCTTCCGCTGGAGATCAAGGCAGGAGAGAAGAAGTATAAAACAGGATTGCTACATTAATTACTTGCGAAACGAACGCAGTTTGATCTCGGTGAGTTTCCGCTTGGTGTCCATCGGAAAGTCACCGTTCATCATCCAGTCGTAGTAGCTGGGTTCTTCTTTAAAAACCGTAGTGACTACTTTGTTCTTGTGCTTGCCAAAGTTGAAAACTTCCTGGCCTTTTTCGTTGAGTACCATGCGGCCTGCCAGATCAACCAGGTCTGAAGATGTGAGCTTGCTCAGTACATCTACATCATTGCGGATCTCACCGATCTTGCGTTCGAGGCTGTCGGTTACATCTTTACCTTCGTATCGTTCAATCTGTGCGAGCAGTACCTCCATCGTTGCTTCGGTGTCAGCCTCTGCCGTGTGTGAGTCTACCAGTTCTTTGTTGGTATAAAAACGATAGGCTGCCGAGAGTGTACGCTTCTCCATCAGGTGGAAAATCTTTTGTGCGTCAATAATCTTCTTGCGGCTGTAATCAAACTCAACATCGCATCGGAGAAATTCCTCTACCAGCATGGGTATATCAAACTTCATTACGTTAAAGCCCGCGAGGTCTGCACCTTCCATAAAGCGCGCATAATCTTTCGCTACCTCTTTAAAAGTAGGTTTGTCTTTTACGTCTTCATCTTTCAAACCATGAAAGACAGTTGATTCTGCGGGTATGGGTATCGTTGGATTGAGTACGTTGGCTTTGCGCAGTACTTCGCCATTCGGCATCATTTTAACGACTGCAATTTCAAGTATGCGGTCTTGTGTAATGTTGGTACCGGTAGTTTCAAGATCGAAAATACAAAGCGGGTTGCGTAGATTCAGTTTCATGGTAAAGGGTATTCCTGAACAGGAAATAGATCACTGCTCATGAATGTAGATTGATGTTGGGTTCAGGATAATATTTTTTCTGCCAGTGCCGGAATATTGATCCCGCCAAAATTACCGGAGCTCATCATTAACAGGTTTTTGTTCTTCCATGATTGCTGCTCCAGAAATTGTTGCAGCTCATGGGGATTAACAAACACCTTGATAGCATTGGAAGCAAACGATGAACGTATATCGGCTTCCGTCAGTGCTTCGAGGTTCTTGTCTTTTACTTTCTCCGGGTTATAGTATACTACCTGCACCTGGGCTGCTTTAAGACTATCTTTATACTGTGGTAAGAACTTTTTATTCAGGCTGCTATAGGTATGCAGTTCAAGGCATGCTACGAGGTCGCGCGAAGGGTAAACTTCTTTCATCGCTTTCACTGTAGCCTTTACTTTGGATGGTGCATGCGCAAAATCTTTATACACTGTAGCCGTTGTGTTGTCGAGTACTTTTTCTAACCGGCCCGATGCACCTTCAAACGATGATATCGCTTCGAAGAATTGCTCCTGGGTTATACCAATTTTCTTCAATACTTCTTTAGCAGCACTGAGGTTCTGGAAGTTATGACTTCCAAAGATCTTGATTGGACTGCGTTCTTTACCATTTGTTAAAAAGAAATGTCCGTTGTTATCAGACGTATGCGAATGGCTCTTATACGATATCTCCACTGTATCGGAGCGCTCTTTTTTACCGATCATCAGAGCCATTGAATCCTGTTCACAGTAGATTAATATACCTCCCTTCGGAGTGCTGTCGGCAAAGAGGTCAAACTGTCTAACATACTCTTCCTCAGAAGGAAATACATTGGCATGATCCCACGAGATTCCGGTAATAACACCTACGTGATGTTTATAGCGGATAAACTTGGGCGTAGGGTCGAGTGCTGAGCACAGGTACTCATCGCCTTCAATCACAATGATCGGAGCATCGGAAAGTTTTACTGTCTTTTCAATGCCCGGTACTTTTGCTCCTATAACATAATCGAATTTACGCTTGAAGTAATTGAGTACGTGAATGATAATGGCTGTTGTAGTAGTTTTACCATGACTGCCCGCGATCACGATGCGTTGCTTGTCAAAAGCCTGCTCGGTAATATACTCCGGGAAGGAAACAATCTTGAGCCCAAGCTGTTGCGCTTTCAGTAATTCAGGATTGTCTGTGCGTGCGTGCATGCCGAGTATAACTACATCAACAGCAGTTGTAATTATATCAGGAGACCATCCGTCTTTCTCAGGAAGTAATCCATATTTACTTAAAGTTGAACGTGAAGGTTCAAAGATCTCGTCATCAGATCCGCTAACATCATGACCGGCCTCTTTCAGGGCGATTGCCAGGTTGTGCATAACACTACCACCGATCGCTATAAAATGTATCCTTTGCTTTTTGGTATGCATTTAAAACTCAAATTCGGGTTTTAAAATAAAGGAAAATGTTTGTTCTTTAAAAGTCCGTCAGTCATCGGATAAGTTCTGTCAATATTTTTACCCTTGAACGGAAAGTATAGACGATCACCGAGACGGAATAAACTTGTACACAATTTAATTGTTCATATTTTGTTTATAAGTTGTGTAGATAGTAAAGGGTTAGGGTTGTACGTTTGTCGCCCTTAATAAAAAAACACGTACAACAACCACTGTATGGAGCAAGGAAGATCAACGTCTCTGAGGTTAGGCAATAAGTCAAATAAGTTACTCCCAAGAGATATCTCGGAAGGGCTTGGTAAGTTGCCGCCTCAGGCACTTGATCTCGAAGAAGCAGTATTGGGTGCGCTCATGCTGGAGAAGAATGCACTCAACGCAGTGGTAGAATTTTTAAAGCCGGAGCATTTCTATAAAGATGCGCACAAAGAAATTTATGGTGCCATCATAGACCTGTTCAAATCGTCCGAGCCGGTGGATATGCGTACAGTAGTCCACCAGTTGCGTAAGAAAGGCAAGCTCGAACTGATCGAAGGCAACGGTACATATTATATAGCCGAACTTACTTCTAAAGTTAGCTCCGCAGCCAACGTAGAATATCACGCCCGTGTTATTGTTGAGATGGCGATCAAGCGCGAGCTTATCCAGGTGGCTTCTGAAATACAGCACGATGCATACGAGGATACAACCGATGTATTTCAACTGCTGGATAAAACAGAGCAATCTGTTTTTGAAATTTCAGAATCTAACCTCAAGAAGAATTACGATAACATGCGAAACCTGATGGCGCGTGCTATACAGGAATTGCAAGTGTTGAAAGAACATAAAGATGGTCTTACCGGTGTGCCCAGTGGATTTACTGAACTTGATCGTGTTACTTCCGGCTGGCAACGTTCTGACCTGGTTATCATCGCGGCTCGTCCGGGTATGGGTAAAACAGCATTCGTGGTTTCGGCATTACGCAACGCGGCTGTTGATTTCAAAATTCCGGTAGCTATATTCTCGTTGGAGATGGCTTCGATCCAGTTGGTGAATCGTATGATTTCTGCCGAAGCAGAACTGGAAAGTGAAAAGATCAAGAAAGGAAACCTGGCGGATCACGAATGGAAACAACTCGTGCACAAAACTACCAGGCTTACCAATGCTCCTATATTTATAGATGATACACCAGCGATCTCTATTCTTGAACTTCGCGCGAAGTGCCGCAGGTTGAAAGCCGAGCACGGAATACAGATTGTGGTGATTGACTACCTGCAGCTGATGAAAGGTGATCAGGGCGGTAACCGCGAACAGGAGATCGCTTCCATTTCGCGTGCGTTAAAAGGTATAGCAAAAGAATTGAATGTACCGGTGCTCGCACTGTCGCAGTTGAGTCGTAGTGTGGAGACTCGTGGTGGTGATAAACGTCCACAACTTTCTGACTTGCGTGAATCCGGTTCCATTGAACAGGATGCCGATATCGTAATGTTCCTCTATCGTCCGGAATACTATAAAATTACCGTAGATGAAGATGGTATGCCTACACAGGGAACCGGTGAAGTAATTATAGCCAAGCACCGTAACGGTTCTACCGCCAACGTGAAGCTCAAGTTCATTGGTAAATATACCAAGTTCGGTGACCTGGATGGTCCTGGCTCGTACGACAATCCATTCTCGGGTTCGGGTATGGTTACGCGCGAGAGTCGCCTCAACTCCTTTAACTCGGATGATGCACCGCAGCTTCCTCCGCCACCTCCGGCCGGTGACGATGAAACACCTTTTTAGCAGGTAAGGTATATAGCAGGACACGTGAGGGATTCTACCGAATCCGTATTTTTGTCGTGAGACCTATACCTCTGTATGAGAAATCTTTTCCTTTTTTTTGCGCTTGGTCTCTTTGCAGGCGCATGTGTAAGTCATGATCTGAACAGAACGATCGACTGCAGTATATCCGGGTTATCGCTGGAAGTAAATTCTATCACTGCGGCTACCAGTTGCAGCACACTGGACGGTAGCATCCATGTAACGGCTACTGGCGGCAAGCAACCCTATACTTTCTGGCTGAACGATGTGAAGCAGACCTCTCATATATTTACTGCGCTGCAGGCCGGTATATATAGTATACAAGTGATCGATGCCAACGGCTGCGATGCGGCCGTGCATAACATTATGATAGGGGCAACCGATTTTACCTTTAGCCTGGATGTTGAGGAAGATAACCTCTGCCTCGGAAGCAACGGTTCGGCTACCATTACAGTAACAGAAGGCAACCCACCTTATACCTATACCATTGATGGAAGTGAATTTACAGACAACAATACTTTTACTAACCTGGAGACCGGTAATCACGCTGTGCAGGTGAAAGACAACAACGGCTGCACCATTGCTCTTAATATAACCATACCCCGCGGAACAACCGATGTGAGTTGGACGAATGATATACGTCCGATCATTGTAACATCATGCGCCATTACCGGGTGCCACAACGGTATATCCCGCCAGGACCTCCGTATCTATGAGAAGGCGAAGTACTATGCCAGCCAGATCAAGATGTTTACACGCGATCGAAGCATGCCCTTTGAAGGGAGTCTCACACAAAATCAGATTGACATCATCAGTTGTTGGGTTGACGATGGCGCCCCAAACAATTAGCACGCAGTATATTTAACAGTATAATTACACAGTACTATGTTTCAGGTGTGCACATTTTCATTAGGTGTTCCCTATATTTAGGCAAAATTGTGGATTATGCTTCGGAATTTTACCTGCCTTGTATTGCTGTTAGGGGTTAGTGTTGCACGTCTTCAGGCACAAGACAACCCTTACACGGATAGTTTGAAGACGAACCTGGAGCATGCTACATCTACGCGCGATAAAATTCGCTGGATGGGAGAACTTTCAATCTTCTACCTGCCCATCAACAAAGAACAGTCTGATAATTATGCAAGTCAGTTACAGCAACTGGCTGAGCAAAGCCGCGACCGCGAACTGATGGCATCGGCCTTACTGATCAACGCTAGGCGATTCAGTTCATTCACGGGTATTCAGGCCAACATAAACATTGCCATGGAATATGCGCAGAAAGCGCTGGCACTGGCCAAGGCCAATCACATGGAAGAGTATGAAGCATGGTCTTACCTGCGCATGGCCTCTTGCGCTCGTGCCAGCTCTAACAATGAAAAAGCGCTCAACTATGATAACCTGGCTTCTTCTATTGCAGCCTCTTCTGAAAATGACTCCCTGAAGGTGGAGGCCTATATTTCGATTGCCCAGACATACCTGCGGAAAGACGATAAGATGCTGGGCTTCCGAAATCTGCTGCGGGCATTGGATGTTGCCGAAACAAAGAAAGGGTATAATTATTACGAACAACGGGATGCCTACTATGCTTTGTCTGATTTTTATTCTGACCTGGAAGAATGGGAGAAAGCAAAAGACTATATCTATAAGGCTATTGCTCTTACGCATAAATTCAAGATTCGCTATGACCGCCTTACTTTCTATAATCAATTAGGAAGAATATATGCTGCGAACCAGCAATACGATATAGCAGGAGGGATGTTTGAAAAAGCGCTGGCACTCGCGGATACATTGAAATTTGAGGTTATAAAATTTAATACCTACGATGGTATGATGGGCATGTATATAGCTGCCAAGCAGCCGGAGAAAGCTCTCGACCTGATCCGTAAGAAACCAACGATCAAGGAAGTAATGAAAAGTGCAGGCTTCTATTATTACCTAGAACTGATCTACGGAATGGTATATACCAAGATGGACAAGTTGGATTCTGCCGACTATTACTACAGGAAAGCAGAACCGGCTATTAATGCAAATACGAGTCTCCGTATTAAATATGAGTTTTATGATAACATGGGGACACTTGCTAAAAAACAGGGAAATTATAAAAGAGCCATTGAGTATTGGAAGAAATCGGAAGCCATTGCAAATACTACCGGCAATCTGCAATTTCATGAAGAGACAGCCCAGAAGCTTGACAGCTGCTATCAACATATAGGAGATTTTAAAAATGCTTACTACTACAATCGTCAGTTTCAACTGTATGCAGACAGTATAAAAAGAATGTCGACAGAAAAAGACCTGATGCTGCTGGAAGTAGAGAATGAGAACAAACGAAAAGAACGTGAAGAGATTCGCGAAGTCGAAGCAACGCGTGCGCGGCACAACATTCAGTATATGGGTATAACCGTAGCCATTGCCTGCGTCTTTATTATCCTTACCATGTTCGGTATATTTCGAGTGTCGTCTACAACCATACGGATACTGGGTTTCTTTGCCTTTATATTCTTGTTCGAGTTTATTATTCTGCTGGCCGATAACCAGATACATCACTGGACGCACGGTGAACCCTGGAAGGTAATGGCAATCAAGATCGTTTTGATCTCTGTACTATTACCACTGCATCACTTCATCGAAGAGAAGGTCATACACTATCTCACCTCCCGAAAAATGCTCGAGCTGAACAAAGCAGCACTGCTGGCGAAATTTGTTTCGAGAAAAGAAGAGGAAAACTAGAGGCCGTATTAGTGAATCGGTAATCATTCGTATACTATATCCATAGGGAATGAATATCGAACAAGGAATATCGATTAATGAATGATGAAGTGAATGCAACCTGCTTTTCGCTTTCAGCTTTACACTTCTCTCACCATATCAATCGTATAGCAACTCACTTAACACAGACTGCAGTTCGCGTAGCGCTTTGAACTCACGCTGTTGCTGTGCCAGTTCAATTCCTTTTTGAAATATAGCAATGGCTTTATCACGGTTGCCCAGCGATTCGAAGAGATTACCAGCATGATAATATGTAGGGAGGTAATCGGGATGCTTTTGCATCAGTTCATCAAACAAGACTGCTGCCTGTGTCGTGTCCGACTTTATATACTCCAGGGCCAATACATAGCGGTTAAACGGATCGTCCGGATCATCTTCTACAAATTGCCGGAGTTGTTCAAGTCGGTTCATGGTATATCTGCTGCCTCTATCAATGCTTAAACATAAAAATTATTACCATACCTGACGGGGATATAGCGGCATATAATTTTTTCAAGAAGCTACCGGTTATGTATAGTGGAATGCTTTTCGAAATTTTAAAATTTTGGTATTCCGTATTCGGTTTTTTGTATCTTGAGCCCTGTTTCCAAAAACCACTTTCGAACTTATTGATTTAGAGCGAGATGAAGATTTTAGTCTGTATTACCCACGTTCCGGATACCACATCCAAAATCAATTTTACTGATAACAATAGCAAGTTTGATCCTACTGGCGTTCAGTTCATCATCGGCCCGTACGATGATTATGCACTGGCGCGTGCTGTGGAGATCAAAGAAGCTAATGCAGGTACCACTGTAACCGTACTCAATGTTGGTACTGCCGATACTGAACCAACCATACGAAAAGCTTTAGCTATTGGTGCTGATGATGCCATACGCGTAAATGCTGAACCAACGGATTCATTCTTTGTAGCCTCACAAATTGTTGAGCATGCAAAGTCAGTTGGGTATGATCTTATACTGATGGGCCGCGAATCCATCGACTACAACAGTGGCGTTGTGCATGGTATAGTAGGCGAGTTGCTCGGCATTCCTTCTGTGTCTCCGGTAATGAAGCTGGATATAGAAGGTAACAAAGCAAAGCTTGCACGCGAGATCGAAGGCGGTAAAGAATTACTCGAAGTAAATCTTCCATTCGTTGCCGGATGCCAGGAGCCTATAGCAGAGTGGAAGATACCCAACATGCGCGGCATTATGTCTGCGCGCACAAAACCTTTGAAAGTGGTAGAACCTAAAGCAGTAGATAGTGGCGTAAAACTCCAGCAGTTTGAATTGCCACCGCCTAAGGGAGCTGTTAAAATGATAGCAGCCGATAATGTAGCCGAGCTTGTTACATTATTAAAGAACGAAGCGAAAGTACTGTAAACCGATCAATCGATCCATTCACTTAAACACACAAGCAACCATGTCAATACTTGTTTTTGTTGAAAGCGCAGAAGGACAAATAAAGAAAACATCACTCGAGGCCATATCTTATGCTCATGCTATGGGTGGCCCCGTAACGGCTATAGCGTTGGGTTCTGTTGATAAAGCTGAACTCGAAGCACTGGGTAAATATGGCGCGCAGAAAGTACTGCACGCTGCCGATGACAAACTGAACCAGGGAGTTATACAAGCATATGCCGCAGTACTTGAGAAAGCCCTGCAGGACGAAGGCGCAGATATACTGGTACTGGCAAACTCATCCCTTGGTACTCCGGTAGCAGCGCGCATTGCCGCGAAGATCGGTGCAAGCCTGGCTACCAACGTAACAGAATTACCCGATACGTCAGCAGGTTTTGTAGTAAAGCGCAGCATCTATACCGGTAAAGCATTTGCCAAAATAGAATTGAAGAATGCCAAGAAAGTTATAGCATTAAAGAAGAATGCAGCCGAAGCAAAAGAAGTGGGTAGCCCCGCTTCTGTTACGCCATACGCGGTTACATTATCCGATGCAGACTTTGCAGTAAAAATACTCTCATCTGAAAAAGCTACCGGCGAAGTGTTGCTTCCTGAAGCAAACATTGTTGTATCCGGCGGTCGTGGCATGAAGGGGCCAGAGCATTGGGGCATTCTCGAAGAACTTGCCAGGACGTTGCATGCCGCTACAGGTTGCAGCAAACCTGTTTCGGATATGGGATGGAGACCTCACCACGAACACGTAGGGCAGACAGGTGTGAAAGTGGCTCCCCAGCTTTACATAGCCGTGGGAATTTCCGGGGCCATTCAACATCTGGCTGGCGTAAACTCTTCCAAATACATCGTAGTGATTAACAAAGATGCAGATGCACCATTTTTTAAGGCTGCAGACTACGGAATCGTGGGCGATGCATTTGATGTTGTTCCTAAACTGACAGCCGCTTTAAAAGCTGCAAAATAATTTTAGGTTAGCAATGCGTAGTCAGGTGATTTGTGTAAGTTGTATTACAAACGCAGAAGAGAAATAGCAGCGTGAAAAAAATCAAACTCGAAATACTAGGTTTGTCGTCCAGTCAATCGACCACAGGGTCGTTTGCACTCGTGCTGGGAGAGACCGAAGGAAACAGAAGGCTGCCCATTATTATAGGCATGTTCGAAGCGCAGGCGATTGCCATTGAGATCGAAAAGATCATCCCCAATCGCCCGATGACGCACGACTTGTTCAAGGCCTTCGCTAACAATTTTCATTTTACCGTAGAAGAGATCATCATCTCCGATCTGAAAGAAGGTGTATTCTTTGGCAAGATTGTTTGTTCGGATGGATTGAAGAAAACAGAGATCGATGCAAGACCATCGGATGCAATCGCGATCGGGTTGCGTTTTGATTCTCCGATCTATACCTACGAAAATATACTGGCTGAAGCCGGCATTGTGCTGACAGATGAAGCCGAAGAAGATAAGCCTGAGCCTAAAATAGAAAAGGCGAAGGTAAAGAAAGAGGCAACGCGCAAAGACGACTTCAAAAATTATACGGTAGATAGACTCAACGAACTTCTCAAAGAAGCTATCGATAAAGAAGACTATGAGCGTGCTGCTAAAATCCGTGACGAACTGGGAAAGAGAAATTAGGGTTAAGCAGAAAGCTTAAAGTATAAAGCAATAAATAGGCAGAAGGTATAAGAGCTTTCTGTCTTTTTTATTTATACCCAGCCTTGACCTTCTGGCTTTAAACTTTACGCTTTCAGCTTAAAGCTTTCTTCACTATCTTTAGTAAACCAGTACGTTTCAAACCCACCATGTTGTTATGAAAACTTTTCTCACAATTGTACTGTGCTGCGTATCCGTTTTGGTATGGGCACAAAGAGATATTCAGAAGAAATTACAAACACAGTTTATTGAAGCAGAGAATGGTTCGGTGATAGAATTACCCGAAGGACACTATCAATTTGATGCAAGCCTGTGGCTGGATGGAAAGAAAGATGTGGTAATAAAAGGTGCAGGTATGGATAAAACTGTCCTGAATTTTACCGGACAGATAACCGGGGCAGAAGGTATAAAAGTTACCAATGCTTCTAACATTACGGTGCAGGATCTTACTGTACAAGACACAAAAGGCGATGGTGTAAAAACACAACTGGTAGATGGTATAACGTTTAAAAATGTAAAGGCAGAATGGACCAACGGAGGTCGTGCCGATAATGGCGGTTATGGCCTGTATCCTGTGCAGTGCACCAATGTGTTGATTGAAAATTGTATAGCGGTAGGTGCGAGCGATGCCGGTATATATGTAGGACAATCCAAATATATCATCGTGAAAAACTCCAAGGCTTATCAGAATGTAGCCGGTATAGAAATCGAAAACTCCTGGTATGCTGATGTATTTGAGAACGAAGCTTACAATAACACCGGTGGTATATTAGTGTTTGATCTTCCGGACCTGATACAGAAAGAAGGCGGTTATGTGCGTGTATTCAAAAATCATATTCACGATAACAACCACATCAACTTTGCACCGAAAGGAAACACGGTTGGCAAAGTGCCACAAGGTACCGGACTGATGATTCTGGCTACACGAAACGTGGAGGCTTTTGAGAATAAGATCGTCAATAATATAACTGCGGGCACTGCTATTGTGAGCTACTATATTACCGAGAACCCGATCAACGATAAAACGTATAAGCCGTTCCCGTCCAATATATATATATTCATGATAACTACTACGAGCGTCCTTTGGTGAAGGCTACCAGTAAAGGCCGCATGGGCAAGATGTATAAATTCAAGCTTCGCTTTGGCAAGAACGTGCCGCATATACTATATGATGGCATTGAAGACGCAAATATGAAAGACCGCAACATCTGTGTGAAGAATAATACCAATGCTACATTTGCCAACATTGATGCCGGTAACAAATTCAAAAACAAATCGCGCGATATGAAACCGTATGAGTGCGAGCAACAACCGATTAGTCCGGTAGTACTCACGAGAAAATAAACGTTTATGAAAGTATGGATGGCGGGGATGGGTATACTGGCATTGGCTATAGCAAGTCTGTCGTTCAGACCGAAGGATAGCCTGGCGCGAAGGGAAAAACTCTCGGAGTATGGTTTCTTCCAAGGTGCATTAGCTGAGCTGAAGCCTGCCGATCGTGTTATACCCTATACCGTAAACACAGCGTTGTTCAGTAATTATGCAGAGAAGCTTCGCTTTATATATATACCTGAAGGAGAGATTGTAGCGTATAACGATTCCGTTGTATTGAATTTTCCGAAAGGCACTGTATTGATCAAGAACTTTTATTACCCGCTCGATTTCAGAAAGCCTGAGAAAGGAAGACAAATACTGGAGACACGTTTACTGGTACATTTGGAAAGCGGCTGGGAAGCATGGCCCTACCGTTGGAACGATGAGCAGACCGAAGCATTCTACGATCCGGCAGCAGAAACCCGCATGATTACCTATATAGACAAGAGTGGAAAGAAAATTACTACGCCCTATGCTATTCCCAATAAAAATCAATGCAAGGGTTGTCATATACGCGATCAGAAGATGATGCCGATCGGAACATCGGCAAGGCAATTGAATGGCGACTATAGCTATATATCGGGAAAGGAAAATCAACTGACACATTTGCAACGTATAGGCTTGCTTACGGGGCTGATTGAAATTGATAAAGCTCCGAAGCTTGCCGTGTGGGATAATCCAGCGAGTGGCACAATCGATCAACGTGCGCGTGCATACCTCGATGCTAATTGTGCGCATTGTCATAGTCGTTCAGGCCCGGCCAACACATCCGGCTTATTCCTCGATATCGATGAGAAAGATCCTGGGCATTTAGGTGTTAACAAAACTCCTATAGCAGCGGGCAGAGGAGCAGGCGATCTGCAATTCGATATAGTGCCAGGTGAGCCCCATAAATCCATTATGGTTTTTCGTATGAAGACCAACGATCCGGCTATTGCCATGCCCGAGATAGGACGCGAGCAAGTGCACAAAGAAGGCGTGGCGTTGATAGAAGAGTGGATACGATCAAAGCGATAATGTATACCGATATAGCTTGTTGAAATATAGTCATTGAAGAAAATGGTTGTCTTTGAACTGGCAAGCCCTTAGCTTTCTGCTTTAATTGCACGAATGACTGACAAGGAGTTTAAAGTACTGCATCATCTGTCGCAGTTCGTTTCTGATCACAAGAAAGATTTTGTTGAGAAAGTGCTGGGTAACCGAACCCATCATGTTACAGTTATACTCGAAGATATCTTTCAGTCGCAGAATGCAAGCGCTGTGATTCGCACGTGCGAGTGTATGGGCTTGCAGGATATTCATATCATCGAGATGATCAGTAAATATGAGATCAACCGCAGAGTATTGAAAGGTGCTAACAAGTGGATGGAGCTTCATCGTTATCGTGCACGCGATAATAATAATGTAGAAGAGTGTTTCAGCAAGCTACATGCACAAGGGTATAAAATATTAGTAGCTGATCCGGATGAAGATGGTATGTCTATTCACGATGTAGATGTAACAGAATCGAAAGTAGCGTTGTTGTTTGGTAACGAGCTTCGGGGTGTATCTCCGTATGCTTTGCAACATGCCGATCAGAAAATAAAAATTCCGATGTATGGCTTTACCGAGAGTTTGAATATCTCTGTGAGTGTTGCTATTTGTCTGAATGCATTGATCACGAAGCTTCACGCGTCTGCAATGGATTTCGGCTTGCAGGAAGAAGAGAAGAATATGATACGCCTGAACTGGTATAGAAAAATAGTAAAGCGATCGGATTTGATCGAGCGCGAATATCTGCGAACTATTCAGTAGTTTTGATACCATATTATCAAGATGCGCTGGCTGAAGAGAATCATCATTACATCTGTTATCGTATTCCTGTTATTTCTGATCGCATGCAATGTCTGGATTGTGCAGAGCACGAAAGACAAAGTATATGAGGACATAAGCCTGTTGCCCGCCCACCGTGTAGCCCTGGTGTTGGGCACCAGTAATAA
>NZ_DATCSD010000324.1:0-5366 GCF_036568665.1 Ohtaekwangia sp. | reverse complement strand
CCATCCTCTTTATTGAGCAACAGCCACACTTTCGCATGCTTGCTCTCCGGTCCCACTACATCGCGATTAATCCATACGCCACCATGTGTAAGTTCCTCAAAGCGATTGGCGATAAATGCGAGCAAGTCGTGTCGGCTGCCGTACGATTCAATCTCGTGTGTAAGTGATGAAGTATGGATCGTATTCATCGACTCACGATCAAACACTAACCCTGTTACAGCATTACGTTGAGAGAAGAATATAAATGGATTTTTAAACTCACCATTATGCTTGCGTTGTTGGCAGATATCAAACAAATGCCGGGCTACTTCTATACCATAGAAGTCCGACTCACGAAAGCGCGCATCCTGACAAGCCAGCTTCATCCATGAACCTACAGCGCAACCTATATCTCCAATCCGGCCCGCACGCACGTAAGAAGCCGTCTCGGTATATTTCAGTTCAGCAATCGTATCCATTTGTCGCACGTACGTGTTATAGTCACGCGTACCGGTGATATCGCCATCCTCACTGATCATACGATCTCTAAAGAGTAATTGTACTTTGCCCGCGAGTTTATACTTTTTCCAGATATCGACTGATGCAATATGCATATCGGTCAGTATAGATTGATCACTGCTCCATTGAGGGCTTACAGCAATTTTCTCTACGATATCCCACGGCAAAGTCGCTTTATGTTTCCATGTCGTGCGGTCTTCCAGCTCTGCCGGCAAAATAGTATAGCCGAGATCTTCATACATCGATAGTACCGGTGTTGAACAAAGCACCAACGTATTGGCTGGTGTAAGATCGAACATACCTTCGCTCTCGTGACGAATACGTTTTATGGTATAGCTTGCAAAATTATTGAGGTTCCCCACATCATCAATGCCATATATATAGACTGGCACCGGCAGTTCATCTGCAAACTCCTGTATAGCCAGCGAGCGTAAATAAAAAGGAAGCGGATTTCTCCGGGTGTTACTGTGGTTGGCAGATGTTACGGCAAAAACGATCGCTTCTATTTTACCATCTTGCTGCAATACGTTTCCCTGTATATCGCGCACCGAGCTCAAAGACTTTTGAAGGAGATCGGCTATATATTGAAACTGAAAGTTAGTCAGTAGCTGATGGCGGCCGGGGAAGAGAAGGATCATTCTTTCGTTCAGGGTTTTAGGTTCAATAAGTTTAAAGTTCAAGGTTCAAGACTAGGGCTCCACTTTGAACATGGAACTTTGAACCTGAAACATGGAATTTTCCAATAAAGTATAGATGAGTTTCCAGTCCGTCTCTCCGTCAAAGCCGGCCTTGTCGTCCATGAGAACGTTGAAATAGAATTTATCTTCGTAGTAGCCGTAGGCACCGTCTGCTACTTCGGGGTTTGTATTTATATAGTGAAAGTATATATCGTGCTGGCGGAAGTAGGCAATGTATTGTTCTATTTCATGCGGATACGAACAGGTATATAATATTCGTACTATGTCTGTTCGCTTACTCAGCAATTGCATTACTTCTTTGGCGTACGGATAAAATTCAGTAGAGATAGCGTTGCACTGGTAATTAGGTCTGAGCATGGTTCCGTGTATATCAAACGCCCAGTATGTTTTGCCCCAGCGCTTTTCTCTTGCGTGCCGAAAGCAGTTTTCAATAGCGCGTGTTATCATATCTGGCTAAGACTTTTGTTGTTGATCAGACTCTCCATAGCACGCGCCAGTAATTCAGCACAACTTACAATTTCGATCTTCGGATGATCCAACGCTTCCACTACTGTATCGGATATATATAGTTTCTCGATCTTCGATTTTTCCAGGTTCGATATTGCAGCCCCGCTTAATATACCGTGTGTACAATAAGCACAAACTGATTCAGCACCATGTTCGATCAAAAGATCGGCAGCCTTGCAAAGTGTACCGGCCGTATCCACGAGGTCGTCAATGATAATTACGTTGCGTCCTCTCACATCACCAATGATCTCCATGTGTGCCACCTGGTTGGCTTTCAATCTTTCCTTGTTGATCACCACCATCTCGGCATCCAGGTATTTCTTATACTGTTTGATTCGCTTAATGCCACCAAAGTCAGGACTACATAAGCACAAGTGCTCGCGCTTGCAATCCTGAATGTGATCTACAAACAATTTCAGAGACGAGAGCGGATCAAGCGGTACTTTATAAAAACCTTCTATAGCATTTGTGTGCAGGTCAAGCGTAATGATGCGATCGGCCCCCATAAGCTGAATTATGTCAGCCACCATACGTGAGGAGATCGATGTACGCTGGCCATCTCTCCGCTCCTGCCGGCTATGCGGAAGGTACGGCATTACCAGCACTACTTCGCGTGCAGAAGAACGTCTGGCGGCATCCACCGTCATCAGCATCTCAAAGAAATTCTCGTACGGCATATTTACCTTGGCAATGAGAAAAACGGTTTGGCCGCGCACGCTCTCATTGAACCTTACGAACAATTCGCCATCAGAAAATTTTTCAGTATGCACCTGGTATAGGGGCTGCTGCAGGTACTGTGCTATCTTGTTTCCAAGCGACACCGCGGTGGATGTAGCATAGATCTTGATTGTGTTCTCCATGACCAGCAATGATAATCAATTTATTGCAACACGTGATTCTTTTTAAGAGCATTTGCCCGTGAAAGTTCTGCACGCTCGCGAATTTCTTCAAAGGTATAGTCTTTTGTGATCACCCCGTTTTCGAAAACAGTTTCCAACTGATCGGGTAACGAAGAAGCTTCCTCGCTCACCGTTTTATATACTCCGTCTTCCTGCACCAACTTCAGTTTACCGGCTTTCGATGTTTTGAAAGATGCGACCAATTCTCCTTCCGCATTCATTTCTACCGGGGCTTTCTGCACCTGTACAGGCTTACCGTTTACTTCGGCATACGAACACTTCAGGGCAAACTTCTGTGTATCGCGATTTACCTTTTGCAGCAGTGCTCCTCCCATTCCCAATACTAGGTTGGCAGCTGCTATACCTTTACTCTTTAAACTTTCATAGATCATCGGGATTGATTCATGATCTATACCATCGCCTTGTATTACGCGTATCTGCGCGGGCAACATACGATACCCTTTGCTGTTAACCGTGAATCCGAATTTCTCAAAGAGTATATCAAATACTTTCAATAGTGTCTTTACCGGATCACCGGAGTCAGGGCGAATAACCAGTGTTCCTTTCCTGTTCAGTATCTCGTCTTTAAATGTGTCGCCCCATAATTGCTCTACCGCATGAAAGATGTTATATGAATCCGACACACAAGAAAGTATACCTTCAGGGTAAGCCTTGAGTACATGATCAAACACTTCCTTCTCTCCGGCTTTACCTAACAATGTCATGATGGAGTGCTCGGTAGCAGGCACCGACATACCATATACCTGTTGCGCGCTATAGTATCTTTTGGCAAAATGCGAAGCATATACCGTATCGCTTCCCATGAAATTTACCAGGTGAGCAGAACCTCCCAACCCGGCACTTTCTACTGAGCTCACACCTCTGAATCCAAAATCGTTCAACACAAAATTGATCGATCCTGCTGCATCTTTATCACACGTCTGTTCGAAATACTTCTCTACAATTCTGCGCATCTCGTATGACAAGGTCGCTACCGTGCTGGGATACCAAACCTGCATCAGCAATGTTTCAAGAAAATTTGTGAGCCAATAACATTCCGGATCTGTGTTCTCGATCGTCATCAATACATTATGCACCGGTATAGCGCTTCCTTCGGGCACAGCTTTGATCTTTACCGGCAGGTGTCCGTTATACTTTTGCAAAATATAGTCGAAGTTGCTGCGCTTGAATACATCGCCTCTGCCAAATACACCACGCATCAGTTCTTCGGCCTCGTCTATATTCTCCTTGGTAAAGGCCGGTCCCTGCAGATATTCTTTCAGGTAATATTGCAGACCATAGAACATCGTGTTATCAAACAATCCTCCACGACTTTCGAGGTACGAGTATATTTTAGTTGTTCCGGGATAGTATAATTTATGATGAGAATACTTGTAAGCATCGGCCAGGAGAAGAAGATTCGTTTTCATATACTTAAAAATTTAAGATCAGATGTATCGTGTGTAAGTGTGGTGTGTGCACCGGTATACTTTCACAGATATTTATTCAGGATCGTGCTGAGCTGCGGTGTATGCTCTGACGCAGTTCGATGATCGTTCATCATTTGCTTTACGGCTTGTAGCGAGAACCATTGCACTTCTGCTATATCATCGCTGCCGGCCGGATCGCCCGCTATAAATTCCGTAGAGAAGAGTGTTGTAATAATTTTATCGGATTCGTTTCTATAGCGCCAGTCGGCTACCCGGAAAGAACCTTCGTATTGCATGCCGGTTATTTGTATATCGCCACACTCTTCGCGCAACTCCCGGGCTGCAGCTTCTTCGTAGCTTTCATCGGTAGGATCTGAGAAGCCACCGGGCAATCGCCATTTGTTGTCGATGTCTTTACGCCCCAGCAAAACTTCTGTACGATTGTTTCGCATCACCGCTATATCTACGGTAGGATATACTTTGAGGTATGTATTGGCATAGGCGTAGATGATACCCGTTCTGAAAGCTTCAGAGTCCATCACCTTGTCACTGATCTGTTCGCGGATAAGCGTTGCGCGATAACTTCCGTTCTCGGGCAATTCTATCGTTTCGTTTGCGCCCGTATAGTATGTTTTAAAACTATCGCGACTGCTATAGAGTATAAAACTTGAACCGGGAAATGTATTGCTCAACATGCCATCCAGGTTCTGCGACCATTTTGTATCCAGCGGATGATCGGCCAACGGAAGCACGACTACATCCGGATACTCTTTCTTGATCATCTTCTCGCGTGTTTGAAAGTCGAGAGGATTTCTGCGACTGCCTTTTACGGGCGATACTCCCAAAACAATCACCATCGTGTTGTGCTGCTGCCTTACGGATTCGATCAGACTCTTGTGACCTTCGTGCAGGTAAGGCGATTGAAAACGCGCGATGATCACTCCAATTTTACTCATACAATTTTTGTTTATGATAATCCTATCCGGCCAGCCAGTGTCTTTGATGCAGGCTGGTATATTTCCTCAAAAGGAATTTCAAGTTCATCTAGTTTTCCGGCTTCCAGTTTTTGCCTTTGCTGTTTCACGAATGGCGCTATATTCTCAATGTTCAGAATAAACTCTTTGCCATAACGAGCCAGTATATTTCCTTTTAACCCTAACTGAATAGCTCTTCGCTCTTTTTTATTTCCAAAAGGATCATGGTCCGGGTCCCACTGCAATCGCACCTCATGCAATTGAAGCGCTTGCTGCCAATCTGCTTCATTCTTATAATAATCTTTACTGAATGAAGATATAACAGCATCCTGCAGTATTGTGTCGAAGTTTTCTTTTGAG
>NZ_DATCSD010000323.1:0-40235 GCF_036568665.1 Ohtaekwangia sp. | reverse complement strand
TATTTCAGTAATACATTATCGCCAGTATTATTCCAGGAGGGGAAAGAATTCAAGCCTAAAACATTTTGCAGGTTGCTATAACTGGAAGTCGAGGACGCTGCTGTTAAGAGTATATATTTACCCGGCTCGAGGTTGTACGATGGAAATGTTGCGGTTGATGAACCATCGGATAATGTCCAACCTGAGAGATTATATGTGGTGTTGCTTCTGTTCAGCAATTCTATAAATTCTACTTCCGGCAACTCAACACGTGGCGATGGATCAGCGAATATCTCTGTGACAATCACATCCTTGTAGGAGGGAGGTGCCGGTGGTATATAGGCTTTACCGGCTACTGCAAAATCATCAAAGTAAAATTTATCAGAACGTGTAGCCGTATAGCTGCAATACACTCCGGCATACGAAGAAGAGAAGAACGTATTGTCTGCAGTACTTCCTTCTGATGTATATGCACCGGTTAACCCGACATCCGAAAACAATTGCCAATTACCATCAGCATCGCGCGTTACTTTGATCTTCACCTCCACGTTGGCAAGATTCAATTTTCCATCAGCACCGTCTATGATCTTCACACGAGTCGATCCTGATTGCTGGTACAGGCTAACTTCATCGGCCGTGTTACCAATCATTACATAATAACCTCGAAGTGTATCTGCCAGGTTGGGTTGACTCGACACCAAATATACCCGCGCATAGTTTGTTGACGATGGATTAAAGCTGAGGCGAGTATAAAACTCCCACGAGGCATTATTTATAGCAGCGCTTGGTGTAGCCAGATATGCATCATCCGTAACAGCGGGTGCCTGTAACTTGAGTTGATTCGATGAAATAGAAAACTTTAAATTTTGTCCTGACCATGCAGGGTTTGCTGTAAAATCTCCGTCTTCGAAATTATCGGAGAATTGAGCGAACATTTGTTGGGTATATAGAAAAATGCAAAACGTTATAAAAGTCTTTCTCGTAAACGTTTTCAGAATAGAAAATATGAATATTTGTGAGATGTTTCTCATAGGCACAACGGGAATAGATTAATTTTGTAAAACCTTAACTTTAAAAATACAAATAAAAATGAAAATCGCAGTAGTCGGTGCCACCGGACTGGTGGGCCAAGAAATCCTCAAGGTATTAGAGGAAAGAGATTTTAAGTTTGACGATCTGTATTTAGTGGCTTCAGCCAAATCGGTTGGCCAGAAGATAAAGTTTAAGGGTAAGGAATATACAATTAAGAGCATGGAGGAAGCAGTGAAGCTTGCTCCGGATGTAGCTATCTTTTCTGCAGGTGGCGGCACTTCACTGGATTGGGCTCTTAAGTTTGCTGAAGTAGGTACGATCGTGATCGACAACTCTTCTGCATGGAGAATGGACCCTACCAAAAAACTTGTTGTCCCTGAAATCAACGGTCATGTTATTACTATAGATGATCGCATTATTGCTAATCCAAACTGCTCTACCATTCAAATGGTAATGGCGTTGGCTCCGCTGCATGCCAAGTATAAAATCAAAAGAATTGTTGTTTCTACTTACCAGTCAGTAACCGGAACGGGTAAAGATGCAGTACAGCAAATGATGAATGAACGCAAAGGCATTGATGGCCCGAAAGTTTATCCACACCCGATCGATATGAATGCTCTACCCCACATCGACTCTTTCCTCGACAACGGCTATACTAAAGAGGAAATGAAGATGGTGAATGAAACGCGCAAGATACTTGGCGATAATACTATTGGAGTTACTTCAACAACAGTGCGTATTCCTTCTATCGGTGGTCACTCAGAAGCTGTGAACGTTGAGTTCTATGAAGACTTCAAGTTAAGTGAAGTTCGCTCCATACTGGCAACAACACCGGGTGTTATTGTACAGGATGATCCTAAGAATAACATCTATCCGATGCCAATCAACTCGCACGGACGTGATGAAGTATTTGTTGGACGTCTTCGCAGAGATGAGTCTCAACCAAATACATTGAACATGTGGATCGTCGCTGACAATCTTCGTAAGGGCGCTGCTACTAACGCTGTGCAGATTGCTGAGTTCATGTCAGAGAAAAGTCTTGTAGCTGAATAAGCCGATTCGGACAAACCATATATAGTAAAGGTCATCTTTCGGATGACCTTTATTTTTTATCGGCCGTAGTCATCGTAGTTCTCCACGTAGTATATCTTGATGGATGCGCGATCTGTATTTCTTTCGAAGAAATATATACCTCGAGCAAAAAATAAAGCCTGACCACCACGGCCAGGCTTCTCTCTAATTGCAAGCAGAGAGTTTGAAGATCTTAATTTCCAAAGTCTACTGTAGGAGCCTTTTCAGAACCAGGTGCAGCTTCGAAATATCCTTTTGGAGTAAAGCCATACATACCGGCAAGCGCATTATTCGGAAAACGCTTGATATATACATTGTATGGTTGCACTACTTCATTGAAACGATTTCTTGCTACAGCAATTCTGTTTTCTGTTCCTTCCAGCTGTGCCTGAAGATCCAGGAAGTTTTGATTTGCCTTTAGCTCAGGATAACTTTCCGCTACAACCAACAGACGGCTCAATGCTGAGCTCAAACCATTTTGAGCTTGCTGAAATTGCTGAAGCTGCTCTGGGGTAATGTTGCTTGGATCAATTTTTACCTGTGTTGCACTGGCGCGTGCTTCTATAACTTTTGTTAATGTCTCCTTTTCAAAATTAGCGTAGCCTTTCACCGTGTTCACAAGGTTAGGAATCAAATCTGCTCTGCGCTGATATTGATTTTCAACCTGTGCCCATTCTTTCGGAATGTTTTCCTGGAGCTCAACCATTTTATTATAACGACCTGCGAAGAAACTGTAGAGGATCAGAACCGCAAGAATAATGACCCCAATAATAATTAGTCCCTTTTTCATATAGTGTTTATCTCAACTTTAAAAATAATCAAAAAACCAATGTGCTTTGTCTGTCAACTAGTCGCCAGGTTTTCCTTTTTATTACTCTAATGACGAATCTATTTTCCTTTTAGTGTATAAATTCTGAATCAGCCTATCGCGTTGATCCTTCTGTCATTTTCTCAGCACTGTCTGCTATACGAAGTTGCTCAATGAAATCATCGAGTTCGCCATTCATTACAGCTGGTAAATTATATACTGTATACCCTATACGGTGATCGGTAACGCGGCTCTGCGGATAATTATAGGTTCTTATTTTTTCAGAGCGATCACCACTTCTTACTAACGATCTGCGCGCTGTACCCAATTCACTTTGCTGCTTCTCTACTTCCATTTCATATAGTTTGGTCTTCAGCATTTGAAGAGCGCGTTCGCGGTTGCCATGTTGTGAGCGTTCTACCTGACAGGTTATCACTATACCGGTTGGTTTGTGGGTAAGCTGCACTTTCGTTTCAACCTTGTTTACGTTCTGCCCACCGGCACCACTGGAGCGAGCCGTTTGTATTTCTATATCGGCAGGGTTGATCACTACTTCTTCTACATCTTCCACTTCCGGCAGTGCCACTACCGATGCTGCGGATGTATGCACGCGGCCTTGTTGCTCTGTAGCAGGAACGCGTTGTACGCGATGTACACCCGACTCAAACTTTAGCAAGCCATACGCACCATCGCCACTCACACTGCTGATAACTTCTTTATATCCTCCGGCTGTACCTTCCGTTACATCGAGCACGGCAAGCTTCAATCCACGCTTATCGCAAAAGCGTTGATACATTCTCCAAAGATCGCCGGCAAAGATAGCAGCCTCATCGCCACCTGTACCAGCGCGAATCTCGAGCAATACATTTTTATCGTCATTCGGATCTTTGGGTATAAGAAGTTCTTTCAGCTGACCATCGAGTACTTCGATTTTTGGTTCCAGTTCATCGATTTCCATTTTTGCCAGCTCGCGCAGTTCCGGATCTTTTTCTTTCTCCAATACTTCTTTCGCCTGCTGCAAGTGACCTCTGGCATCGCTATACTCGTTATACTTCACGACAATTTTTTCCAGGTCACGGTATTCTTTGCTTAGCTGCGAAAATTTCTTCATGTCACTAACGGTGTCGGGCTGAGCCAATAGTTGGCCTACTTCCTCAAAACGCAGCTTGATTTCTTCCAGTTTTTCGATCATACGTTAAAATCAGACAGCAAAGGTAATTAATAGATGCGACACAATCTGTTGCCACGGCACACAAACCGAAACCTCGTCCTTTTGAATTTGGAATTTGAAATTCACCGGATGAAATTTACCCCATGAACAGAATCTTTGTATTGGCGGCACTACTATTGTTAACAGCCTGTGGCGGAAAATTATCAGACGAGCAACGTAAAAGGCTTCGTGAAGGCATGGAAGATCAGAAAATTGTTAAGCTGAGTGACTCCGATATTGTAACGGCTGCGCTTGACCAAGGACAAACCGTTTTTGCTGCCCTGGAGAAGATAAAGTTCAACACGACAAAGGTTGATTCAGTAGCAGGTAAATATGAAGTAAAGATTCACTGGACAGTTCCTGGAAGCGGTAATACTGATCAGATCGAACAACAACTTATTGAGGCATATGTAGCCGGTATGGTAACAGGATCATTACAAGACAACATCCAAAAACTATATACCGATGCATCACAAAATACATACGATACATTGCTATACTCCAAGCCTATTGTTACGCGCATGCCCAATGGTGTAGACAAGCTTGATGGCGTGTGGCATATATATATATCCAAGAAACAAGTGGTGTTGACGGCCAGTCATAAAAAGTAAATCACGGACAAGCACCGGATGTCCACTTCAACAAACCAGAACCCTTTGCCCTGCATTCATTTTCGTAAGTCTTGCCATCGCAACCACACACGGGAGCTACTACATCAGGACAGATAAGCACGGGATTCGCTTTTGCCGAATCAAAACAATCGTTTCCTTTATCGTCATCGTTATCGCAGGCCATACCTATAGCCAGCAATAAAAGTACCACCAGCGTTTTCATAATCATTTATACTTTGGACTTACTCAAACAAAAGATCATGCCTGGTAAAAATTAAATAAACGGTAAGAACATCCATTTGACCGTTTTTTATTTTTGATCATCATTAACCTTTAACCAAGTTCTATGATGAAACGACTTATACAATACTTACTGGCTGTGCCTGTTGTGCTGGCCCCTGCATTGGGAATGGCGCAACAGACAGAAAAAATTGATACCGCTATGGTATCAAAGATTAAAGACGAAGGATTGAACCGCTCGAATGTGATGGACATCCTGAGTATGCTAACAGATATTCATGGTCCGCGACTGACTAATTCGCCAGGCTATAAAAAGGCCGCGGATTATGCTAAAAGCACACTGGAATCATGGGGTGTTCAAAATGTACACTTCGATACATGGGAAGAAGATTTTGGTCGTGGATGGCAATTGAAAAAATTCAGTCTGCAAAATCTGGGACCGGTATATTTCCCGGTTATCGCTTATCCTAAAGCATGGACTCCCGGTATAAAAGGAACCGTGCAGGCAGAAGCAGTGTATCTGGATATCAAAAAAGAAGAAGACCTGAACAAGTATAAAGGAAAACTGAAAGGTAAAATTGTACTCTTCAGTTTGCCAACACCGGTAAAGCCTGGCTTTAAGCCGGATGCTACCCGTCTGAATGATTCAACATTATTACAAATGGCGAATGCCGATGTAAGCGAATCGTTTGGTGGAAGAAGATTTCAAGCTCCTACTGAGCCACAACGGTTGGCATACCTGAAATGGGATCTTTGCCAGAAAGAAGGTGCTATAGCGGTGATAGAAGCAAGCCCGGCAACGCGCCTGGAAGATGGTACTCTTACTGTTTCTGCTGCAACTATACCTTACCCGGCAGAAACTCCATTCAGCAAACGTGTTTCTGCTTATAAGGCTGATGCTCCTAAAATTTTACCACAGGTGGTAGTTGCTGCAGAGCACTATAACCGCATGATTCGCCAGATACAGAAAGGACAAACTGTAAAGCTTGAGCTTACACTTGAAACAGAGTTTACACCATCCGCTCCGGGCTTCAATGTGATTGGAGAAATTCAGGGTACTGATCTGAAAGATGAAGTAGTAATGTTTGGTGCTCACCTTGATTCATGGCACAGCGGCACAGGTACTACGGACAATGCAGCAGGCTCTGCTGTTATGTTGGAAGCCATGCGCATTTTAAAATCATTAGGTGTTACTCCCAGAAGAACCATCCGCATTGGTTTATGGGGTGGAGAAGAACAAGGATTACTGGGTTCACGCTCGTATGTTAAACGTACTTATGGCGAACGCCTCGATAAAAGCTTCCCATACGATTCAATACAATTGAAACCAGGCGCTGAAAAATTCTCAGTATATCTGAATATGGACAACGGTACAGGCAGATTCCGCGGAGTATACCTGCAGGGTAATGATAATGTTCGCCCTATATTTCGCAGCTGGTTAAAGCCATTTAACAAAATGGGTGCTTCAACACTTACGCTTCAAAACACGGGTGGTACTGATCACCTTTCATTTGATGCTATCGGTTTGCCAGGCTTCCAGTTTATACAGGATCCTATCGAATATAGTTCGCGAACGCATCATACCAGCATGGACTTGTATGATAAAGCCATTGAGGCTGACCTGAAGCAAAACGCTACCATGATTGCTGCTTTTGCATGGCTGGCTGCTAATCGCGATGGACTGATTCCAAGAAAATAAATTGTTAACAACATTATAAAACGAAGCCTTCTGGATAACACGGAAGGCTTTGTTATTTTTG
Organism: Ohtaekwangia sp.; assembly: GCF_036568665.1. Lineage (GTDB taxonomy): Bacteria > Bacteroidota > Bacteroidia > Cytophagales > Cyclobacteriaceae > Ohtaekwangia. The sequence continues at coordinate 33,524 of NZ_DATCSD010000323.1, read as the reverse complement.
CCGGATTATAGTTTAACTGTCATCCGTCAAAAAAAGATTTTATGGAGCTAATCAAGTCCCTCATTGATTTCATTCTGCATATCGATCACCACCTCGTTGAAATTGTGAGTGATTACCAAATGTGGACATATCTCATACTCTTCATTATTATTTTTGCCGAGACGGGATTAGTCGTTACTCCATTTCTTCCGGGAGATTCACTTCTGTTTGCGGCCGGAGCTATAATCGCGAAGCACGATGCCGGGTTGAATATTTTTGTTATGCTCTTGTTGCTTATCGTTGCAGCAATTTTGGGAGATCTGGTTAATTACCATGTTGGTAAATATATAGGGCCCAAAGCTTTTAGCGGCCGCTATAAACTACTGAAGATCGAGTATCTTAATAAGACACAGCAATTCTATATCAAGCACGGTGGCAAGACAATTATCTACGCTCGCTTCATTCCTATTATCCGCACCTTTGCTCCGTTTGTAGCCGGTATAGGCACCATGAGCTATAAACGATTTGCCAGCTATAATATAGTTGGTGGTATAGCATGGGTCAGCAGCTTTTTATTACTCGGATATTTCTTTGGAGGCCTACCCGTTATCCGGAATAATTTTACTTATGTGATCTTCGGAATCATCTTCGTTTCAATTCTTCCGCCCATTATAGAAGTGATACGCAATAAGAGGAAAGCCGGCCAGCAGGCATAATGTAGCATTGTATAGCTCAAGATATAGTTATACCTTCTTATACCTCCAGCAATCCACCAGGTGATCGTTCACCAGGCCGCAAGCTTGCATATGAGCATATATCACGGTGCTGCCAACAAATTTGAATCCGCGCTTAATGAGATCTTTACTTAACGCATCCGATTCTTTTGTAGTGGGTGGTATTTCGCTCAATGATTTCCACTTGTTAACAATTGGTTTACCTCCCACAAAACTCCAGATATAGCTATCGAAAGAGCCAAACTCTTTTTGCACCTCCAGAAACTTCTTGGCATTATTAACGGCTGAATAAACCTTTAGCCTGTTACGAACAATATTCGGATCCTGCAGAATCTTTTCAAGTTTTGCTTCGGTAAACTTCGAAACCTTAACCGGATCAAAATCTGCAAAAGCTTTTCGGTAGCCATCTCTTTTCTTTAGCACGGTGGACCAGCTCAGGCCTGCCTGCGCCCCCTCAAGAATAAGAAACTCAAAATGTATTCGATCATCATGTACAGGCACACCCCATTCATTGTCGTGATATTCAATATACTGATCAAACTTAAGACACCATGAGCAGCGATTTTTTTCTTTCATAACATTCACGTTTACGGATTCAAATAAACAAGACTAAGTGTCAAAGGTATGTCAGCAGCACCCATGAATTTATTTCATCCATTCATAAACAGTATAATGTTCACCATTCATGCCCATAGATTCATACACCTTCATAGCACGTGCATTGCTCTTATCAACATATAACCTGAGACCAATGAGTGATACATCATTCTGAATAGTGCGAACTACATTCTCGTACATCAGTCTGAACACGCCATTCTTCCGGTAACTCTCCGCCACATATACAGACTGAAGCCACCATACCATGCCGTTACGCCATTCGCTCCACTCGTACGTAATCAGGTAGCATCCCACCACTATACCATTATCTTCTGCTACGGTATAAAATCCTTTTGCCGGATCATCCTGTATAGCCTGCATTCCCTTGTGAAGAGTTTCTCTATTCAGTTGTATACCTTCTGTTTCGAACGCAAGTTTCAGTTGAAAATCAACCAGTGTAGCCAGATCCTTGTGCGTGGCTTTTCGAATAGAAATCATGATTTGTTCTTATGCGGATAAAGCTTGTTTAATATCACCGATCAGATCTTCTGCTTCTTCAATGCCCACCGATAAACGTACAAGATTATCGGTTATACCGGCTGCTGCTCGCTCTGCTGCACTAATTTTTGAATGTGACGTTTGAGCCGGACTTGTTATGGTTGATTCAACACCACCCAAACTCACTGCACGCTTAATGAGTTTTAGTTTATCCATAAATCTAAAAGCATCGCCCTTTACCTGAAACGATAGCATGCCTCCGAAGCCACCAGGCATCTGTTCTTTCGCTATAGCATGATCCGGATGATCGGGTAAACCAGGATAATATACCTTTTCGATATGAGGATCGCTTGCTAAAAACTGCGCAATAGTTAATGCATTTTGATTCTGCTGACGGACACGCAGTACAATCGTTTTTAAACTTCTTTCTACCAGCCAGCATGTGTTTGCATCGAGAGAGCCACCGGTGTTTATAGCGCTCTTCCGGATCTGGTCTATAAGTTTTTTGGAACCCACTACTGCGCCACAGCAAATATCGCTGTGCCCGCCTATATATTTCGTACCACTGTGTGTCACTATATCTATACCTAGGTCGATCGGGTTCTGATTAACCGGAGACGCGAAAGTATTATCGATGATCGTAATAATGTTATGACGTTTCGCTATAGCAGCTACAGTTTTTATATCGGTAATTTTCAGTGTCGGGTTAGAAGGAGTTTCAATAAAGATAACTTTAGTCTCCGATCGGATCGCCTCCTCGAAACGAGCCGGTATACTTCCATCTACAAATGCACAGTCTATTCCGAACCGGGGAAATTCTGTGTTAACGGCATGCATCGTCCCGCCATAGAGATCATTTTGAAAAATAGCATGATCCCCTTTTTTAAGCATCGACAACAATGTGGTAATAATGGCCGACATACCAGAACTGAAAATGAGACCGTCTTCAGCATTTTCCAGCGCAGCAATTTTTTCTGCTACTGCCTTTTGATTGGGTGTATTGAAATAGCGGGGATATAGTATCTCCGGAAGATCTTGATAATCATAGGCCGAAGAGGGGTATATTGGAGTAACAGCTCCTTTATAGTGACTGTCTCCGGCAGATCCTGCATGAACACTCTGTGTTAACTTCGATTGACTTATTTTTTTCATAGTAACATTTTATTCTGGTCTCGAAATGCTTTTACCCCCCGATAAAATTTGATGACTTTACCTTCGGGATAAACCAAAGATATAGGCTGAAAGAGAGCACCAAAAAATTAGATATAAATTTTTTCAATACTTTGGCAGCATGTTTAACCAAAAACCTTAATTACTCATGGCAAATGATTTTAAACCTAACGTAGGAAAAAAAGCTTCGAAGAAGGCGATCGATGAAGGTATCAAAAAGTTTGACGACAAGTTTCGCCCCGACAAAAAGGTGGATACCAAATCTGTCTTCTTCGGACGTGATGCGCTTCTGCGTATGCTTAGCCAGGAAGGAAGCAGTGGTCTTACAATTTTCCTAACGTATCTGCCAAATCCTGATGTTGGCAATAAAGAAACTATTCAACTAGCCTTGGTGCCAACCAAGGAAGATGGTACGTTGATCTGGAATAATGAAGACAAGGCTACAGCTAGTACTGAAGAAGTTGCGGCAGTGACTGCCACCTCTGTTGCAGCAGCAGCTACTCCAGCTTCATATAGTGCAGGAGTTCCATGTCCTCCCTATTGTCCGAGTTAATTTTTGATTAATTAAAATACCAACCCCACTATGACCATAGAGTCATATCTCCTAATTTTTAAAATCCAGTCAGTCCTTTCAGCTTTGAATGTTATTTTGTCTTTTATTTCATTTTCGAAAAGGCAAATAGAAGTAAAGCTTATCGGACTGGCTTGTTTACTAAATTTACTTAGTGACTTTGCTTGGTATTTTCTGCCTTTAAAAGGAAAGGACGTAAATATCCCTGGACATATAGCTAACATTTTAATATTCATCATCTTCTGTTATCTCTACAACATTGCTCTGACAAATAAATACAAGAGAGTGATCACATGGGTATGTATTGCCTTTTGTATCGCAGCAATATCAAATCATCTTTTTCTTCAGAAAAAAGATATCAACTCCTATAATCAAATTGCGAGCTCAATTATTTTTATTCTTCTTTCTATATTTTACTTCTACAGATTGCTAATTGACCTACCGGCACAGCAGCTTCACAGGCTCCCAATGTTTTGGTTTTGCACAGGTATCTTAATTTATAATGCCGGGACACTTTTTCTTTCGGTTTTTACCAACTATTTAGTTGAAGTTTTGCATAATGATTTCTTGTTTTACGGTACATTTCTAATTATTATGTATATCATCCAACATTTGGTTGTGATGATTGGCTTATGGCAGGACCTTCGGAATATCAAATCGCCCTCCTCATCACCCTCGGCACCGTAGGCATGCTCCTGTTGGCTATTGCCATTATCCTTTTCATGGTGTTCTACCAGAAGAAAATGATTCAAGAGCAGTTTAAACGTCAGCAGCTCGAGCTCATTTATCAGCAAAAAATGATGGAAGCTGCACTTGAGTCGCAAGAACAAGAGCGCAGGAGACTCGCTGGTGAGCTTCATGATAGTATAGGCGCTATGCTCTCAACTATTCGGGTAGGTATAATTACTATTGCGCGACAACTACCGGAACCAGAAAGCCTGGATCAATCCAAAAAGATGCTGGATGATACAATTTCTTCTGTGCGGGCTATTAGTCGTGAGTTGATGCCCTCCACATTAGAGAAGTTTGGATTTACTCCGGCAGTAAAAGAACTCTGCGAACGTTTTCAAGAAACTTCTCTTTTACCAATTCATTGCATTGAACATGGAGAAGTTCGTAGTTTCGAAAAAAGTCGTGAATTGATGCTCTTTCGTGTAGTACAGGAACTTCTTAACAATGCTCTTAAACACTCAAAAGCATCTGTCATTGAAGTATCTATCGAAGGCGGAGATGCTCTTTCTGTATCGGTGGAGGATAATGGTATAGGATACGATCCAGATGCTATTAAGAACTCTGCACAAAACGGAAAGGGTCTTGGCCTGTTCAATATTGAAAACCGCGCCCGCGTATTAGGAGGTGTTATTCATTTTGATAAAGAGCGCTCGATCGGAAGTAAAGTTACTCTCGTTGTTCCCTATGAGAAAGTTTAAGGTTTATATAGCAGATGATCACACACTCTTCCGTAAGGCAATGGTAAATCTGTTGCAGTCGTTCGAAAGAGTTCAGGAAGTAAAAGATGCCGAGAATGGAAAGGACCTGCTCAACCTTATTAAATACGATGTTCCCGATGTAGCTATAGTAGATCTGCAGATGCCCGTAATGGATGGCGCAGAAACCTGTGAACAAATTATCAAGAAGCACCCGGAGGTAAAAATCATCATCCTCACCATGCATGATAGCCACAAATATATTCTTCACATGATGGAGATGGGGGTACATGCATTTTTGTTAAAGAATACAGAGCCCACTGAATTGGAGAAAGCGATCTATTCAGTGGCCGAGAAAGACTTCTACCACAACGATTTGGTGGCTTCCGTGCTCCGAAAAAATATCACTGAGAAAAAGACCGGTCAACGTCCGCATTTCAAACACGCAGAAATAACCGACCGCGAAAAAGAGATTTTGGTACTCATCTGCCGCGAATTAACCATCCGCGAAATCGGTCAAAAGCTCTCACTGAGTGAAAACACTGTTCGGAACCATCGGGTCAACATGATGGAAAAGATCGGAGTCAACAACACGGTCGGGCTGGTAAAATATGCCTATGATGCAGGCATTGTGAGCTAAACTTCAAAAAATACGCCTAGTAAAATTGTACTAATTTTCTAGTAGTTTTTTACCCCCGGCTTTGAGTCGGGCATCCTTTATTACATTCACCCTCAACGGTTTCGGCTTCTCCTGTTTAAACACCTGTGAACGGGAGATTTTCTCAATTAAAAAGGATGTGCTTTCAAATAGCGACCTTTCTTAAAAGGTTTAAGGAATTAGATGTTCAAAACTGTGCTTTTCGAAGTAATGAAGATACTTGTGGTTCACAGGCAGAAAGAAACCGTTGTTCAAATTAAGTCAGTGCTTAGCGGATGTAATCCCGTTGTGCTTCACACCGAGTCTGGTTTGGATGGGCTCCTAACCTCGCGAATCGAACATTTCGATCTGATAATCTGCGGCACTGACCTGCCTGTGGTCACAGGCTTTGAGCTCGTACGCTCAATCCGCACACACTCTGTAAACCGTCACACTCCCGTTATTTTTGTTGCTGACGAAGTTGATGAAAAAACTCTGCATCTCGGCAATGCGCTGGGAGTTGCAGCCATGCTCGTTTCAAAAGATGTTGACAACCGTTTAGCTGAAATTGTACAGGAAAGAGTAAAGCCAGAGGCTGATAAAGACTGGAATGATTTACTCTCTAACACACGGTTAAATTAACCGGTGATCCAATCACTCGTTTTAACGATGATCTCAATATAAAGACCTCTCTCTTTCTCTCCGATTCTGATTTCATTGGAATAGTTTGCGACTTTAATCTCTAAAAATTTCTTCTCTCATACCGGGCTTTATGCCCGGTGAGAAAGGAGTTTTTTTCGCTGCACTTCATCATCCGTCATAAGTATTTCATATAGGGCAAACCGTACTTCTATCGGCACCCGGCAACCAGTATATCTGTCATTCAGTTACTATAGGTTATAACCATATATGTATGAAATATATCTACAGTCTTTTATTCATTGTACTCTCTCTTTTTGCTAAGGCACAATCAAATGACGAAGAAGCAATTAAACAGGTAATCACTTCCGCCTATATTGATGGCATTCAAAACGAAGGAAGTCCGGATATAATAAGAAAAGGATTCCACCCAACCTTTACCATGCTTCGATTTTCAGACAACGATGTTAAACCTTATTCAATAGAAGAATGGATAGCTGCGATTGAAAAGAGAAAAAAAGAAAATGCACAACAATCTTCCAAGGCAGAAGGTAAATTTATAACCGTTGATATAACCGGAACTGCAGCCGTTGTTAAGCTTGATCTTTATCGCGAAAACAAGAAAACATTTACAGATTATCTCGTGCTCTACAAATTCACCGAAGGATGGAGAATTGTGAGTAAAACATACTATCGTCACCCCTAATAAAGATATACTTTGAATATCCCGCAGGTTATACTCTCCACCTGTAATGCAGATTTACCATGAAGATGTAGATTTGTGAATGACTGATTATGATCTTGTTGTTATAGGAGGAGGCGCTGCGGGTTTTTATGGTGCCATTCAATCAGCCAGCCGCATGCCGGGTGCCCGTATATTGATCCTGGAAAAATCCAATAAGGTTCTGGCCAAAGTAAAAGTATCGGGAGGAGGAAGATGTAATGTTACGCAGCATTGCTTTGATGCTATACAATTGGCGCGACATTATCCCCGTGGAGAAAAAGAACTGAAGCGACTCTTCAAGAACTATCAGGCCAAAGATGTAGTAGATTGGTTTGCAGCAAAAAATGTTATTCTAAAGGCAGAAGATGATGGAAGAATGTTTCCTCAAACAGACAGCTCGCAAACCATTATCGATTGTTTTCTGAATGAAGCTGTAAAGCATAAAATCAAAATAGAATTAGAGAGAGCAGTACAACAAGTTAAGCCTCTCGATAATCACTTTGAAATATATACTTCCGGAGATAAAATATATACTGCCAAAAAAGTTCTCATTGCCATAGGAGGGAATCCCAATCTTCAATTCTATCAATGGTTGCAACAACTGGGTATTCGCATCATTCCTCCTATACCGTCTTTGTTTACATTCAATGACTCCCAGAAACAATTTAAAGAGTTAATGGGCATAGCTGTGCCAAATGCTGAGGTGCGCATTGCTACAACTAAATTTCAACAAACAGGCCCCGTGCTTGTAACACATTGGGGGTTAAGTGGACCTGCTGTTATAAAACTATCGGCATGGGCCGCTGAGTATTTACACGATGTTCATTACGAATTTACAGCGTTGGTTAGTTGGGTCGGTCCTGCCAAAGAAGATGAAATGCGCAGGCTGTTAACAACTCATAAAACACTTCATGGCAAACAAAAAATATATACCAATCCACTCTTTAATTTGCCACAACGGCTGTGGCAATTACTCTGTACATTAGCTGAAATAGAAAGTCAAAAGATATGGGCAGAGTTACCTCAGAAGAATCTGAACAAGCTTCTGGAGGGAATTATCCGATCAGCTTTTCACATTAAAGGTAAAACAACATTCAAGGAAGAATTTGTAACATGTGGTGGAGTAGATCTTGCCGAAGTAGATCTTCAAACCATGGAGAGCAAGAAAATAAAAAACCTCTTCTTTGCAGGAGAGGTTTTAAATATTGATGGCGAAACGGGCGGCTATAATTTTCAATCAGCGTGGACTACAGCCTATACAGCCTCTCAGAAAATTAAAGCTTAAACGTTCTTCCATTTTATTCCACAACCTATTGCTTTTGTTTTAGAAGTAGGCACTGGCCTACCGGCAAGCAATGCATCCACTGCTTCTTCTACATATTTTTTATCGGCCGCCTTTTCATCACGCGTGTTGTTATCTATCGCGCCTATATAGGCAACTTTAAAATCGCTGCCTTCTTTTTGCAACACAAATACATGCGGAGTATTAGAAGCACCAAATGCTTTTGCTACTTGCTGTGTTTCGTCTACCAGATACGGGAAATCATATTTCTTCTTTTTAGCAACAGCAACCATTTCATTGAACGAATCACCAGGAGACACTTCAGGGTCATTGGCGTTGATCGCTACAAGAGGAAATCCTTTAGGCGCATAGGTTTTACTCAGTGTCTGGATTCTATCATTATATGCCTTAGAATACGGGCATGTATTGCAATCAAAAATTACAATTACACCCTTTGATGTTTTATAGTCAGAAAGAGAAATGTATTTGCCATCTACATTTTTCAACTTGAAATCTACCACAGCATCTCCGATCTCATATTTAGGAGATCGCCCCGCGAACAGTACAACAAGCGATAACGCCAGCCATGCAGTTAATCGAACATTTTTCATAATTCAGTTTAGGGTTTATAGTTTGTAAATATACTTTAACGCACATCTTCAATGAGTTGCTCAAGCTCACCTTCACGAAGTTCGCGTTCAACAAATTTTCTTTTACCATTCTGTGGATTGATGATCAATGTTGCAGGTATAGCACCACCCCAACTCTGATCGACCTTATCTATCCAGGTGTTGTAGTCGATCTCATCCAGCAATAAAACACTACTTTGAATTTTCTTCTTCACTAAAAAAGCATTCACCTTGTTAACCTTATCGGCAAAGTCGAGGTTAATTAATGTGATCTTTACATCACCTTTTTTATTGTCGGTTCGCAATTGCTCAAACAATGGAAGCTCTTTAACACAGGGTGCACACCACGTTGCCCAAAAGTTAATAACCTGAATCTCGTTTGTTTTTGTCTGCATCAGCTCTTGTAGCTTATCAAATTTTATGACAACTGCATCCTGTGCTCTTACATTTCTGAATAAAAAAAATAGAAAAAGAAGAAAGATTATTTTATTCATATTTGGTGATAACGACTGGTCGATTTTATCGGTTATAGAATCCTGTTTTAATTGTGTATAAAATTGATGAACGGACTAAAAATCCGGATGAAGAAAAACCTTAAAATTCAGGTAGTTAGAATATGTAAGATATTTGTCAAAAAGTAATCCACAAAACTAAACACTTATCCACATTACCCGAGTATTATCATTTAAGTAGCATACAATCAGAACGTTACATGGATTTTTATAAATCAATTCTTTGTGGACAACTTTCATGCCCTGCTCATTTGAGTCGAAAACAATGCATTTGAAGGTAATATTTTAAGGAACAGAATTGTATCAGGAAAGTGAATTGAAATAATTATTTTTTGGTCTATATCAACTATTCTGTGAATACCCGAATACAACAACTTTTTAACATTCAATATCCTATCGTTCAGGCTGGCATGGTCTGGTGTAGTGGATGGAAACTTGCATCTGCAGTAAGCAATGCCGGAGGGCTAGGTTTACTCGGAGCCGGATCAATGTATCCTGAAGTTTTGCGGGAGCATATAGTGAAGTGTAAAAAAGCTACTGATAAGCCCTTTGGGGTAAATATACCTTTGCTATATCCAGACATTGAGAAGCTCATGAATGTTATTCTGGAGGAGCAGGTAAAGATTGTTTTTACTTCAGCAGGTAATCCTGCTACGTGGACCAGCTTCCTGAAGGATAAAGGTATAACAGTAGTGCATGTTGTATCAAGTGCTAAGTTTGCGCGTAAAGCTGAGCAAGCCGGTGTTGACGCTGTTGTGGCAGAGGGATTTGAAGCCGGGGGACACAATGGAAGAGAAGAGACCACAACGTTGGTTCTTATACCTATTGTTCGTGATGCTATATCTATTCCATTGCTAGCTGCAGGAGGTATAGCTGGCGGACGTGCTATGGCGGCATGCGAAGCATTAGGTGCAGATGGAGTACAAATTGGCAGCCGGTTCGCAGCGAGCGCAGAATCTTCTGCGCACGAAAATTTTAAAAAGAAAATTACCGAGACAACGGAAGGCGATACCGTGCTTACACTAAAGCAACTCACACCTGTACGGTTGATAAAGAACTCTTTCTTTCAACAAGTACAGGAAGCAGAACTTCGTGGAGCAACAAAAGAAGAGTTACATTCTCTTCTGGGTAGTCGAAGAGCCAAGCATGGAATGTTTGAAGGTGAGCTTGATGAAGGTGAGCTTGAAATAGGCCAGGTTTCTGCATGCATTCGAAAGATTCAACCGGCAGCAGAAATTGTAAAAGAAGTGTGGGATGAATACTGCTCGGTAAAAAAATCTTTTTGTCAATGAATCTTCTAAAGATAAAAGAGACATGCCTCTATATTCATGATCTTAATAAAGCAAAGCGATTTTATCATGAAGTATTAGACCTTCCTGTGATCAGCTATGTAAAAGGAAAACATATATTTTTCCGGGCTGGTAGTTCAGTATTGCTTTGTTTCAATCCGGAGGATTCGAAACTAAAAACAAGTCCGCCTCCACATTATGGTAATGGAAAACTTCACTTTGCTTTTGAAGTAGCCAGTGCTGATTACCTCAAGGTAAAAGAAGAAATCCGCCTCAAGGGTATATCTATCATAGCTGAAGTTACCTGGAAAAGCGGAAAAGAATCTTTTTACTTTGAGGATCCTGAAGGAAACGTGTTGGAAGTAGTTCCTGATGAAGGGATTTGGGAGTAATTATTTTTTCAGCAGCGATTCCTGTATAGCAGGATCTTCCATGGCCACTACTTTTTTCCCAGATGTACCTCCTGGCCTATAGACGCTGTTATACCAAAGTTCGTAATCTTTGTATTGCAGGCATTTGCCTACAATTTTTCCGTCTATCAGTATTTTTATGTAAAGGTTGTTATTAATCGATTGCGTAATCACTGCCTGCTGTTCTTCAGGCAGTTGACTAACCTGCACGTACTCGATTCCCTTAAAGTTGGTTGGCTCAATCTTCATATTTTCTACAACATTGCTTGATCGCGAATCAAATTGTTTTGTAACCACTTTTTCTGCACTTATATAGTTCGATCTGAAAAAAATTTTTCTAGTCTTAAAGGACCTTATTACTTTGAATCTTTGATTGGTGAATAATAACGGATGGCTGCATTTTTTGATACTCCGGTTGAATTTCTGAAAGGCGTGGGCCCGCAGCGTTCATCGTTATTGAACAAAGAGTTAAACATCTTTACGTTCGGAGACTTACTCCAGCACTTCCCTTTCCGATACGAAGACCGCACAAAATTTTACAGTATTAAAGAACTATCCGATGATTGGCCTTTTGTGCAGATAAAAGGCAAATTGGTAAAGAAAGAATTAATCGGTGCAGGATTTAAGAAACGTTTGGTCGCCAACCTGGCAGACGACACTGGTGAGGTAGAGTTGGTCTGGTTTCAGGGAATTAACTGGGTTAATGAAAAGTTAAAGGTTGGTGCACAATATGTAGTGTTTGGAAAACCCGCGCGCTTTGGAAGTAAATTCAATATAGCACATCCAGAAATTGAAGTGCTAACACAGAAGAATGAACAAGGCGGAGCGCTGCAACCGGTATACCCGCTATCAGAAAGATTACGAAGCCGCAGAATCGATAGTAAAGCTATAGCCAAACTTACACAAGAGTTACTCATCGTTTCGCAGGATAAAATTCGTGAAACTCTTCCTTCATCCATATTACATTTTCATAAACTTATATCAAAGAAAGATGCACTGCTGAACATTCATTTTCCACAAAGCTTTGAGTTGTTAGCAAAAGCTCAGCAGCGTTTAAAATTTGAAGAGCTGTTCTATATACAGTTACGCTTGTTAAAGCTAAAGCTCGTTAGGCAAGAAAAATTTAAAGGTCAGGTTTTTCAGGATGCATCGTTGCTCACTAAATTTTATAACGAACATTTACCCTTCGCGCTCACCGATGCTCAAAAGAAAGTTATCAAAGAAATATATGCTGATCTGAAATCGGGCAAGCAGATGAATCGTTTGCTGCAGGGAGATGTAGGCAGTGGCAAAACTATTGTTGGCTTTATATGTATGCTGGTAATTGTCGGTGGAGGAGCACAGGCCGCGTTAATGGCACCAACAGAAATTCTTGCACAGCAGCATTACAACGGACTGAAACGCTACGCAGATAAAATGGAATTGCCTGTTGCGTTGCTTACAGGTTCAACAAAAAAATCGGCACGAAGAGAAATTCACGAGGCACTTCGCTCAGGCGAGTTGAAAATACTTATCGGCACACACGCTTTGCTGGAAGAAGAAGTGCAATTCAAAAATCTGGGTCTTGCTGTAGTAGATGAACAACATCGCTTCGGTGTAGCACAACGCTCCAAGCTTTGGCAGAAAAATGCCGATATATATCCACACGTGTTAGTCATGACCGCCACACCTATACCTCGCACATTGGCCATGACTTTATATGGCGACCTGGATGTATCGGTGATCGATCAACTTCCGGCAGGGAGAAAACCTATCAAAACCATCCATCGCTTTGATGCACATCGTTTACAGGTAAATCAATTTCTGAGAGATCAGATCGAAGCCGGACGACAAGTATATATAGTATATCCATTAATTGAAGAATCAGAAAAGCTTGACTTGAAACATTTGATGGATGGCTACGAAAGTGCCTGTCGCGCTTTTCCGGATTATGCTATCAGCATTGTTCATGGCAAAATGAAACCCGAAGCGAAAGATTTCGAAATGGCGCGATTCATCCGAAACGAAACCAAGATCATGGTAGCTACGACTGTAATCGAGGTTGGTGTGGATGTTCCGAATGCTTCAGTAATGGTAATCGAAAACGCAGAGCGATTTGGTCTCTCACAATTACACCAGCTGCGCGGACGTGTTGGTCGTGGTGCCGACCAATCATATTGCTTGCTCATGACAGACTATAAATTAGGAGCAGACTCGCGTACACGCATCGAAACCATGGTAAAGACCAATAATGGTTTTGAGATATCTGAAACAGACCTGAAACTTCGCGGCCCTGGCGATGTGATGGGCACGCAACAGAGTGGGGCACTCGATCTGATGATTGCTGATCTGGCCAAAGACGGCCCCACCTTACAGCTGGCGCGTGAGGCTGCTATACAAATACTGCAAGATGATCCGGAGCTCGAAAAAGCAGAAAACAAAGTGATCCGCACGCAAATCGATTCAATACGAAAAACCGTAGTGAACTGGAGCCGCATCAGTTGAGATTATAAAATCTTTAAATGCCAGCATTCCAGGTAGTTAACATAGCTGCATTTTTTTACCTTTACCGTAAGGTCTTTTTTCATGCGCTATATTTGTCTCTCTATCCTGCTGTTCAGTTTCTGTCAACTGTATAGTCAAAACGGTAACTATTTTCTATCGCATTATTCTCCTGGTAAAGAACGCTTCAGCAATGTTTGCTTCGATATGGTTCAGGACGATCATGGCGTTATGTATTTTGCTACGCGCAGAGGTATACTTGAATTTGACGGGCGTAACTGGGATCTTATATCAAACAATGGCGCAGTATATTCATTGCAGCTCGATGATCGTAAAGAAATATACTGGAGCGGATCCTCCGGCTATGGAAAAATAGATACCAATATTCCGGGCAGTCACAAGTTAAAGACACTATCTTCGGAAGGAATTACCGATGTATTTCAAAACATCGTTGTGCACGACAAGTTATACTTTGTTACTGAGCAGGCACTATATATTGAAACCCAAAGTCAGTCGGCAATAACTATTAAAGCTTCGAGCATTACCGGATCGTTTGGAAATATCTTCGAGCTCTTCGGCTCAGTATATATCAACACCCAGCACGAAGGTATCTTTAAGGTGGAAGGCGATAAACTGGTAAACACCACGCTGGGGCTGCCGGCCGGATCGGAGGTTACATTCTCCAGCGGCTTCAACAACTTCTATATACTTGGTCTTGCCTCTAACAAAATTATTCTGATGGGCGAAGATCTTCGTCCACGCGAACTAAAACTACAAGACCAGGCCTATGCAGATGCCAGTGTAGTAGTAAATGGAAGCTGGGTAAATCGCGATCTGTTTGTGTTAGGTACATTACGCGGAGGGATGATCTTTGTACAGTCCGGATCGGGCCACACGCAGGAAATTGTAAACTATAACACAGGCCTTCCGGATAATGAAGTATATAGTTTGATGCGCGACAAAAGTCTTTGCATTTGGGCAGCACATGAATATGGCTTCACACGTGTAGCACCTTACCTGCCTTTCCGGTCATTCAGTCACTACGATGGACTTAGCGGAAATTTACTTTGTGCAATGTCGTTTCAGGGAAGTCAATATGTAGGCACTTCATTGGGCCTATTCAAATTAGAGAGAGAAGATATATATGAAGAGATCACCTATACTGTAGAGGCCGGCACCAATAACCGGCAATCTGTTCCTTCCAAACAAATACCCTCTTCTTCTGACAATAAAAAGGAAGATGCTTCTACAAAAGAACCCAAGAAAAAAGGACTGCTATATTTCTTCAGAAGAAAACGAGACGCGGCTAAAGAGGAAGAAACAAATTCAACGACAGCTTCTTCAAAAGGAAACACCAAAACTTCATCGGCAACTTCAAAGTTAAAACCCCGGTTTGTTAAAAAGACAGAGCGCGTGCTGCGATCTTCTCAATATATCTACAAAAAGATACAGGGTATAGATGCCAAGGTTACACAATTATTGCAATTGGATGGTAAACTGATTGCTGTCGGCCTCGCAGGTGCTTTTGAAATAAATGGTTTGAAAGCCAAAGCTATCGTTGAAGAACCTATATTGACAGCCTATGCTTCGCTACGTCTTCATGCATTACTCCTTTCAACATACGATAGTGAAGTGCGTGCCTTTCAATCAACGGGTGATACATGGGAGTCTCTACATTTCCTGGAGAATGTAGACGACCGCATCGATGCCATGATCGATGGGGTTGGTGAAGAGCTTTGGTTATGCGCTCTCGATAAAGCATATCGTTTAGATATAGCAGGGGGTGAAGTAAAGAATATACAGACGCTAACGATCGATAACCCTACATTCAACAACATCACCTGCATTCACTGGAAGAATGAAATTCTTCTTGCCAACGATCAGGGCTTTCAACGATTTGATCGGAAGAAGAATCTCTTTGAGCGGGTAGATTCGTTGCCGAAGCCCGTACACTATTTTTCGGATGGGGTAAATATACTTTACAACGATCGTCACACATGGAATTTGTTGGGTAAAGAGAAAGGTCAGAATAATCTGCAACTGCTAAACTTATTTCAAAATCTCCGCTTCATTACCATTGACCAGAGCAACCAGGATCTTTGGGTCATCACTGAAGACAACGAACTATATAAATTCTATGGCGAGAAATTTATACCGTATGAAGCCGGCAATCAGCCGCTCTTGCGTGCCGTTCGGCACAACGATGCAAAAGTAGACCTGGTAAACTTTGAAGTAGAAGAAAATAAAAGTGCACTCACATTTGAAGTTATTCAGCCGGATTACCTCGCTTCGCAGGCTATTGAATACCGGTATCGTCTTACCGGTCTTGATAAAGATTGGTCAGACTGGTCTGCCATGAATAATGTGGTGAACTATCCATATTTACCATCGGATGACTATCAGCTAATGGTTCAATCGCGCGATATCTTTGGAAAGATTCATGAACTGCCAGCCGTTGTTTTCGAGGTACTGCCACCTTACTGGCAACGCCCCTGGTTCTATGGATTAGAGATCATTGTGTTTTCGGGTTTTGTAATTTTATCCTTTCGCCTCAGCAACCGCTTCCGCATTATCAGCCGGGTGCTTTCACTGCTCACTATCATTATGCTCATACAATTTATACAAACTGTAGCGAGCGAATTACTGGAGACCAAGGCGAGTCCGGTAACAGACTTCTTTATACAGGTAGTAATTGCATTTCTTATACTCCCCATAGAAGGATACTTGCGCAACTTCATGTTTCGCTCTGCAGATTCTTCGCCCACGCGCCTGCACCGCCTGCTGGAACCGAAGAGTGGTAATAGTGCCGGCAAAGAGGAAGAACAATCTTAATTTAGTAAATTCACAACAGTTGATACTTTAATTCAACCAGTGATCCTATATCCTTTTTCATCAGGAATACTAATTTATCATCTAGCAGAAAAAAACTATGACTGCTCAACTATGTTAACGTCTTAGATGCCCCGCAAAAAGGTTGTCTATCGATAGCATTAATCCATGGGAATGAAATCCGCCAGAGAAAAGAAACAGACATTAAGTGAGAACGGCTTCCGGGCGCTGATCGAACATGCACAGGAGGGCATTGTGGTGTACGATACTTCGGGTATAATAAAGTTTGCCAGCAAGTCCGTTAAAAAGGTATGCGGCTACTCCGAGAAAGAGGTCATGAAGATGAGCGGAACATTCTTTGTTCATCCGGAAGATATAGACGAAGCACGCAAGGCATTTCGCAAGCTGGTGAAAACACCGGGCAAAAGTGTAAAGTTGTTTCAACGTGTTTTACATAAGAAGGGATACTATATATGGACGGAGTATATATTAACCAACTTCTCGCACATTGCAGGCATTGAAGGCATCGTTTCAAATTTTCGCGATATAACCGAACAAAAAAAGGCCGTAGAACAGGCTCTTCAAAGTCGCGAGTTACTGGAAACGATCAATCGCAATTTAACGGAAGGTATATATATGGGAATTATCGGCACGCGGTTCCTGTATGTAAACCAGGCATTCCTGAAAATGTTCGGGTATAAAAACCTGCGCGAGCTTCAAAAGTTTAAACCAGCCATTATATATGCCGATCAAAGTGAGCCGCGCGGAGTAGTAAAAACGCTCAAGAAAAAACATGCCATCAAAGGACTCGAAACCTATTTCCAGAAAAAGAATGGTGATCGGTTCTGGGGAGTATTAAACGTGAGCTTGCTGAAGCATGAAGGAAAGGATAATTACTTTGTTGGCACTATTCGAAATATATCTTCAGAAAAAGAAGCAGGCGCTGCGCTGATCGATTCGCGCAACTTTCTGGATAACATTATCAACACGGTTGCCGCTCCCATCTTCGTAAAAGACCAGAAGCACCGCTGGGTCATGTTCAACCGGAAGTTTGCCGAACTGATCGGGCGAACGCAACAGGAGATGTATGGCAAAACAGACCGCGATTTTTTGCCCAAGAAAGAAGCTGACTCTTTCTGGAGTATAGATAATAAAGTACTGCGAACCGGCAAGACCATAAGCGTGCTGGAAAAAATAACTTCGCGCAAAGGTGAAATACACGACTTGCTTACGGTGAAATCTCTTTTCGTTAATGATAAAAAAGAGAAATTTATTATCGGATTTATTACTGATATAACACAGCTAAAGCGCGCAGAAGAAAAAATCAATCATCTTAATGCAAACTTGCGTGGAGTGCTTGAAAGTACGCGCGAATCGATTTATGCCGTAGACGCAGACTATAATTATACAACGTTCAACCAAAATCACAAACGCGTGATGAAGCTGTTGTATAATGCCGATATAGAGATAGGAAGAAATAAACTCAATTACCTGAAAGGCACTCCAGATTATGCGTGGGTGAAAAGTGAAATACAAAGAGCGTTGGAAGGAAGCCACTTTGTATCAGACCATCATCTGGCTAATCCTGGATTTACGGGTTACATCCGCACAACGTACAACCCTATACGCAACGGCAAGAACGAAATAAAGGGTGCGGCTGTTTTTGTAAACAACATAACGGAGCGTAAACAATTTGAGGAGATCATTAAGTCGATTAATGCAAATCTTCGCGGTGTACTGGAAAGTACCAACGACCACGTGCTGGCTGTGGACAGGGATATGAAGTATATAACTTTCAACCGCGCCCATGCCCGTGATTTCAAAAAGTTATTCGATGCGAACATCCGGTTTGGACAATCTTTCCTGACACCAATTCCTGCCCACATACGAAAAAATGTGCGCAAGCAAATTTCACGAGCACTGCGAGGTGAGCAATTTATAGTAGAAGACCAGTTTGTTGAAGACACTATATTTGAAGTATCGCTCAATCCTATTCGCAATGATAAAGGCCTGGTAACCGGTGTGGCTATTTTTGCACGCGACATCACACTGCGCAAAACGATAGAAGAAAAATTACTCGAACTTAATGAAGAGCTTCTCCATCAAAATACACAACTCGCTGCACAGGAAGAAGAACTTAAAGCCACACTGGAAGAATTGTCAGAGAGAAATTTTGAGCTTGATCAGCTCATGTACAAAACTTCTCACGACCTGCGCTCACCGTTAAGCTCTATTATGGGTCTGGTAAACCTGGCTAATCTGGATACGGATGCTACCAATCACCGGCAGTACTTGAGCAAGATTGACGGCCGCATTAAAAAGCTTGATGAGTTTATTCGGTCGATGCTCAACTATGCACGCGTTAATCGCGTGGAGCTATCATCGGAACCAATCGATCTGAAGGAAGTAGCATTAAGTTGTATCAAAGAACTGGAATACCTGGAGAACTTTAAAGCGGTAAATACGCAGATTGAAGTGAATGAAGATATACCTTTCTCCAGCGATTCGTTACGCATCCGCATCATCTTCAGCAACATTATATCCAACGCTTATAAATACTATAACCCGGAAGTCTCAAGTTATATCCGCATATATATTCGCGTTACTCCAAAAGATGCTACACTCGAGTTTCATGACAACGGTATTGGTATACGACCCGAATATCTCGACAAGATTTTTAATATGTTTTATCGGGCAACCGATCGCTCCCAGGGGTCAGGACTCGGTATGTATATTGTAAAGCAGGCCGTGGAAAAACTGAAAGGCAACATCAACATCGCCAGCGAATATGGCAAGGGTACCCGCATTATCATTCATCTGCCCAACGGCTAGGTCGTTAATGGAAAGGTCGTTGTATAGCATAAACTTTTAAGTACTTTTGGAAAATGACAAGACCAGATCTTACCACCGTTGCTGCTTTCTACAAAGGTTATGTGGAAAATGTAAAAGACCAGGATATGCTGGAAGCCTTGACACAATCGAACAAGCTTACAGTTGATCTTGTTCGCAGTATACCCGAATCAAAGGGAGACTTTCGTTATCAACCTGGTAAATGGAGCATCAAAGAATTACTCTGTCACATGATCGATGTGGAGAGAATATTTGCGTATCGGGCCTTACGTTTTGCGCGCAACGACAAAACCCCTTTGCATGGCTTTGAAGAAAATGATTATGCTCCTGAAGCAAATGCCGCTAACCGTAACCTAAAAGATCTGGCTGACGAACAGGAAAGACTTCGCGCTACAACGGTTGACTTATATAAAAGCTTTACTCCCGAAATGCTGCAACGCACCGGCACCGCCAATAAAACGGAGCTCTCTGTTTTTAACCTGGGTTATATCATTGCCGGCCACGAAACACATCATCGTAAAATTCTGCAGGAGCGCTACTTGTAAACTCTATACGCATGACGAAGTATACATGGCATCAACCTACTACCTCTATTCTGTCGCGGTTAGTGATTCTGTGTATAGGTCTTGCAATGATGCACTGTGCACCGATCTCCAGGCGTAGCCTTACCAAAACATTTCAGGCAACGGAAACCGAGTTCAAAGATCACGTAGGCTTTGTGCTCTACGATCCTGCCAAGAGTAAAACTCTTTTTGATTTTAACGGAGCGAAGTATTTTACTCCGGCATCCAACACCAAGATATTTACCTTCTTCACAAGCCTTAAGGTATTGAGCGATTCTATACCAGGGCTACGTTACGTTGTGCATGGCGATTCGCTGATATTCTGGGGAACAGGAGATCCCAGTCTGCTTTATAAAAATGTTTATACCAACAACCGGGTATATTCTTTTTTAAAACAGACTCCTTATCAGCTATACTTCTCACCCGCTAATTTTTCAACAAAGTACTTTGGTCCGGGCTGGGCGTGGGACGATTACAATGCATACTACTCGCCCGAAAGATCGCCATTGCCAGTCTACGGAAATATAGTCTCCATCTGGGCGACCGGTAGCCGTACCGATATACAGCCTGATCTGTTCCGGCCAAACCTCGTAACTGGTACCGTGCAGAAAACCGCAGATGCCACACGCGAACCGGATAAGAATATCTTTACCTATTTTCCGGGAGCTAAACCTTCAGCAAAGATCATTGACGTTCCGTTAAAGATATCTCCCGCAATAACAGCTTCATTGCTTGCTGATACATTAAAAAGAAATGTTACCGTTATAAATAAACCTTTCGATTCCACAGCCCTTACATTTTATAGTATACCTTCTGATAGTCTGTATAGAATTATGATGCAGGAGAGCGATAACTTTATTGCTGAACAGTTACTAACGATGTGTTCCGGTGTAATCAGCGATACACTCAGTCCTGAAATTGCGATCCGCTATAGCAAAAAGAATTTTCTGAACGACCTGGCAGATGAACCGGTGTGGAAAGACGGTTCGGGCCTTTCACGATTCAATCTCTTTACTCCTCGTTCCGTTGTTCAGTTATGGGAGAAAATATACAAGCTGGCGCCTCAGGAAAGATTATTCTCATTATTAGCGATCGGTGGCCGCAAGGGAACCATACGCAACTACTATAAAGAAGCAACGCCCTATATATTTGGCAAAACAGGTTCGCTTAGCAACAACCACGCACTTAGCGGATATCTGGTAACGAAACGCGGCCGGCTGCTGATCTTCTCTTTTATGAACACGCACTTTGCCCGGTCTACAGCCGAAGTGCGAAACAACATGCAAAACATTTTGCACAGAATTTACGAAGCTTATTAAACAGAAACTTCCTATATTTTTTTAAAGAACAATGAAATACGCTTGCATTTTTTTCTTAGTACTAAACAGTCTGGCAGGATTAGTACACGCACAAACAACGGACAGCCTGGACGTAAAAATTGGTCAGATGATATTGATCGGCTTTCCTAAAGCCGATGTTGACCCGGAAGTTTTGCGCGAAATAAGACAGGGAAAAGTTGGCTCGATCATCATCTTTGAAAAAAATATACCTCCTGTAAATTCATTTATAGCACTGAAAAAGATCACCTGGACGTATCAGCAAGCAGCACCGATCCCATTATTTATATGTATAGATCAGGAAGGCGGACGAGTAAATCGCCTGAAAGATAAATATGGATTTCCTCGCTCTATCACTGCAGCTGCTATGGGCAAAGCTCCTACGCTGGATTCTGTTCGTTTTTATAGTGAAGCCACTGCATCAACATTAGCGGGTTTAGGTATAAATATAAATTTTGCTCCCGTGGTAGATCTCGCTTCTAATCCGGACAATCCGATCATCGCCAAGTTTGGTCGCGCGTTCTCTGCTAACGAAGACTCTGTTGCGCTGATGGCGAAAGAAGTTATCAGGCAACACAGAAAGTATGGTGTGATTACATCGCTTAAACATTTTCCTGGTCATGGCAGTTCTAAGGCTGATACGCACTTAGGCATTGCCGATGTTACCAACACATGGGAAGAGCGCGAGCTAAAACCTTATCAGTTATTGATCGACTCAGGATACGCCGATGCTATTATGACTTCGCACATCGTAAACAAAAAACTTGATCCGAAGGGAAACCCCGGCACACTCTCTACGGATGTACTTACCGGTATATTACGAAAGCGCCTCCACTTCAATGGTGTGATCTTTACTGATGATATGCAGATGCAGGCCATTACCAAGCATTTTGGTTTTGAGCAGGCTATAAAACTCGCTATACAAGGTGGCGTAGATATTATGACGTTTTCCAATAATATAGCAGGCAGCGATCAGCGCACAGTCGATAAAGTGCACAGTATAATTCGGGGCATGGTTGATAAAGGCGAGATCACACAAGCTCGCATTGATGAGAGCTTCAAAAGAATTATGCTGCTGAAGAAACGTCTGGCGGAGAATGCAGCAGACGCAACCGACAAACAAACTATTGAGAAGTTACGAATAGCCCTCATTAAAACAGAAACGGATCTTGCCCAGACTAAAAACGAGTTGAAAATAAAACTGGAAGAACCTGTTAAGGTGCAGGAAGAAACAAGCGCGAAGAAAAAGAAGAAGAGAAAAAAGAAAAGCGACAACGAATAGTTTAGTGATTTTGTAATAGTAACGTACCGTGGATCCATTTAAAATATATAACCCCACAGCACCCGAGGTACCGATCATTGTAAGCGTGCCACATTGTGGTACGGCATTCCCGGAGGATATAAAGAGAGAGTATATTTCATCACTCACAGAAGCTCCGGATGATACAGATTGGTTTGTAGACAAGCTTTATGACTTTGCTCCTTCCATGGGTATGACGTTGATAACCGCTAATTATAGCCGTTGGATAATCGATCTGAATCGGGACCCTGACAGTAAACCGTTGTATTCCGATGGACGCATCATTACTGCGCTTTGCCCCACTACAACATTTTTAGGCGAACCGCTATATATAGACAAACGACAAACTGTTGAGGATGCCGAGGTAAAAAGAAGATATACTTTATACTATAAGCCGTATCATGAAAAAATACAATCGCTGCTGGATTCGCTGAAAGCTAAATTTGGTAAGGTGCTCTTGTGGGATTGTCACTCGATCAGACAAATTGTTCCCACGATACAAAAAGACAAATTTCCGGACTTGATCCTGGGCGATGCCGATGAACGTTCTGCTTCCCCGGAAATAATACAAACAGCTATCAATTCATTATCGTCTGCCCAATGGAAGGTTAGTCACAATCAACCCTTTAAAGGAGGAACGATAACACGCGCGTTTGGTAAACCTTCGCTCCGTCAGCATGCGCTCCAGTTAGAGATGCCCAAGGTGAACTATATGGATGACACTGAAACAAAATATAGCGAGGCGCGCGCGGAGCAGGTACGTAATCTGTTAAGGAAAACTTTTGATCAACTGATTTCTCAACTTCGCTGATATGAGCCAGACTATAAAATATTACCAGTTCAAAGGTATATTACTCTCGGAGGGTTGGCTCACACCCGGCTTTGTTGGTGTAGATGAGGTCGGCAACATTCAATATATCTCTGATGTGCGGCCCGAATCAGTAGCCATTGAAGCTGTGCATGGCTATGCACTCCCTGGTTTTCAGAATGCACACTCACATGCCTTTCAATATGCTATGGCAGGCATGGCGGAGAAACATGCTGCGGGCTCAAAAGATGATTTCTGGAGTTGGCGAGAAGCTATGTATCATTGTGCCTTGAGTCTTGATCCTGATCAGGTAGAAGCTGTAGCCGCTATGCTCTACGCAGAGATGCTACGGAAGGGCTATACGCACGTTGCAGAGTTTCATTACCTCCACCATGACAAAAACGGGCAGACCTATAGCAACCTTGCCGAAATGGGCGAACGACTTGTTGCAGCAGCGAAAACAGCTGGTATAAAAATTACGCTTATACCTGTATTCTATCAGAAAGGTGGCTTTGGTCAGGAACCTCAGCCACGGCAACGAAGGTTTATTTCTTCAACAGTAGATGAATACTTCCATTTGCTGGACGACTCTGCAACGATAGTCGCGGATAATGCTCACGCAACATTGGGATTTAGTGTACATTCTTTACGTGCTGTGGATGCACGAGATATAGTATCCACTTTTGAACAAGGACCAAAAAATATACCCTTCCATCTTCACGCTGCTGAGCAGTTGAAAGAAGTAAGCGATTGCCTGGCACATCTCAAGCAACGTCCTGTCGAGTGGCTGCTGAACAACTTACCGGTTGACGATCGCTTCCATATAGTTCATTGCACACACATGACAGATGATGAAACTATAGAACTTGCAAAAAGTGGAGCAAATGCAGTGCTTTGCCCGGGCACAGAAGGAAACCTGGGCGATGGAATTTTCAACCTGACAACATTTGCTCGCCATGAAGGCTCGTGGTCTATCGGCACTGATAGCCACATCAGCTTAAATCCATTGGAAGATCTTCGATGGCTGGATTACGCGCAACGATTTACCACGCACAAGCGAAACACATTTGATGATGGTGCGAGTATATTAATTCAAAAAACTTTGCTTGCCGGAAGAAAAGCAATGGGCACTATTCCGGCAAACTATTTTGCCATAGGTAATTCCTTCGATGCTGTAGTATATAATGCCAAAGCGCCTTTGCTGGCACAAGCCGATATAAACCATTTACTCCCCGCTATACTATATACTTCCGATTCTGGCGATACGCTGGGAACACTCGTGCAAGGTAAATGGATTGTAAAGAATCAACATCATGCGCGCGCTGAACGCATCACATCCAGTTTTCTTCAGGCAGTTAAACGACTCGCACTATAATTTCCTACAAGTACATGAACGTTACAATCCGTCTTATATCTCCTGCTGATGGTATAGCTGTAGCCAATATCATCCGAACAGTTATGCCGGAGTTTGGTGCCGGTGGTGCCGGCTTTGCCATTCACGATACGGAAGTGGATAATATGTATCAGGCATACTCCGACCCATCATGCGCTTACTATGTTTGCGAAGTAGATGGAAAAGTTATTGGTGGCGGAGGTATAGCTCCATTGCAGGGGGGCAGCGCAGAATATTGCGAGCTAAAGAAAATGTATTTCTTATCCGAAGGCAGAGGACTGGGGTTAGGCTATAAAACATTACAAGCCTGCATTCAGGCTGCTCAAGAGATAGGGTATATATACTGCTATCTCGAAACATTCAACACGATGGATCATGCCATGCACCTGTATGAAAAAGCTGGCTTTAAAAAGATAGAAGGACCACTCGGCAATACCGGCCACTTTGCCTGCGACAGGTTTTATTTGTTAAAGTTGAAATAACGTCAATACAGAGAATCAGTTTCCTTTGTGTTCGCGTTCATAATGCTCACGCAGTATATCTTCTCCAAAATCGTTGGTTAAGTCGCGCACAACGGAGTGTATATGGTTCGCATTGTTCTGCGTGTTGTCGTATTCTATCAATAGCATCGGTCCCTGGATTCTGTAATAGTGACCAGCGCCTGGCTTCAACGCACCAGCCCAGGCAAACGACAGATTATCTATACCTGCCAGCTCAATCTTTTTTCTTAGTTTCTCCGAAAAGCCCAGCTCATAATTGCGTATATAGGTATCAAGTAATTTGATAAATATAGCCTGCTGTTCTTTCTTCATTTCGCTATAGAGAATGCCTGCCGGAGTAAGTGTAGAGGCTTCACGTTTATTATAGGATACAATTTCAGAAAGAGCCGTTTCAGAGAATCTTGCCTTAGCCAATTGCTTTTCATCAAACGCATTGATCAATGCAAAGCCAAGATCTATTTCATCTTTCAATGTCTTTTTTCCTCTTTCATTTCCGGAGGGTACAACGGCCGGGTTACTGCCCCAGAAACTTGGTGTAGAAGATTCTATTATACCCTTCACTGAAGTAAAGTTGAGCGACAGGTGATGTCCTTCCAATCGCCAGCCCCAGGGTTTATCAGTGGCGGGTGTTCCAAAAATAGTAAAGTAATAATTCAATGGATCGCGATATGAATCATCCGCATCGCGACCCTCTACCTGCTGAAGAATTTTCTCCAACGAAATTATACCTGTTGCCTTTTGATATCCCTGGTTGGCCAGACTTGCTTTCAGTAAAAGGAGAGCAGCACTCCGTTGTTTTTCATTGAGTGCATGGAGCGATATACCCTTGCGGCTCTTCGGCACAAAATGCCAATTGTATTGTTCACTATCATTCCAGGTATATACTGCTTTTTGACGAAGGTCTGATGGAAGAGACGTGAGAAAATCATTGGCCCGCGTAACAATCTCTGTCGATTGTGCCCGTGCCTGAACGGTTATAGCACTACTCATCAGAAGTGCGAACAATAACTTTGTCATAGAAGTAAGTTATTGATTTTATTCCTGTAAAAATCGTGGCTGGTCGTTGGCGCTCACTAACTATTTACTGAGCATTTAGAAGCCATCGTCTTCTTTCTTCTTCTCCTCTTCCTTCACTTCTTTTTTCTTCACGGCAGAAGAAGAATCACTCAGACTATACGGAACATCTATACCATAGTATTGCTTGCGGAAGCGGTTGATGAATGCCAGCGTTTCGTCATCGCTGCCTGGTATAAAAGCAACCTCACCTACTTTTGCTTTTCCGGCATTGCTTTTCTTGGCAATGACGGTATTGAAATCACTATTCGATGACTGAACCATGAGACGATTGTCTTCAAACCCAAAGTAATACCAGGCTTCCGGAGATGCTTTTACAAACACATGGAATACAGGCGAGCCATCTTCGTTCTTCTTTACTTCCATAAAACCTTCAAAGGCTCCGTTAATATCCTGGCGTCCTATATTTGACATGCCCAGTGTTCCTTCACTATAAAAACCCTTATGCTTCTGCGACCACTTCAAATTTACGTTAGAGAACACGAGTGGTTTTGCCAAGGCCGTAAGCGTAGCCAATGATACGTAGCCCTGCAAACTTTTCTGTTCATAATCTTTCGCTACACGTTCGCCCACTATATCGGCAATCTTATAAAGCAGCTCTGTCTGGTCACCCAGTCCTTCATCCGCACCTTCATTCTTTATCACATCCTGTATCTGGCGCGCCATTATATCAAAGGCCTGAATAGGAACATTGGTATCTACCATGACGAACGAGTTCATCTGGATTTCATTGTTCGTCATGTTACCCTGACCTATTGCCGTGGAGGTAACATTAAAATCTTTCAATCCATTAAAGAGTTTTATAGGTCCTTCAAAACGAACCTGCATGGTTTCGTCCTTATAGGCAAACACTTTTCCGGAGAGCGAATTTCCGGCAGCTTTCTCCAGACTCTCTATCTTAAACTCGTTGGAAGCCGTATCGTAGTGCAGCGCACCACTGGGCTCAAAGAAGTTTTCATCTTCTTCCGCCTTCTTGTCATTGATAAAAGTAATATATAGCTCGTTGGTTGAAGAGAAGTGCAGGCCTGCGTTTAAGCGATTGCCTCCTTCCGTTACAGCGTTGTCAAAGTCTATATGTACATCGGTCTCATCACCGGTTTGAGAGTACTGTATCCACGTATTATAGTTCTTGATCTTTTTAATGTCGAGCTTCACAAAACCGTTGAGCTGCAATGCCGGTCGCGTAGCATACATGGTCATGTCGCCTTTATAAAACATACCGGCTCCTAATACAAGCTTATCCTTATCGATCACAGAACCCGTAGCAACTGTTTGTTGTGTAGCAACGGTATTCTTTTTCTTGCGCGACTTTTCTTCCACCGCTATATCTTCCAAATGGAAGTCAGTCATTTTAATAGCAAACGTATCCTGCAGGAAGTTTACATATTGATAGGTCGCGTAACCGCTAAATTGTTTTCGCGAAATAATATCTACTACACCTTCTGTAAGGCGGTGATAAGCATTTAATGTATCAAGAATGATCACTGTATTTTTAAGTGTTCCGATTTTGGCATTTTCAAGAATCAACACTTCATTATTCTCTGGTGTAATTTTAGCATCGGCAACAATGATATAGGGTATACCACTTACCTTCAGCTCCTGCGTTTTCAAATTATACTCTGCTTTCTCCGCTAGGAAGTTCAGTGAGTCAAGTTCCTTGCGCGTAGTATAGAAGTACGAATTTTCCAACGGCACATCCGGATTCTTTTTCATGGTGATCTTCTCTGCTTTCAGATCCCATCGCATTTCGGGTATAGATGTTTTAAACTGCGCATAGGGAAATTCTATCGCAGCAACACCGGCTACCTCCGGACTTATATCAGCATAGTTCTGTTGCAGGTTGAATTTCATACGAACGTCTACGCCATATAGCAGCGGCTTATTAGGATCGGCTGATTTTACTTTGAAGCGTGCATGTCTTGCACTGAAATCATCGGCTGTAAAATTCATGTTACGCGAAATCAATTCGCTACCACGCGTTTCCAGTTTACCCGCCCCCGCTACACCTTGCTTGGAAATGGTTAACATCCCTTGCATTTGCGCTGTAGAATCGTAGAAGTTGAATGGAGCTTTTTGATTTTTCAATCGCATCTTGTCTTCCTTCGGATACCACTTCATCTCGAAGTCGGGTAAAGACGCCTGCGGAAATTTTACTGCACCAAATTGTTTTTCAGCGATCGTTGCCCTGTTTCCCCTCGTAATAACAGAGTCAGGATAGAATATAAAGTCATTGGATTTTACAGAAGCTGCAAGATAATCTATACGACCAGCACCACGAAGTCCGTGGTTATCCATATTTAATCCACCATACATTTTAGCCTCACCGTTGTAAAGCTGATAACCTGCTCGCGGAATGTTGTGTTCAAAACCGAGAGACTTGTCGGGCTGCGAGTGTAGCTTCTCTTTAAAATTCGGAAACATACCACTCGAGACGAACGTACCATCAAAGTTGATGGACGCAGGGTCGGCATCGTTCAAACTATCAAGCTTGAACGGTGGCACCACAAAGAACATCGATTGATCATATACACCTCCCAGTACCTCCGGCCTGTTAAAGTAAATTACACCACCACCACTGGCATCGAGTCGAGGGAAATTCGGAATCTTCTTTTTACCAGATTTATTGCCGGCTTTACTGATGAACAGCGTTCCTGATTTTTGTCCGGCTGATAAACCTCCCACCGCCGATGCAGCAGAGTCTGCACCCACCATGTTGTTGTTCAGTTTTCTGCGAATCATCTGGCCTTTCGCGTTCTTCTCGGTAACATAAAAATTAATCGAGTCAATGCGCGTCAGGTTAATATAGAAGCTGTCATACTTCAAAGTAAATCCCTTGCCGCTGATCTCGAAGTTTCCGGCATTGATCGTACCATCAAATTTTATATCGCGATTCTTCAGCAGCGTAATAACATTGCTATCCGGTTTAATGCGCACGTTCAAAGAATCACTCACCTTAAATTCATCCACTCCGCGCACAGTCATATACCCTTTGTTGAAGTTTACTGTTGCATTGGCCGAGCTGTCTATAACAGAATGTATCTTCAGGTTATCGTAGTCCATCTCACCGAGATGAGATTTATAGAGCGCCATTGCTTTTTCCTTTACGTGCACGAGGTCGGTTTTCGGATCGTACGTAACCATACCTTTCTCACTCAGTAATTCAATGGCAGCTTTTACATCGCGCACTTCTTTACCGGATGATTGTACAAGATCGCCCGAATAAAAATCGCGAACCTTATTCTTCATGCAGTAGCGGGCAACAAGTGAAAGCGGATGGAATGAAAAACCTTCGCCTTTTAAAATTCTGAAATCTTCGGGGTCATAATAATTTACAGATTCAAGGATCATCGGCACAGTGTTGCGTCCGCCATCGGTTCGCATATCCAGACTGTCCTTAAAAAGATTCCATTGAATAACATCGGTCGAAAAATCTATGTTGAAGAAGGAAGATGAGTACGGTGTATGCATCATAGCACCTTTCTCTTTTCGCACATATAGCTTCTGCAGACTGTCTTTCCCGAAAGTATACCGCATCCGCACTGCAGGGTGTGTAATAGAATCGTTGTTATTGATGATGCTGATATAGGTCTTCTTCGATAAAATAGTTGAGTCTGAAAATTCGAACTCTGTCGACTGGGCTTTAAATTTCTTTTCACCGTTATGATATACCTCCACGGTTGAAGGAGCACCACCCACAGATGTACTGGATATTTTTCTGCCGGTAAGTGCGAATCCTCCTGAGTATTTTACGTTCTCATCTCCGATACCAGAGATGGGTAAGTTGTTTTGAAACGATTTGAATCTTGGAAAGGTAGAAGCTACAGAATCTTTACGTGGTTGTGACTTGAACTCCAGCGTTCCGGGAATCAAGCCGGGAGTTCTGCCTGTATAATTAAACTTAACAAGATCAGCTTTCAGCTCAGGCTTGTTTGCTTTGAAATTATAGTCGGTAAGATTACAGTATACACTATCCGGACTAAGCAGGGCAGAGGACCAATCGAACGTGCCTTCTTTACCAACAAAAGTATTATCGCGAAGAGAGAGAGAACCCTGGGTGTTCTTTAGAAAAACTGAATCGTATTTCGTTACAAAATTTAGTGTCAGTTTATTGAAGCGAAGTACCGGTCCTTCAATCACGGGCTGTGGAGGAGGATTCATCCACAATGGTGCTTCGGTAAATATAGAATCAACGGGCTGATCATTATAATCACTGGATGGCTCTGTATTACTTTGATTATCGGTTGTAGGGATCGAAGTAGTATCATTCATATCGAATGATGGAGCGGGTGCTATATAATCGAAAGAGTAATCGTCATCTTTAGCATAGAGCCTAAACGACTTTTCATAATGCAGCGAATGATATTGAAAGAATGTGCGACTGGCCTGTAAGAAATTCAGAATACGTGGCGTGGTTTCCTTTTCTATAACCTGACCTGTTACACGAAGAAAGCCGGAGAGTTTTGTGGCATCTGCCCGCTCAACACTTACAGCATTGGCGATGGCACCGAAGTAATTAATGAGAGCGGGTTTCAGTGGCAACTTCTTCTTTTTCATCAGCTGTAATTGCTGGCGAATCACCAATTGCTGATCAACGCCCAGGCTACCCCACGCCGAGGCAAAACTGCTACCAATAACCGATGCATCTACATTCCGCGTGTTCTCCAATACAATTCTAACACTGTCTTGAAAATTCAGAGGAACGGAACTTACAGAGCTTTTTTGTGCCGACACAATCAATGCCGGGAAAAAAGTAAGTAGAAAAAAATATGTTCTAACCTGCTTCACAGAAACTAAACCCTGAAATTCGTAAATATTGCTTAAATAAACTAAAGGCTGATAGCTGGTAAACGCTTAATAAACTACAACCGTACGAAAGGCGCTTAATTTTTCCATCGGTTAACTAGGTAAAGGATTACCGAGACCAGAATGCTTAACAGTATACTTGTCGTTACCGGAAAATAGAAACTGAAATTCTCTCGCTCAACCCGTATATCACCCGGAAGTTTGCCGAGCCAGGAAATACGATCGTGAAAGGTTATAACAAGACCCGCCAGTATAAAGATTATTCCTACTATGATCAGGAGCTTACCCATTTATCTTTCACATTTCTTGCGAAATTTAGCACGAATTTTAAACACACAATCCTCACGTTTTTAAACGAGCATGCGAAAAGGAAAATTATACCTCATACCCACGGTGATCGCAGAAGAGACTCAGGCCGTTGTTATTCCTCCTCATATACTACAAGCTTTACCGGGCATTCAATATTTTCTGGCAGAAGACATTCGTACAGCCAGGCGATACCTGAGCAGCCTGAAAGTATATGAGTCCATTGAACCGTTGATATTTGAAGTGCTTAATAAAAACACAAAGGCCGATCAGTTGAAGAAATTTTTTGAGCCTGTGTTTCAGGGAAACGATCTGGGTATCCTATCAGAGTCGGGATGTCCGGGTGTTGCTGATCCCGGTTCACTGGCCGTTAAGTTTGCCCATGAGCATGATATACAGGTGGTGCCTTTGGTAGGGCCATCTTCTATACTATTGGCATTGATGGCTTCGGGTATGAATGGCCAGCGTTTTGCATTTCATGGCTACCTTCCTATAGATGGTAAAGACGCTTCTGCAATCGTTAAAACATTAGAAAAAGAGTCGCGCTCCAAAAATCAAACACAGATATTTATTGAAACACCTTATCGGAACAATACATTGATGGCCGTGCTGATGAAAAGCCTGGCCGATGATACGCAGCTTTGCATTGCTGTAGATGTTACTGGTAAGGATGAAAGTATACGAAGCTATAGCGTTAAGAAATGGAAATCTATTCCTGTTACGTTCCCCAAAAGCCCGGCCATATTTTTATTTCTATCACACTAAACACTATTGAAGCAATAGGGTTTTAGTTTACAGGTTTTCGGCTAAATTTGAAGCTTGAACTTTTAACAAAAAAATATAAATCTCTATGCCTTATCTATTCACCTCCGAGTCAGTCTCCGAAGGCCATCCCGACAAAGTTGCCGACCAAATCTCCGATGCTCTCATTGATTATTTCCTGGCTTACGATCCTTCTTCCAAAGTTGCCTGCGAAACACTGGTGACAACCGGACAAGTTGTATTGGCTGGTGAGGTGAAGTCTGAAGCATACCTCGATGTACAGGATATAGCACGCGAGGTTATCCGCAAAATCGGATATACCAAGAGTGAGTATATGTTCGAAGCCAATTCATGCGGTATACTTTCTGCTATTCATGAACAATCTCCTGATATCAACCAGGGTGTAGTTCGCAGAAAGAAAGAAGATCAGGGTGCTGGCGATCAGGGTATGATGTTTGGCTATGCTACCAACGAAACGGATAACTATATGCCGCTTCCATTGGAGCTTGCTCACCTGTTGTTACGCGAACTCTCTACTATTCGCAGAGAAGGTAAAGTAATGACTTACCTCCGTCCTGATGCAAAGTCGCAGGTTACTATTGAATATGCTGATGATAACAAGCCTCAGCGTATCGATACTATTGTAGTATCTACCCAGCACGATGACTTCGATAAGGATGCTAAAATGTTGAAGAAGATCGAAGAAGACATTATCAACATTGTAGTACCACGTATTATCAAGAAACTTCCTAAGCGTGTTCAAAAGCTTTTCGGAAGCGATATTAAATATCACATTAATCCTACCGGTAAATTTGTGATCGGTGGTCCGCACGGAGATACTGGTCTTACAGGCCGCAAGATCATTGTAGATACATACGGTGGTAAAGGTGCTCACGGTGGTGGTGCTTTCTCAGGTAAAGATCCTTCTAAAGTAGACCGCTCTGCTGCATACGCTACTCGCCACATTGCTAAAAATCTGGTAGCAGCCGGTGTTTGTGACGAAGTACTGGTACAAGTTGCTTACGCTATTGGTGTTGCTCAACCGGTTGGGCTATACGTTAACACTTACGGCACTGCGAAAGTAGAAGTAAGCGATGGCGAGATCGCGAAGCGCGTAGCTAAAATCTTCGATATGCGTCCTTACTTTATTGAACAGCGCTTCAGCCTCCGCACTCCAATCTACGCAGAAACTGCTGCATACGGACACATGGGTCGCGAGTCTAAAGTGGTTGAGAAAATATTCAACAAAGGAAAAGCTACCGAGAAGAAAGTAAAAGTAGAATTGTTCCCTTGGGAAAAACTTGATTACGTTGACCAGGTAAGAAAAGCTTTTAAAATCTAAGCTGATCTTTCACTATACCTATAAAGGCTGCTTCTTTCCGGAGCAGCCTTTCTTTTTAATACCGAATCTATAATCTGA
>NZ_DATCSD010000322.1:0-9135 GCF_036568665.1 Ohtaekwangia sp. | reverse complement strand
ATCATCTTGTCGGTAACAACAAAATTCTTCAGATAGTCTTCATAGCCTTTTTTCTCCAGCTCTTCTTTGTGCACTTCAGCAAACCCGAAAGTAAACTCCTGGATGGAAGTAGAAGTATATAATTCGTTCAGGTAATGACTGTTCAGCGATGTATCCAGTGGCACAAAATAATCGGGCATAATGCCACCGCCACCATATACTGTTCTTCCATTGGGAGTGGTATATTTCAACGAGTCGTTAAACTTGATACTATCTGCATGGAAGAACTCGCCATGATTATAGCGGCTCACTATATCCAGTGCATATTCATCTTCATCCTGGTAAGGCTTTTGAATGGAGCGGCCACTCGGTGTATAGTAGCGGCTTACCGTGAGGCGCAATTCAGAACCATCGCTCAGGTCGAACGGAGACTGAACAAGTCCTTTACCAAAACTTCTGCGACCAACAATAAGTGCGCGATCGTTATCCTGTAAAGCACCCGATACAATTTCAGATGCAGAAGCACTGCCCTCATTTACCAATACGATCAGATCGCCTTGCTCAAACGCTCCGCGGTCTGTTGAGAATGCTTCAGAGTTATTTTTTTTATCTTTTCCTTTTGTGAACACGATCTTCTTGCCGGCTTTCAGAAAATCATCCGCCATATCGATCGCTATATTCATATACCCTCCGGGATTTCCCTGCAAGTCGAGCACAAGTTTTTTCATGCCTTGCTCTTTCAGTTTGCTCAGCGATTCATGAAACTCATCGTAGGTAGTGGCAGCAAAGCGATTTACTTTTATATAGCCTATTTCTTTATCAACCATATAGGAAACATCAACAGAGTACTGCGGAATTTTATCGCGGATAATTTTATACTCGATCTCTTTACCTCTTCGCAGAATCGTTACTCTTACTTCAGTGCCCTTCGGGCCCTTCAGTGCTTTCATTACATCGGCAGAAGTTACGCCTATACCGGCCAATACTTTGTCATCTACCTTTACAATTTTATCGCCCGACTGGATGCCTAATGCTTCGGAAGGTCCGCCACTCAACGGAGTAACGACAACAATTGTATCTTGAAAAATATTGAACTCTATACCTATACCGTCAAAATTACCGCGAAGGTCTTCGTTTGCAGCAATGCGATCTTGGGTAGGTATATAGGAGGAATGCGGATCAAGTTTGTGAAGCATTTCCTGGATCGCTTCATCTACCAGGTTCCGGGTGTTTACGGTATCAACATATTCATCATGTATCTGGGTGAGTACCTCGCGTAGTTTCTGAACATCAGAACCGACATCGGCAGTACTTTTCCGCGAACTGAAACTTGACCCCACAAACACCCCTGCAGCCAGCCCGAGACATAACACGATGGGTAAACTTATCTGATACTTTGAATTTCTGTTCTCACTCATACGGCAATAATAAATAATCTATTAACGAAGTCCGAAGATAAATGTTGGATGAGAAAGTTCCAGATTGCCGAATGGTAATATCCATCAGTTTTTCCGGGTCAGGCCCTGTGATTTTCTCGCAGGCAAGTGAAGCAGTCATCGGGCGAAAGGCGGATTGAATGCAAATTTCACGGTTTTGGTTGCCGATTCCTGTGCCTGGATTTTCTTCCGGTATCCTTAGCTGACTATGGTGTTTTTTTAGCTTATCTTTACCAGAACCATGAGTAAATCAGCGCTTAAAGACACGCGTATTTCAGAGCTCGTAGATAGCAACTACGTGCATGCCTATGTGTTGTTTTACTTTGGCATTCGCTTCTACGAATATTCCGAGCTTACGCTCGATCAGGTTTGCAAGCAACGTGGCCTGCGTGTGGAGCAGGTAGTGCGCGAACTCGAATCGCCAACACATTTGCGTGAAGCTGATCTTCCGCTGGTTTCATATCCGATCGATCTCATCATCGAATATCTGAAGCACTCGCATTTTCTTTTTGTAAAACATAAGCTCCCCTATATAGCGCGCCTGGTAGAAAGTTTCAAAGCTCTTCATGAAGACTATAGCACCGTGGAGCGTGATTTAAAACTGGTGTTTCCGCTTTTTGTAGAAGACTTCATTCAGCATATATATGAAGAAGAAGATACATTCTTCACGTTCATACAAACATTAGAGCGTGCTTCGAAAGGGAACTTTACACCTACCAA
This sequence comes from Ohtaekwangia sp., assembly GCF_036568665.1. Classification (GTDB taxonomy): domain Bacteria; phylum Bacteroidota; class Bacteroidia; order Cytophagales; family Cyclobacteriaceae; genus Ohtaekwangia. The sequence continues at coordinate 7,000 of NZ_DATCSD010000322.1, read as the reverse complement.
ACTATATTTCCTGCTCGAGAAAAATTCGGTTCAGAAATTTGCAGTCGATCATGAAACACATGATGACGAAATGGAAGGCATCCGCAGGATTACGAAAGACTATCAGATAGAGGCCGGAACACCGTTGCACATCAAGGTGCTATACAATGAACTTCGTGCATTTGAGAAAAGTCTGATAACGCATGCCCGCATCGAAAACGAAATTCTCTTTCCAAAGGCCATGGCCCTCGAAGCCAGGGTAAAGAAAGCTTTCTTCGACAAAGTAAAATTCAATTAAACTTCACTCACTTCTTTTTCAGTGCTATATGGGAAGAGTCCTGGCGATAGATTATGGTACAAAGCGAACCGGTATAGCCGTAACTGATGTACTGAGAATAATAGCCACTCCGCTGGATACTGTGCCGAGCGCTGAACTGCTGAATTTTTTAAAGGTATATCTGCAGAAAGAACCCGTTGATGAATTTGTAGTGGGCATGCCCAAGACTTTAAAGAACGAAGATTCGGAAATAGCTCCGCTCGTAAGAAAGTTTGTAGAAGAACTCAAGAAGACTTTTCCGGATAAGCCCGTACACCTGGCGGATGAGCGTTTCACCAGCAGTATGGCCATGCGTGCTATGATCGAAGGCGGCATGAAAAAGAAAGACCGCCAGGTAAAAGGCAATGTCGATAAGATCAGCGCCACCATTATACTGCAGTCGTTTCTGGATGCAGTCCGGTAGTTCCTATATACGGTCAGTTGCCGGCATCTTCTACAATTTCCCACTCAGAAAATTTACCTGTACCGGATTACGGTTAACTTTGTGGTATGATATATCCTATTGTAATGTATGGTGATCCTGTGTTACGTCAGAAGGCGAAAGACCTGGAGCAGGGCACAGACTTGAAGCAGTTGACCGAAGATATGTTTGAGACTATGCACGCTGCCAATGGCATCGGGCTTGCTGCTCCGCAGATCGGCAAGAGCATAAGATTATTTATAGTAGATGGCACCGAGCTCGATGAAGAAGAAGAGGATATGACGGATTTCAAAAAAGTATTTGTCAATCCGCAGATACTTGAAGAGACCGGCACTCCCTGGGAGTTTGAAGAAGGCTGCCTGAGTATACCAAATATACGCGAGAAGGTTTCGCGCAAGGAGCAGTTAACGATCCGTTACTACGATGAGAACTGGACACTGCACGAAGAAGAGTACGATGGCATGAAGGCGCGCATCATTCAACATGAGTACGATCATATAGAAGGCAAACTCTTTGTCGATTACCTCCCCCCACTCAAGAAGCGTTTGCTGAAAGGTAAACTGGCTGACATCAGCAAAGGAAAAGTAGATACCGAATATAGAATATCGGCTCCGGATAAGTAAGCGTGCTGCATGAGTGGTTTCCATTTGGAGAAATGGTATCTCGATGCTTCTGATGATTTCCATCAGGCATTTATAGGCTATGCAGCTACCTTAAAATGGAAATGGATAACACTGCACTATAGCGGCTATACTTTTCTTGATAAGGATGGCAAGCTTCGGAAGAGGAACAGTTTTTCCAAAAAAGTATTTCCGTTGCAGCAGGATAATTTAATCCATTGGAAGGCGTTTGATTGCTCAGGTACCTGGAGGAGATCGGACAGCGCAGTGGAAGAAACATTACTTGATGCCGGCAATGGTAAATCTATACAATGGCAGTGCACGTTTCCCAAAGCAGGCACAACGGTATCTATAGGCGACAGCCACATTGCCAATGGATGGGGTTATGCAGAGAAGATCAACCTCACCATTACACCCTGGAAACTTCCTATAGATGAGTTACACTGGGGGCGGTTTCTGTCAGAAGATCACACCGTGATCTGGATACGCTGGATCGGCCCTGTGCCTAAAACACTGGTATACTATAACGGCCGAAGGATTACGGAAGCCATAATAGAACACGATGAAATTAACTTTAATCAATATATACTTCGGTTGTCGCATTCAAGTAAAATGCGCACCGGAACAATAACCGACACCGTATTTTCAAGATTCCCCGCTCTTGCAAAGTTATTCCCCAAATCAATTCTTCAACTTCAGGAAAACAAATGGCTTTCAAGTGGAACATTGCATCATAACAACCGTGTTATGGCTACCGGTAAAGCTATACATGAGATTGTACAATGGAAGTAAATAGTTCTTTTTTCGGCAAGTTCTTTTATGCCGTGTTATTTTGTGTTATTGTGCCTGCTGTACTTTATGGGTGGGCTATTCAACTCCCTGTTACCTTACCTGTTGTGGGTAACTCCCTTATCGGATCGGCTATAGCCATTACCGGTTTTTTACTGGTGATGCTATCGATGTTTGATCTGTGGCGCTATGGCAATGGCCTTCCCATGAATGCTTATCCGCCCAAAAATTTTGTAGATAAGGGTTGGTATAGTTTGTTTCGTCACCCTATATATACTGGCTTTTGTTTTTGCTGTGCAGGTATTTCCATGATCGTGCAATCGGCTGCAGGCTTTTATGTAATCACCCCGGTAATGTTTATACTCTGCATAGCTTTGGTAGCAGGTTATGAAGAGCCGGACTTATTAAAACGATTTGGACGGCTGCCACACAAAACTGTTTTTGGATTACCGGAAGATACTCCAGCGAAGCCTGCTGTTTCTGAACGTTTCGGTGTTTTTGCCTCTGCTTTTGTGCCGTGGTTTGCCATGTATGAGTTATTTATATACATGGGCACTGACCATTACTATATCAATACTGTTCTTTCATTTGAGGAGCATTGGCCTGTGTGGGAGTGGCCCGAAGCTTTTTATGCATCTATATACTTCTACGTTGGCTTGCTCCCTTTCTTTCTGAAAACAAGATCGCAGTTGCGTAGCTTTCTGTTGCTGGCATGGTGGAGTGCCGGTATAGGTATATTTCTCTTCTTTGTTTTACCATTTTACTCAGCGCCCCGGCCTTTCGAACCAAAAACATGGCTGGGAGAATTGATCTTGCTGGAGCGCGCTATCGATGGGCCTTCCGCTGCTTTCCCTTCGTTCCATGTTATATGGTCGCTGGTAGCGGCTGTTACGTGGAGTAAATTTATTCCGCGGTGGCGAGCATTGTGGTGGTGGCTTGCCGGGATGATCACATTTAGTTGTATAGCAACAGCCGTGCATTCGATAGCCGATGCTGCTATGGCTATGCTGGTGGTGTGGGCTGCCTTGAAGCATGAGGCCATCTGGAAATACCTGCAACGCATAAGCGAGCGATTGGCAAACTCCTGGAAAGAAATACATATTGGTAAATTAAGGATCATCAATCATAGTATATATGCAGGGCTGGCCGCTGCTATAGGTATATTGATTGCAGCACAATTCTCGCTGCGTATAGAGATACTGCTGATCACGTCCACATCATCTTTAGCAGGTGGCGTGCTGTGGGGGCAATTTGTAGAAGGCTCTCCAAAATTATTGCGGCCTTTTGGATACTATGGAGCATTGCTCGGAGGATTACTCGGAGTATATATATCGCATGTTATATATGGACAGTCCTATATATCCATTGCCTGTGCTTTTGCACTGGCCGCACCGTGGGCACAAGCCGTTGGCAGATTGCGTTGCCTGGTGCAAGGGTGTTGCCACGGAGCGATAACGAGCGAACACAACGGCATTCGCTATTTCAATGAACACAGTCGGGTATGTAAAATATCAGAATTGAAGGGCAAGCCGCTGCATAACACGCAGCTTTACTCCATGATTGCCAACAGCATTATAGGCCTTGTGCTGTTCCGTTTATGGGTGGCAGACTCTTCGTCTTCGCTTATTGTAGGTATGTATTTTATACTGGCAGGGGCATCACGCTTTATAGAAGAAGCGTATCGCGGTGAGGCACAGACAAAGATCATTGCCCGGTTAAGAATATACCAGTGGCTGGCTATTCTGTCTATTGTTACAGGGGGAATTATTACAGTGATACAATCTTCTGACAAGGTTTTATTAGCACCCGACTTTTCCTTTCCGGTTGTATTAACCATTTTTGTTTCAGCACTGAGCTGGGCCTTTGGCATGGGAATGGACTTCCCGAAGTCGAATGTTCGCTTCTCAAGACTTTCAGGATAAACATGCAGATACAATCACGGCTTCCGGATATAGGTACATCTATATTTTCCATTATGTCGAAGATGGCGCTTGATCATGGCGCCATCAATTTGTCGCAGGGCTTTCCCGACTTCAGTATCGATGAGAAGATCATTCACCTGGTGCACCGGTATATGCTGGAAGGGAACAACCAGTATGCACCCATGTCGGGTACACCAGCACTGCGTAATACCATTGCAAAAGTTATAGCCGATACGTATCAGCGCACGATTGATCCGGAAACAGAGATCACCATTACTGCAGGAGCAACAGAAGGTATATTTGCTATTATCGCTGCATGTGTTAGTCCGGGAGATGAAGTAATTCTGTTTGATCCATCGTATGATTCTTATGACCCTGCTATACGATTAAACGGAGGCGTGCCCGTACATATTAATATGAACGTTCCCGATTTTTCGATCGATTGGGATGTTGTTCGTTCGAAAATCACAACTCGCACTAAATTGATCATGATCAACACACCGCATAATCCCAGTGGTTCGGTGTTGGATGAAAGTGATCTGAAAGAGCTGGAGAAGATTGTGCTTGAACATAATCTGTTTGTGCTGAGCGATGAAGTATATGAGCGATTGATCTTTGATGATCATAAGCATCAAAGTGTATTGCATTATCCGGCACTGGCCTCGCGAAGCTTTGCTGTATTTTCATTCGGGAAAACATTTCATGCTACAGGTTGGAAAGCCGGATATGTAGTGGCTCCGGAATATATGACCCGCGAAGTTCGCAAGACACATCAATTTATAGTATTCAGTGTAAATACACCGGTACAACTGGCGCTTGCCGAGTATATGCAGACACCGGAGCATTACCAGTCGCTGGGTAAATTTTATCAGCAGAAGCGCGATTACTTCCTGCAGCAGATAAAAGGTTCATCATTTGAGCCGATAACAAGCAGCGGTTCTTATTTCCAGGTAGTGTCGTACAGGAATATATCCCGGCAGGGAGATGTAGCGATGGCGGAAGAATTAACAAAGAAATTTAAAGTAGCATCTATACCGGTATCTGTATTTTATCAGGATAAAACAGACAATCATTTACTCCGCTTCTGCTTTGCCAAAAAAGAAGAGACACTTGCGCGTGCCGGAGAGATTTTAAGAAAAATATAGCGTGGTATACGATATCAACAATATATACAAAAGAGCCTGCACACTGCAGGCTCTTTTATTAGTAAACAATCAGTTGGCATCCAGATTCATCGTGAAATGTTCATCAACGGCAGTCTCCCCGTCAGAAGCTGTTGCTATTACCTGAAGGTATAGATCCAGGTCCAGCGGGAGCTGTGCTGAAACACTCGATCCGTTCCCGAATGGATTGGTATAGCTTTGTCCATCGTAGCTGTAATACCAGGCATAGGTATAGGGCCCTATACCACCCGAAGCAGAAGCACTCCATGTATAGGTGCCGGAATTATTTCCTTTTGTAGGGCCGGATGTACTTACAGACATAGCCGGGTATGTGGAAGAATAAGCGATGCGGTCGTACGAAGAAAATCCGTTCCACGAATTTAGCGCAGTGCCTCCATTCATTACTGAATTAGGATCGGGATTAGAACCACTGTTGGGTGTTCCGCTTATACCTATACCAGCACTTTCACCAAGACCCGACCAGTTGGTATGACGGAACCCTACACAGTGACCGAGCTCATGGGCCATGTTATACTTCTTTTGGCCAGTAGTAAATACACGATTGTTATCAGTGTTCAGATTTATTCGTATCTGATATCCGGAATTTCCGCTCGCGGGCCATTCGGCTGCGGCCAATACCCAGCCACCTACAGGGCCATCGTATAAAGCACCGGCATCATCGCGCACGGTTATATCGGCCGGGCCACTGGTAACATACTGCATGCGTATTCGGCTGTTAGATATAGCATTGATCTCTGCTATAGCTTGCTGCACTTCGGTTCGCCAGTCGTCATCACCGGAGGTAGGAATGCTGCTGTCGACAAACACCGTGATGTTACGTTGATTCGCCAGACTTACCAGATCACTTACACGCGCCTGTTCTGTTCGGCCGTCAGGTATAGATATAGTATTTACCGGTTGATATTCATGCAGCTTGTCCTTGCGTAAGAGTATATCATTTTCAACCAGATAAAATTCGCCCATACTTTTCATGCCGGTTACATCAAAGCCCAATGCTGCGATCAGATCTTTGTCTTGTGTGGGTACATCTTGTGGCTGCATTTCATCCTGAGAGCAGGATGCCAATAGAGCAATGAATAGGAGGATCAGGCACGATCTCCATCGGAAGGTTAAACGTTCGTACATCATATTTGGTAACATTAAGATTTCACCTACTCTGTTATAGCTTTTCGGTTGCCGCTATTAATTACATGCCATCGTTGAGATATATACTTTTAGAAAATTAATGATCGAAGCACAACTATATATAGCACATAACGGGTGGCCTATCTGTCTAAACTCAGAATAGTGCCAGTCAAGTTGATCAATATACAGAACTCACTTTGCTTTGTACAAGCATTCGAGGATGAGCGAACAACAGAGGAGTAGAGCGGTATATTTTTAAGAGCAGTGATATCGCTGGAGACAGGAGCATAGGCGAGAATGAGTTCTTTGTTACGCACACAAACTGCGATTGAGAATTTTTTTGCTTCAGACGGGAGAAGTCCATGATGAAGAACCGATCTCCCATTGTAAACGGTTTGTCTTGTCAGATTACCAGCCGACCGTTGAAAATACACCCAAAAAGAAAAATTTGGTCTTTAGATTTACTTGATCATTGCGTTTCTTTGCAGCCAAATCCACACCGCCATGCAGGACCTGAAAATCACCATAATCCAATCCGATTTACATTGGGAAGACATCGAGGCCAACCTTTCGATGTTTGAAGAGAAGATCTGGCAAGTAAGCGGCATCGATAAGGATGTGAT
>NZ_DATCSD010000321.1:0-34958 GCF_036568665.1 Ohtaekwangia sp. | reverse complement strand
GCCTGAGAAATTCGTTACCTGCATCTTACCATTAAATATATCCGGATATGATTTGCTGGTTGTTCCAACCTGAGCGAACAGATGAGGAGCAACTTTATAATCCACCAGTTTAGAGGACAGCAAGCAGAAGGAAGCCGACTGTACCTGATTGATCTGAATCTGATACTCATCCGGAAGTTGTAAGAATGGATGATCTGCATACTCCAGCAGCACACTGCTTGTAGCCGGTATAGATGCTACCGGAATAGTTTCCATTATAATATTGGTGAATTTCTTGAACACCTGTATTTCAATTGGTGTACCTGGTTCACCGGTAAGGTTCGTTAACGATATAGAGACTTCATTGTTTGCACATTCCGAAACTATATCAAACGAGATCGAATATACACCATCTATCGGGAAGCTTCCCTGACGTGTTGCGCACAAGGCTGCCGAGCTTTTTGCAAACACGAAGTATGTACCACGAGCCAATGAATCGAATACGAATGGTACATCGTTCGCTGGATCAAATGTAGTATAGGTCTCATACTTGGTCGGCTCTACTGACATATCAGCACTGATACCCAATTGATAGGTTCCAGGGTTTGTGAATCGAACAATCAATTCACCACTCAAACCATTATTCGAGCAAACTGCATTTACAGGAGTAACCGTGAAATCTATGAAGCCCGGGAATGTAACATTTGCAGTTAAGTCTTGTTCACAACCAAGGTTATCGCGCACGGTAAGTGTATAAGAACCACCGGATATAGCCAAGAATTCATTGGTTGACTGGAAGATTCCGCCAATAGAGAACTCGTATGGCCCGCCACCGCCTCCACTGGCTACGATATTCTTGATCGCACCATCATTACCATTGCATGTAGATGACGTTATATCAAAGGTTGCTGTTATAGGCGAATTAGCATCTTTTATAACTACTGTTACGGCCGCATTACAAGGGTCCAAAGAATTTCTTCTCACACTTATAACACGCTCAAATGTAGGAGCCGCACCTGCCGGTATACCTGTAATCTGATTTCCTGCAGTGAACTTCTTCCAAGTATCCGTAACACCACCATCCAATGACCACTCAAGTACATTACCTGTCTCCCCTGGTACATCTAATGTCAGTGCACCAGTTGCTGTACCGGCACAAACCGGTTGAACAATATTAGATGCTATTGGTGTTCCTACTGTACCTGACTGATCGATCGTAAAGGTACCTGGCTTGATACAGCTTACTGTTGAGTCTCCGTATACTATTGAATAGGTATAGGTACCCATCGGCAAGTTAACAAAGGTTGTGTCGTTATAATTGGTACGTGTTATCGACAGGTTCGTGCTGGATATACCATCAATCTTTATAATCACGCCATATATATTAACAGCCGGCACTAATGGATTGATTGTGAATGTTACAGATCCATTCGACAATGTACACGTTGCAGGATGAGGATGTGGTACAATCTTCACTGTAGCACAATTACCCGTACCGCCTCCACCGCATGCTCCGGTATTCGATACATTTACCACGATCTGAGAACCTGGGCTCTCACCACAGCTATATACAGCTGTTACCTCGTACGTTACAGAGCCTGCTGTTGTACGATCCAATTCCGCTCCAGGCGTAAAGCTGCCTGTAACAGTGGTTGCTAACAATGTTTTAGTCGCACCATTTACCTGATACCATTTGAAGCTGGTAGCACCGGTCGCTGTTGCTGTTAACACTGGAGCCGCAGCATTTACACATATAGTAACCGGAGTTGTTACCACGGGTGATGCCGAGAAATTGATGACTACATCATCGAAACTTGGTGTACATGAGCCGTTCGTGATCAACCAACGAAGTGTATAGGCATTACCGGATACACCCACAAATTGAGAAGTAGGACTGCCCGGTGTAATAACAACGCCACCTGTTCCATTTACGATTACCCATACGCCTGTTCCAACGGTCGGGGTATTGGCGGCCAGCGTTGCAGTAAACACTCCGCATAACCCTTGGTCAGGACCAGCATTTGCTACCGTAGGTGTTCCATCCAGTTTTATAGTAACCTGATCATTTGTAGAACCGCAAGAATTAGCAATAGTCCACTGCAATACATACGTCTGACCTGCAGTACCCGTAAAGCCAGAAACAGGATCATTGATATCTGTAATCGTTCCGCCTGTACCACTCACTATAGTCCAGGTACCGGTTCCGGATGTTGGTGTATTAGCAGCCAATGTCGCTGTTGTAGCACACAAGGTTTGATCAGGTCCTGCTGACGCTGCTGTAGGTGCTACCTCAAATGCTATTTGCACATTATCACTACTTGGCGTACAGCTTGATCCATTGCTGATTGTCCATGTCAATATATAGGTTGTGCCTGCAGTACCACTGAAGTCTGTCGTAGGATTAGTATCATCCACGAACGATCCTCCCGTACCACTGGCTATAGTCCATTTTCCTGTGCCAACCACCGGCGTATTCGCTGCCAATGTAGCGGATGTTCCGCAGAGCGCCTGGTCAGTACCAGCATCTGCTGTTGTTGGTGTATTGAGATCAAATGTTATCGATACATCGTCAGTACTTACTGCACATGTCCCATTAGTGATTGTCCAGCGTAATACATACGTAGAGCCTCCTACTCCGGAGAACACTGCTGATGGAGAAGCAGTATCGCTAAAGCTTCCGCCCGTTCCACTTACAATAGACCATGCACCCGTTCCAACGGTTGGGGTATTGGCCGCCAGTGTGGCTGGTCCGCATATACCCGTCTGATCAGGACCCGCATCTGCAACAGTTGGAGTCTGATCAAATTGAATCGTTACCTGATCGTTAGTAGATCCGCAAGAATTAGTAATAGTCCATTGCAGAACATACGTCTGACCCGCTGTACCTGTAAAGTCTGTCGTTGGGTCAGCGGTATCAACAAAACTTCCACCTGTGCCACTTATTATAGTCCATACGCCTGTTCCAGATGTAGGAGCATTGGCCGCCAGTGTAGTCGTTGTAGCACACAGTGCCTGATCTGTTCCAGCAGCTGCTGCTGTTGGAGCAACTTCAAAGGCTACCGTTACATCATCTGTGCTCGGAGTACAAATTGCTCCGTTGCTGATCGTCCAGCGTAATACATAAGTAGTACCAGCAGTTCCGTTAAAGACTGTTGCCGGATCTAGGTCATCTACAAAGCTTCCGCCTGCACCGCTAACGATAGTCCATTGACCTGTGCCAACGGCCGGGGTATTGGCCGCAAGGGTTGTTGTTACAACTGCACATAGTGCTTGGTCAGGACCGGCATTCGCTGTAGTTGGTGTATTGATATCAAATGTAATGGATACATCATCCGTACTTGGTGTACAAGATCCGTTACTGATTGTCCAGCGCAGTACATAAGTAGTGCCTCCTGTTCCGGAGAATGTTGTTGTCGGATTGGCCGCATTAGCAAAGCTTCCACCCGTACCACTTACGATAGTCCATGCTCCGGTTCCAACGGTTGGGGTATTCGCAGCTAACGTTGCAGGGCCGCAAATTCCTGTTTGGTCAGGACCGGCATCTGCTACTGTTGGAGCCTGATCGAATATAATCTGAACATCATCTGATGAGCTGCCGCATGAACTGGTGATAGTCCAGCGTAATACATAGGTAGTACCTGCTGTTCCATTAAAGGCTGTTGCTGGACTCAGATCATCTACAAAACTTCCACCCGCACCACTAACTATAGTCCATTTACCTGCACCAACAACTGGCACATTACCCGCCATTGTTGCTGTTGTATTACAGACGGTCTGATCTGCTCCGGCATCGGCTACAGTTGGTGTGTTTACATCAAATGTGATGGACACATCATCCGAGCTTGAAGCACAAGATCCATTGCTGATTGTCCAGCGCAGTACATAGGTAGTACCGCCCGTTCCTGTAAAGGTTGATGTCGGGCTTGAAGCATCTCCAAAATTTCCACCTGCACCACTTACGATAGTCCATGCTCCTGTTCCAACGGTTGGGGTATTGGCCGCCAGTGTGGCTGGGCCGCATATACCTGTTTGATCAGGACCTGCGTTGGCAACAGTAGGTGTTTGTTCAAATTGGATTGTTACCTGATCATTATTAGATCCGCATGAATTTGAAACAGTCCATTGCAATACATAAGTCTGCCCTGCTGTTCCTGCAAAATTAGTTGTCGGGTTTGCTGCATCGGTAAAGCTTCCACCTGTTCCACTTACAATCGTCCAGGTTCCTGTTCCGGAAGTTGGAGCAGTTGCTGCCAAAGTAGTAGTTGTAGCACACAATGTCTGATCTGGTCCTGCATTAGCAGTAGATGCTGCTACTTGAAGAGCAATCGTAACATCGTCTGTACTTGGTGTACAGCTTCCGCCTGTACTTATAGACCATTGAAGTACATACGTTGTACCAGCGGTACCTGTAAAGCTTGATGTAGGGCTGTTAGCATTAGCAATGTTTCCCCCTGTACCACTTAATATAGTCCAGGTTCCTGTACCTACTACCGCAGTGTTAGCTGCCAATACTGTAGCCGTTGTACAAATCGCCTGATCAGGTCCGGCGTTGGCTGTTGTAGGTGTATTTATATCAAATGTAATAGAAACATCATCGGCTGTTGGAGTACATGTACCATTGCTGATTGTCCAGCGAAGCACGTATGTAGTGCCGCCTGTTCCAGAGAATGTAGTTGCCGGATCTGCTGCATCAGCAAAGCTTCCTCCTGTACCACTTACAATTGACCATGCTCCCGTTCCAACGGTTGGGGTATTGGCCGCCAAGGTTGCAGGACCACAAACCGTTTGGTCTGGTCCGGCATTCGCTGCAGAGGGAGGAGCACTAATGGTAATTGTAACATCGTCTGTACCGGCTGTACACGAGCCTGCCGGGTCATCAGTAGTTAAAGTCAGTGTAACAGTTCCTGCCGTAACTTCAGCAGCGCTTGGTGTATAGACTGCATTTAATGTTGTGTTATTCGGAGTAAATGTACCTGTACCACCACTCCACGTTCCACTGGTAGCGGAACCTCCAACAGCACCTGCCAGTGTTACTGTACTACCAGCACAGATCACCTGATCAAGTCCTGCGTCAGCAACTGCTGAAGACTTAATTGTTATAGTAAGATTATCGGACGCTGGTGTACATGAACCAACAGGATCATTCGTAGTCAAGGTCAGTGTTACTGTACCGGCTGTAATTTCAGCAGCACTCGGTGTATATACCGCATTTAATGTTGTGTTATTCGGAGTAAATGTTCCTGTACCTCCACTCCACGTTCCGCTCGAAGCTGAGCCACCCACACTTCCTGCCAGTGTAACCGTTTCACCTGCACATATAGTCTGATCGGCACCTGCATTTGCAGTTGCGGCAGGACTAATAGTAATCGTTACATTATCCGTAGCCGTTGCGCATGGACCAGACGTTGTAAGCGTAAGGGTTACTGTACCGGCTAATACTTCTGCCGCGCTTGGTGTATAGACTGCATTTAATGTCGTGTTGTTAGGAGTAAATGTTCCTGTACCGCCACTCCATGTGCCGCCTGTAGCAGAGCCTCCGACTGAACCTGCCAATGTTATTGCATCACCAGCACAGATGGTTGAATCGGGACCAGCATTTACCGTTGCTGCCGGGCTGATTGTAATGACAACATCATCTGTTGCTGAAGTACATGAACCAGAGGCAGTCAACGTAAGGGTTACTGTACCCGCTGTAACTTCCGCTGCACTTGGTGTATAGACGGCATTCAGTGTTGTATTATTAGGAGCAAACGTTCCTGTTCCGCCACTCCAGGTTCCACCTGTAGCCGAACCTCCTACTGAGCCTGCGAGTGTTACTGTATTTCCTGCACAGATCGCTTGATCCGGACCGGCATTCGCTGTAGCAGAAGGATTAATGGTGATTGTTACATTATCTGTTACAACTCCGCATGGGCCTGCAGGATCATTCGTTGTTAATGTAAGTGTTACTGTACCGGCTGTAACTTCGGCCACACTTGGTGTATAAACTGCATTCAGTGTTGTATTATTAGGAGCAAATGTGCCCGTGCCACCACTCCACGTTCCTGTGGTAGCAGCACCTCCTACACTACCCGCCAATGTTACTGTACTTCCAGCACAGATTGTTTGATCCGGGCCAGCATTCACAGTAGCAACCGGGTTAATCGTGATCGTCACATTATCAGTAAGTGTTGCGCATGGCCCAGACGTTGTAAGTGTGAGGGTTACAGTTCCTGCTAATACTTCAGCAGCGCTTGGTGTGTATACTGCATTTAATGTTGTGTTATTAGGAGTAAATGTTCCTGAACCGCCACTCCACGTTCCGCCTGTAGCTGATCCTCCGACTGTACCTGCCAATGTCACTGTACTTCCTCCGCAGATCGTTTGATCCGGGCCAGCGTTTACAGTTGCTGCAGGATTGATTGTAATGTTTATATTATCGGTTACGGCTGCGCATGGCCCAGTCGTTGTGAGTGTAAGGGTTACTGTACCTGCTGTAACTTCAGCAGCACTTGGTGTATAGACTGCATTTAGTGTAGTATTATTAGGAGCGAATGTGCCTGTGCCTCCACTCCAGGTTCCACCTGTAGCTGAACCTCCGATTGTACCGGCTAGTGTTACTGTATTACCGCCACAAATCGTTTGATCTGGTCCGGCATTTACGGTTGCTGCCGGATTGATCGTAATGGTTACGTTATCGGTTACGGCTGCGCATGGTCCAGTCGTTGTGAGTGTAAGGGTTACTGTACCTGCTGTAACTTCAGCGGCACTTGGTGTATAGACCGCATTTAGTGTAGTATTATTAGGAGCGAATGTGCCTGTGCCGCCACTCCAGGTTCCACCTGTAGCTGAACCTCCTACCGTTCCTGCTAGAGTCACTGTATTTCCTGCACAGATTGTTTGATCCGGACCTGCGTTTACAGTTGCGACAGGGCTGATTGTAATGACAACATTATCCGTTGCTGCTGCGCATGGCCCAGTCGTTGTAAGAGTAAGGGTTACTGTACCGGCTGTAACTTCAGCGGCACTTGGTGTATAAACTGCATTTAGCGTAGTATTATTAGGAGCAAATGTTCCTGTTCCGCCACTCCACGTTCCACTGGTAGCTGAGCCTCCTATGGTACCCGCCAATGTTACTGTGTTACCAGCACAAATCGTTTGATCAGGACCGGCATTTACAGTAGCCGCAGCGTTAATGGTAATTGTTACATTATCTGTAGCCGCCGTACATATACCTGCCGGATCGTTCGTTGTAAGTGTAAGCGTAACTGTACCGGCCGTTATCTCCGCTGCGCTTGGAGTATATACTGCATTTAATGTTGTATTATTAGGAGCAAATGTTCCTGTACCTCCACTCCAGGTAGCGCTCGTAGCCGAACCTCCTATAGTACCGGCCAATGTTACTGTGTTACCAGCACATATAGTTTGATCTGTACCTGCATTTACTGTGGCTGCCTGATTGATTGTAATGGTTACATTATCACTGGCTGCTGTACAAGCACCGGCAGGATCATTCGTAGTAAGTGTCAATGTTACTGTACCTGCTGTGATCTCGGCTGCACTCGGAGTATAGATTGCATTCAGTGTAGTATTATTAGGAGCAAATGTTCCTGTACCACCACTCCAGGTTGCACTCGTAGCTGAACCGCCTATAGTACCAGCAAGCGTAATAGTACTGGTGCTACAGATTGTTTGAGCAGGACCGGCATCAACTGTCGCTGCTGGACTAATCGTGATCGTAACGTTATCTGTCGCTGCAGGACAAATTCCTGCAGGATCATTCGTAGTCAATGTTAATGTTACTGTACCGGCCGTAACTTCGGCTGCGCTTGGCGTATAGACTGCTCCAAGTGTAGTATTATTAGGAGCGAACGTTCCGGTTCCTCCACTCCACGTAGCGCTCGTAGCAGAACCTCCTATGGTACCTGCTAATGTTACTGTGCTACCAGCACATATAGTCTGTGCCGGGCCGGCATCAACAATAGCCGCCTGATTGATCGTGATTGTAACATTATCGGTGGCCGCAGTACATGGACCTGCAGGATCGTTCGTAGTAAGCGTAAGCGTAACTGTACCCGCGGTTATCTCGGCTGCACTCGGTGTATACACCGCATTCAGTGTAGTATTATTAGGAGCAAATGTTCCTGTACCGCCACTCCAGGTAGCGCTCGTAGCTGAGCCACCTATAGTACCAGCAAGTGTAACGGTGCTACTGCTACAAATGGTTTGAGCAGGGCCTGCGTCAACTGTTGCTGCAGGACTAATTGTGATCGTTACATTATCCGTTGCTGCCGGACAAATTCCTGCAGGATCATTCGTAGTCAACGTTAATGTTACTGTACCGGCTGTAACTTCGGCTGCGCTTGGTGTATAAACTGCATTTAGCGTAGTATTATTAGGAGCGAACGTTCCGGTTCCTCCGCTCCAGGTAGCGCTCGTAGCTGAACCTCCTATGGTACCCGCTAAAGTTACTGTGCTACTGGCACATATAGTTTGTGCTGCACCGGCATCAACGATAGCCGCTTGATTGATTGTGATGGTAACATTGTCGGATGCGGCAGTACATGCGCCAGCCGGATCATTCGTAGTAAGTGTCAGTGTAACTGTACCGGCTGTTATCTCGGCTGCGCTCGGTGTATACACCGCATTCAGTGTAGTATTATTAGGAGCAAATGTTCCTGTACCGCCACTCCAGGTAGCGCTCGTTGCCGAACCACCTATAGTACCAGCAAGTGTAACGGCGCTGCTGCTACAAATAGTTTGAGCAGGGCCTGCATCTACCGTAGCTGCTGGATTGATCGTAAAGGTAACGTTATCCGTTGCTGCAGAACACAATCCGGCAGGATCGTTGGTTGTGAGCGTCAGGGTTACTGTACCGGCTGTAACTTCTGCAGCACTTGGAGTATAGACTGCGTTCAGTGTAGTATTGTTCGGAGCAAATGTTCCTGTACCGCCACTCCATGTAGCACTGGTAGCAGCTCCTCCTATAGTACCAGCTAAAGTTATTGTGCTACCGGCACATATAGTTTGAGCAGCACCGGCATCTACCGTGGCTACCGGATCTAATGTAATCGTAACATTATCGGATGCTGCAGGACAAGGACCTGCAGGGTCATTGGTTGTAAGTGTTAATGTTACTGTACCTGCTGTTATCTCGGCTGCACTCGGTGTATATGTTGCGTTTAATGTTGTATTGTTCGGTGAGAATGTACCTGTACCGCCACTCCATGTAGCACTGGTAGCTGAGCCACCAATAGTACCAGCCAATGTAGCTGTACTGCTTCCGCAAATTGTTTGGGCAGGACCAGCATCTACCGTTGCTGCCGGACTGATCGTAATCACTACATTATCAGACGAAGGCAAGCATGGTCCCGCAGGATCATCAGTTGTTAAGGTTAGCGTAACTGTTCCAGCAGCTATATCATTTACCCCCGGGGTATATATAGCATTTGGATTTGTTATATTATTGAATGTACCATCACCCGAAGTACTCCATGATACACCGGTTGCCGATCCGCCAAATGTACCGGCAAGAGTAGCAGTGCTTCCTGCACATATAGTCTGTGCCGGGCCTGCATCCACAGTAGCCGTAGGGTTGATTGTAATGGTTACTACATCACTTACTGCCGGGCAAGGTCCCAGCGGATCGTTGGTAGTCAATGTTAATGTAACACTTCCCGCTGTCGCTTCAGCAGCAGTCGGAGTATATACAGCATTTAAAGTAGCATTGTTGGGTGAGAATGTTCCACCACCACCACTCCACGTAGCACTGGTTGCTGTGCCTCCAATAGTACCAGCCAAGGTCACTGATCCTCCGGTACAGATCGTTTGAGGTGCTCCGGCATCAACTGAAGCGGGTGTACTTCGCGTAATCGTTACGTCCGAAGTTGTTCCGGCACAGGTAAGTCCGGAATCCGTTATCGTCCAGCGAAATACGTTGGCTCCAAACGACAAATTTCCGACTGTTGTAGTCGGAGAATTAGCATTTGTAAACGTACCTGTTCCTGATATAACGGTCCATGTACCGATCTCTCCGGAGCCGGCAGCATTACCGGCAAGTGTCGTATTATCGGCACAGACATTTTGATCGGCACCGGCATTTGCCTGGGTTACTACTGGAATTGTTACTGATTGTGTTGTCTTACAGCCATTGGCATCTGTAACCGTTAATGTATAAGTGCCTGCATCTATATTTGTACGGTCTTCAGAGGTAGCTCCATCTGACCATAAGAAAGTATAAGGAGCAGTTCCTCCGGAAGTAGTTATATCAACGTCTCCTTCACCTAATCCAACAGACGGATTACAGTCCGGGCTGATTGAGTTAACGGTAATCTGAAGCGGATTTGATGGCTCTCCAATGGTAAAATCAGTTTGTTTTCGTTCGCACACGAAGTTCCCCGTACCACTCGCTCTGACAACTATTCGATAAAATGATGATCCGCTATTTGCCGGCATACCGAAATTAGCTTCAGCAACAGGATCCAGCGTGCCATTTCCCTTTTTAAAAGTGATTGTCGTTGATGTTGTTCCGTTAACAGCACCAAGTGCCGTTGGGCCTCCTGCATCTATGTATTGGAGCTCATAACTGAACAGAGCCACTCCTGTTAATACAGAAATTGTAACCTCACCATCATCTCCTCCATTACATTTTACATCTACTACTGAGACAGGAGACAAGGTTAAGCATTGGCTTAAAGCTGAATTGGAAAAAATAAGCGGGAGTGCTAAGAGCAAAAAATACTTGTAAAGAGTTTTCTTCATGCTATTTCCCTCCTTTTGAATCTATATCAATGAACTCGGAAGTCTTATTCCTGCATATAAAGCTTTGCTCATCGAGGAAAGTTACTTGTGCTCTATAACTCCTGTTTGCCTTTATATTTTCAAAAACGAAACTTAGATTATTAGCGCCCGTAAATTCCTTCACTACAATCTCACGAGTGCCTTCGTATTCAATAAGCTTCCCTGAAAATTGACCTGAACCTGATACAGTTACTTTAATTCCATTGCGAGCAGAAGATGCTTTAACTGAAGATTTACAGGATGATTGTGCCTGACCAGCAACGGATATACCCATTGAAAGCAGGACAATGAAGAATACTGAAATTCTCATTTTTGTTAGAGTGAGTTGGATAAATCTATATTCTAAATATTACTCAAAAAATTATTGTAACCCTCCTTATCGATATAAAGATGCTGGTTACATATACCCAGTTCAAAAAATAGCTACAGTTTAAAAAATCAATTACTTACTCCCTATGTACTATTTTTTCAAAAAAATCAAAATTTCCGTTGCAGAATCTCACTCATAACGACTGCCTTCTTTAATCCATCCGGATCTTTAAAGTCGGCAAGGTACTGCTGCACAAGGTCACGGCTTTGCTGCTGTTCAAACATCTTAAACTTCTCATACTTCACAACCGTGTCTTCAATTTTCATCGTCTCCTCTAACGAAGGTCGATTGAATGCCTGTCGCTTAGCTTCATCGTAAACTTCGTAGATATTGTCTTGCTTACGATAGCTATACTCTACGTCTTCCAGGTCTTTCTCCTCTTCCTCCAATACATCATCATAATCAACGTATTCCTGTATGGGCTTTTCCTGACTCGAAGTTTTGCTTTCGGTAATTTCCTTTAGCAACTCCTCAAAGGTCAAGGGCTTAGCTTCTCTTGCAGGCGCTGGCTTTGCTGTTGGTAGCTCAAACTGGCGAGCCGGCTTCTCCGGATTGCCCGAGGGTATATCTTGCTGCTGTTCGGGTTTCTTACGCAATCTTCCCAGCAGGTAAATTGCCCCGATGATTACATACAGCCAAAACTGAAAATCCCTCATTAAAACCAAATTTATGTAAAAATATTGAAAAAAATACAGATCAAATGTCTGCATACAAATCCACTCACCCAAAAACGCGATGTATGGATTCCGGATTAACGGTTAAAACTACAGATTGATGGCAGATATTCTCTATATCACAACAGCAAAAGAGAACAAATGAATGCGTTGGCAACGACCGAAGTCCTATAGGTTTGTGAACATCACCTCTTCCTGAAAATCAATACAGGAACTTTAAAATATTAGGCTTCAATATTTACCCGAAAAATCTACCTTTGCACCCGGTTTACTCAGGCTGCTTCACTAATCTATGTCATCTACTGCTAAATACATCTTTGTAACCGGGGGCGTTACGTCATCGCTGGGAAAGGGAATCATTGCTGCTTCGCTTGCGCAACTGCTTCAGGCTCGGGGTTTTAAGGTCACAATCCAGAAATTTGATCCCTACATTAATATAGACCCGGGAACGCTGAATCCCTACGAACACGGTGAGTGTTATGTAACGGACGATGGCGCAGAGACCGATCTTGACCTGGGGCACTACGAGCGTTTTCTTAACGTACGTACATCGCAGGCAAATAATATTACCACCGGTAGAATTTATAACAACGTTATTACCAAGGAGCGCAAAGGCGAATACCTGGGAAAAACGGTTCAGGTTATTCCTCATATTACAGATGAGATCAAACGTAATATTTTTCTGCTGGGAGAAAGCGGTGAATACGATTTTATCATTACGGAGATTGGAGGATGCGTTGGTGATATCGAGTCGCTGCCATTTATCGAAGCAGTTCGCCAGGTAAAATACGATCTTCCTCCAAACAACTCTATTGTTATACACCTGACGCTCATCCCTTATTTGAATGCTGCGAAAGAGTTAAAAACAAAACCGACACAGCACTCTGTAAAAGAATTGCTGGAAGCGGGTATCCAGCCAGATATACTCGTGTGTCGTACAGAGATGTCGTTGCCGATGGAAATCCGGAAAAAACTGGCACTATTCTGTAACGTACACATCAATTCGGTGATCGAAGCCATGGATGCTGAATCGATCTACGATGTACCGTTGCTGATGCGCAAAGAGAAACTGGATGAACGCGTGCTCGCGAAGTTAAAAGTACAATCGAAAGAAGAACCAAACCTCGAACAATGGAAATCATTCCTTGGTAAATTAAAGAACCCAGTGAATGAAGTACAGGTAGGGCTGGTAGGAAAGTATGTTTCTTTACCAGATGCCTATAAATCCATAGCAGAAGCTTTTGTTCATGCCGGTACTCGGAATGACTGTAAAGTAAAAGTGAAGTGGATTTCATCCGAAGATATTACGAAAGACTCTGTTGAGTCTGTTCTGCGCGGACTGGATGGTATACTGGTAGCTCCCGGATTTGGTGAGCGCGGACTGGAAGGAAAGATCGAAGCCATTAAATATGTGCGCGAGAATAAAATTCCATTCTTCGGTATATGTCTGGGTATGCAGTGTTCTGTTGTGGAGTTCTCTCGCAACGTGTTAGGACTGGAAGCCAGTTCAACGGAGTTGAATCCTAAAACAAAGAACCCGGTGATCGACATGATGGAGGAACAGAAGAAGATCACAATAAAAGGCGGCACAATGCGTCTTGGAGCGTATACCTGCAAACTGAAAAAGGGAAGCAAAGCGTATGCTGCGTATGGCGAGTCCGTTATAGAAGAGCGTCACCGCCATCGTTACGAGTTCAACAATAAATACCTGGAGCAGATTGAAGAAGCCGGTCTGAAGGCTGTCGGAGTAAATCCGGATTCTAATCTGGTTGAAATTGTAGAACTGAAAGATCATCCGTGGTTTGTTGGTGTACAATATCACCCAGAACTGAAAAGCACTGTGCTTAATCCGCATCCTTTATTTGTCAAGTTTATAGAGGCTTCGCTGGAGCATAAGAAATCCGTAAATAAATAATTAGATCTAGATATAGAATACAATGGATAGGAACTCGGCTATTGGCCTTACTCTAATTGCAGTTTTACTGATCGGATATTTTTATTGGTTCTCACCACAGCCCGCTGCTCCGAACACTACCACTGTGCATAAAGTCTCTCCTGAAAAGAAAGATTCTCTTCAGGCTGCTATACCTCCTGCACCCAGCGACAGCGCCCTGCAAGCTGCCTATGGCGATGTATCTGCTGTGATGACTGGTGCTGAGGCGGCCACTGTTATTGAAACTGCCGACCTGAAAATAACTTTCAGTAACAGAGGCGGTGCTATAAAAGAACTGGAGCTGAAGAAGTATCAATCGTATCATCAGAAATATGAACTGAAAGGAAACAGTCCGCTAAAGCTCGTATCTCCAGAGTTCAGTGAGCAAAAACTTTTAGCACAATATCAGGGAAGAGAAATTGATCTATATACTTTGTTCTATCAGGCAGAACAGAAGAAGGTTGGCGATACAACTGAAGTAACTTTTACAGCCGCGTTGAGCGATGGCTCTTCCATTACTCATACCTACAAAATTCCACAACTCGGATACGAGATCGGTTATGCCGTAACTACAAAAGGATTCGATAAACAACTCACAGGCGATAACCTTAGCTTTCAATGGAACTACCAGGTTCAGCCTTTGGAAAAAGATCTGACTGATACTCGTAACAATACTACCATCACATATTATTCAGATGCTGATGGTTTCAGTGAGCTGGCAGCAAAATCAACCAGTACGCAGGCTGAAGCATTTGCTGCGCCATTGAAGTGGATCGCTATCAAACAGAAATTCTTCCTGGCATCTATCGTATCGAAGAACAATTTTGCCGGTGGCGAAATACAAACCACTACAAATACTATCGACTCATCTGTTGTAAAGAATGCCAATGTAAAATTGCTCATTCCTAAAAAGTCACTGGCCGATGGAAAAGCTGACTTCAAATTTTACTTTGGTCCGAACGACTACCAGGTTATTGGCGGTGTAGCAGAACGCTTTAAAGAAAACGTAAACCTCGGATGGCGCCCGGTATACTGGATCAACAAGTTTGTGATCTTCCCGGTGTTCCACTTCCTTACACAACACATCACCAACTATGGTATCATCATCATCATCCTGGTGATCTTGCTGAAGCTTGTATTATTCCCTCTCTCCTATCGCTCATACCTGAGCATGGCGAAGATGAAAGTATTAAAGCCCGAGTTGGATGAGATCAAGGCTCGTGTTGGTGAAGACATGACGAAAGTGCAACAGGAGCAAATGAAGCTATACCAGCAGGTAGGTGTAAATCCTATCAGTGGTTGCGTTCCGGTTTTACTGCAGATGCCTATACTCTTTGCTATGTTCTATCTGTTCCCGGCAAGTATAGAGCTCCGTCAGCAACCATTCCTGTGGGCAGAAGATCTTTCAACGTACGACTCGCTGGTACAATTACCGTTTACTATTCCATTTGGTATAGGTAGTCACATCAGTTTGTTTACATTGATCATGACTATATCTACCTTGATATATACCTGGCAGAACAACCAGCTTTCATCCGTACAAGGTCCGATGAAGTCAATGTCGTATATCATGCCCGTTGTTTTCTTCTTCTTCCTGAACTCATTCTCATCAGGTCTTACATTCTATTACTTCATCTCTAACCTGGTAACTTTTGCACAGCAGGCGGTGATCAAACGCTTTGTAGATGAAGGCAAGATTCGCGCGATCATGGAAGACAACAAGAAAAAGAATGCAGCCGGTGGCGGTAAGAAATCCAAGTTCATGACGAAACTGGAAGAAGCGATGAAGGCAAGTGAAGAAGCGCGAAAAAGAGCTGATGAAGACAAGAAGAAACGTAAAAGCTAGTAATTATAGCGTTAAGTAATTTAGAAGCAATCATTTAACGTTTCACTATTCACGAATAACTATTAACAGCGAGTTGAAAACTGTTAACGGATTGTGCAACGATTGTGGATAAACCGTTCCACGATGTTCCACGCTCAGATAAGTTTTCCTATATATTTGTGCCCGCCTGGTTAAACACCGGGCGGGTTTTTATTTTTTAAACGTCATTCTTAGATGGGAAAAATCATTGCGATTGCTAATCAAAAAGGTGGTGTCGGTAAAACAACTTCAGCGATCAATCTTGCAGCTAGTTTAGCAGTATTAGAAAAAAGAACGCTATTGGTGGATGCCGATCCGCAGGCAAACTCTACATCAGGTTTAGGACTTAATCCAAAAGACATCACTCAAGGTATATATGAGTGTATGGTAGACGGTGTTAATCCCAAAGATGCTATAGTTAAAAACGATCTTAAATTCCTGGATGTACTTCCCTCTCACATCGACCTTGTTGGTGCTGAAGTGGAGATGGTAAGTATTGAACGCCGTGAAGAAAAAATGAGAGATGCGTTAGGCATCGTGCGTGATGAATATGATTTCATCATTATCGACTGCTCGCCTTCACTTGGTCTTATCACCATCAATGCATTGACGGCTGCCGATTCGGTAATTATACCCGTACAGTGCGAGTACTTCGCGTTGGAAGGTCTTGGTAAATTATTGAACACGATCAAGATCATTCAAACACGTTTGAACCCCAAGCTTGAAATAGAAGGCATTCTGCTGACGTTATATGATTCACGTACCAGTCTTGGCAACCAGGTGGTAGAAGAAGTGCGTACGCACTTCCTGAAGATGACATTCAACACGATCATTCCTCGTAATGTGAAGTTGAGTGAATCTCCTTCATTCGGTTTGCCGGCTATTGTACATGATGCCGAAAGTAAAGGAGCAATAAGCTATCTGAACCTGGCGCACGAAGTGTTGGATAAAAACGGATTGTCGAAATGAGTACAAAAAAGAAAGCCCTTGGACGCGGATTGAGCGCTTTGTTGAGCGACAGTCCTGCGGATGAAAAACTTGAAGTTGATATTCCTGTAGGCTTATCAACAACTGCTGCTGATGTTGCTATAGCACCACCGGTTATACCTACCAGTGGTATAACAGAAATACCCGTTGAAGAAATTGAAGTTAATCCGTTTCAGCCTCGAACACATTTCGATCAGGAAGCATTGCTCGAACTGGCTGAATCTATTACCGTGCATGGCATTATACAGCCCATCACGATAAGACGACTGGCGGATCATCAGTATCAGCTTATATCGGGGGAAAGACGTTTTCAGGCTTCCAAGCTTGCAGGATTAAAAGCTATACCGGCCTATATCCGCTCTGCCGATGATCAGCAGATGCTGGAGATGGCATTGATCGAAAACATTCAGCGTGAAAACCTGAATGCGATAGAAATTGCCCTGAGCTATCAGCGTCTTATATCCGAATGTAGCCTGAAGCAGGAAGAATTAGGAGAGCGTGTTGGTAAAAACAGAACGACCGTTACCAACTATCTGCGCCTGCTGAAACTTCCGCCTGATATACAGATCGCTGTGCGCGATAATAAACTCTCGATGGGTCAGGCACGTGCCATCATCAGTGTAGAGAATCCGGAAGAGCAACTCTATATTTTCAAGAAGACTGTTGATGAAGATCTCTCTGTTCGTAAAGTAGAAGAACTCGTACGCGAAGTATCAGAGAAGTCTGCCACTAAGCAAAAAGAAGATACGGCAGCTACAGCAAGCAATCCGGCATCCAGAGAAATTTCTCAGCTTCAATCCAAGCTGTCATCACACTTTGGCACTCGTGTTGTTGTGAAGAGCGATGGCAAAAAAGGTGAAATCAAGATACCATTCCTTTCTGTAGAAGATCTTAACCGGTTACTCGACATCCTCAGAGTGAGAACCGAATAAGTCAGTCTGCAACAGAATTGTTCAGGTACACGAATGAGCACGGGCTCTCTTGTCTTGTTCCGATGTTTCGGTAACTTGTAGCCGCTTTGCCTAACCGGCAACATTCATGAAGAATCTGATTGTACTCAGCATAGTAACTTTGTTGTTTGCAGCATCGCTGCATGCACAGGATAACAATAAAGTAGTTACAGAAAGCGATAGCCTCATCGTTGAGAGCCAGGATACTGTACTGCTGAAATCGTACGCCACCCGGTATAATCCCCGTAAAGCATTGCTATATGCCGCCATTGTACCGGGTCTCGGCCAGATTTATAACAAGAAGTATTGGAAGCTGCCGCTGGTATATGGCGGTTTTGTTGGTATCGGTATGGCTATCAACTTTTATAACAATCTATACCGACAGTATAAAGCAGACTTGTTTTATAACCTGGAGAACGGATACGAAAATGATACCGACAGGCGACCCGGTGATAACTTCACCACGAAGAGTTATCGCGTGGCAGTTGATCGCTCCAAGCGCAGCCGCGACTTCTGGATCATTATGATGGGCGCTATGTATATACTCCAGATGGTTGATGCGCACGTGGATGCTCACCTGAAAGAATTTGATCTCAATCCACAGTTACGCGTAAGTATAGAACCCATGATGGATCAAAACTCTATGTTGGGCAAGCAAACAGGCTTCTCGCTGATCGTGCGTTTCTGATTTACGCATCATCTTTTCGTGTTCTCACTTTCAACTAAAAGTTTTCAATCGCTGATCAGCCTGGCTAAGAAGTTTTCAATTTATAGGGTAAGTGTCTTTGAAATTCGCAGACAAAATGCATTTTTACGGACAACTCATACTGTATGAATATCATTCTTCTAGGCTATGGCAAAATGGGCAAAATTATAGAACGTGTTGCGCAAGAGCGCGGACATACGATCTCTGCCCGTATTGACATGAATAATCAACATGAATTTGAAACAGCTCAGGGCGATGTTGCTATTGAATTTTCTCACCCCGATGCTGCTTTTGAAAATGTAAAGAAATGTATCCTCAAAAATATACCGGTGGTGTGTGGCACTACCGGCTGGCTGAAACAGAAACCTGAGATAGAAAAACTTTGTCAGGAGAAAAACGGGGCGTTCTTCTATGCCTCTAATTATAGCCTGGGAGTAAATATATTCTTCAAGGTAAATGAGTACCTCGCAAGACTCGCGGGTAATTTTTCAGAGTATGATGTATCGATGGATGAAATCCATCACTCCGAAAAAAAGGATGCTCCAAGCGGTACTGCCATTACCTTGGCTGAAGGTGTATTGAAATATGTAAAAGAAAAGAAGAGCTGGGTGAATGAAGACACCGGCAAAAAGGATGATCTGTTCATTCAATCATTCCGCATCGATCAGATACCCGGAACACATGTTGTGAAATATTCTTCGATGATCGATGACATCGAGATCAAACACATTGCCCATTCGCGCGAAGGCTTTGCCAAGGGTGCCGTAATGGTAGCCGAATGGCTGAAGGATAAAAAAGGTGTGCTTGGCATGGACGATTATCTGAAATTCTAAGCCTTTTCCAGCGACTAATCCTGAATCAATTATTTTCCCTTTATTTGCAGGCTTTAAATCCAGTTATACAACTATGAATTGGCAGTTTTGGAAGAAATCAAAGGAAAAAGAAGAAAAACCAAAATCAAAAGCGCGTGAGTGGTGGGATGCCGTACTCTTCGCTGTTGTAGCTGCCACGCTGATCCGCTGGCTTATCATGGAAGCCTATACCATCCCTACTCCTTCCATGGAAAACTCTTTGCTGGTAGGTGACTTTCTTTTCGTGAGCAAGTTTCATTACGGAACGCGTACTACTACAACGCCTCTGCAGATACCGCTTACACACCAGAAGATATGGTTCACCAACATTCCCTCCTACCTGGAGTGGATCAAGCTGCCACAATACAGATTGCCGGGCATCAGTAAAATAAAGCGCGAAGATGTTGTCGTCTTCAACGTGCCGCCTAAAGAATTGAACGAGGGTATCGATTACCCTGTAGATCTCAAAACAAACTATATCAAGCGATGTGTTGCTGTATCCGGAGATACGTTACAAGTAAAAGACCGGCAGGTATTTATCAACGGCAAGCCTCTGGCAAATCCGCCTCAGATGCAGTATAGCTATGTCATTAAATCAACACAGCAGATCAACGAACGCTTCATTGAGAAGTATAAGATCAGCGACTACAAAGTGATCAGTCGCGATAACAACAGCGTGGAGTACCAGATGTTTATCACGCCTGCTATTGCCGATGAATTTAAAAAGTTGCCCTTCATCAAAGATGTATCAATCAAAGTACAGGAAGATATGGGCACTTATGCTACCCGTACAAAGGATGTAGTAGAGTCGAACATCTTCCCGAACTATAAAGTATTTCCGTGGAATGGCGATTTCTATGGTCCGCTGGTAATACCGAAGGAAGGTATGACGATCAAGATCGATACACTTACACTGGCTACTTATGGTAAAACCATTCAGCTATACGATCACAATAAGGATGTAAAGATCGAGAATGGTAAACTATATATCGATGGTACTGAAGTAAAAGAGTATACTTTCAAACAGAACTATTACTTCATGATGGGAGACAACCGACACAATTCGCTCGACTCCCGTTATTGGGGTTTTGTTCCTGAAGATCACATCGTAGGGAAAGCATTCTTCATCTGGCTCTCGATAGACCGCAATGCCAGCTTCGTTCACAAGATCCGCTGGAACAGATTCTTCAAGTTGATCAAGTAGAATTCAAATTATAAAATTGGAAGATTAGAAGATTGAAGATTATAGTGTACAGCTATAATTTCAATCCTCTAATCTTCTTCTGATTTATAGGCATTTGTAATTTTTCAATCTTCCAATTTCTAATCTTCCAATCAGAAATTTCCCTCACCAATCAATCTCCTTCAATCCATGACTACGGAGATACTCGTTTGTTTTACTGAAATGCTTGTTACCGAAGAAGCCGCGATCTGCCGAGAATGGCGAAGGGTGTGCCGACATCAGCACGTGATGCTTCTTTCGATCGATCACCTCTCCTTTCTTCTGTGCATACGAGCCCCACAAAAGAAAAACAACATGTTCTTTTTCGTCAGATATAGTTTTGATAACGGCATCGGTAAAGGCTTCCCATCCTTTATTCTGATGCGAGCCTGGTGAAGAGCTTCGTACCGTTAGCGTAGCGTTAAGCAACAATACACCTTGCTCTGCCCATCGCGTAAGATCACCGGATTTTGGAATGGGTTTCCGTATATCGTTCTGAATTTCCTTGAAGATGTTTACCAACGAGGGGGGCATACGCACACCGTCATGCACCGAGAAGCATAATCCATTGGCCTGGCCAGCTCCATGGTAGGGGTCCTGACCAATGATCACGACTTTTACATCATTAAAATCACAGGCATCAAACGCTTTAAATATTTCTTTCCCGGGCGGGTATACAGTCTGCGTTTTGTACTCATTTTTCACAAATTCAATCAACTGGGTGAAATACGACTTCTCAAATTCACCCTCCAACCTCTTTTTCCAAGAGGGAGCAATTTTAACATCCATGCTTAAAACTAAAAGCCAGAAACGAATCCTCCAATTTCATGGCAAAAACACGATTTAATTTCATTGATTTTCAGTATTTTGAATCACTATTCACCGGAAGCACTTGGTAATTCCAAAAAATTGATATTTTTGAAGCGCATGGTAACGGAGATCACCAAAGGAATCAAAGTAAGCGTTGAGACGGAATATCAACCCGCATATTCCAGTCCCAGTCAGTACCATTACGTTTTTACGTATCGTATCACCATCGAGAACCAAAGCGAGTATACCATTCAATTGCTTCGCAGACATTGGTATATACATGATGCAGGCTTTAGTCCGCGCGAAGTGGAAGGCGAAGGCGTTGTAGGGCAGCAACCTGTTCTGGAACCAGGGCAGGCGCATCAATATGTTTCCGGATGTAACCTGAAGTCTGGTATTGGTAAAATGGTAGGTACCTATCTGATGGAACGCATTGTAGATGGCCTGAAGGTAGAGGTAAATATTCCGGAGTTTACCATGATTGCACCGTTGCGTCTGAACTAATATACTTCTCTAAAAAATTCAAGCACCATCTTAATCCCCGAATTGATCAAAGTCCCTGCGGATAAGTTTATTCGCTGGCACCGCTCAATACCACCATGCCAACCTTCTTTCAGCTAAAGACCTATCTTACTCACTGGCTCGATCAGGTTTCAGAACATTCGCTCCACTCTCCTTTCTTCTTCGACTTCTATAAGAATGTGCTTCATACCAATAATGAAGACAACGCTCGCTTCGCTCCTATCGAAGCCAAACGGGAAGCTTATCTACACAATGATGCAGCTCTAACGATTAACGATCTGGGTGCCGGCTCTGCTATATTAAAAACTTCTACACGCAAGATCAGCGATATAGCCAGAACCGGTCTTACACCGGCCAAATACTCGCGCCTGTATGCACGCATCATCGAGCATTTCAAGTGCCGTACAGTTATTGAGTTAGGAACTTCACTTGGTATCAATACCCTATATTTAGCCACCAAAAAAGATAGTCAAGTAATTTCATTTGAGGGTGCAGCTTCTATTGTACAAACCGCACGTGCTACATTTCAGAATGCAGGGGCTGCTAACATCAAACTGATAGAGGGTGATATCAACAATACGTTGCAGTCATTCCTGGGCAACACCAGTTCCATTGACTTTGCTTTTCTGGATGCCAATCATCGCTATGAGCCCACGATAAAGTATTTCAACATGATCGTGCAAAAACTACATGCCAATAGTGTAGTGGTGCTTGATGATATATACTATTCCCCTGAGATGGAGAAAGCATGGAAGCAGATACAGCATCACCCGCTGGTATATGGCAGCATTGATTTATACCGGTGCGGATTGCTGTTCTTTGATCCTTCGCTGAACAAACAACACGTTGTATTACAGTACTGATCGTTGAATTACCGGATTGGATAACCTATTTTTGCCGTACCCATTAAATTCACTATGAGCGAAACGACAAGCACACAACCGGTTCAACCGGCTCCTAAAAAATCACACAAGAGTACCATCATCATTGCTTTAATGGCCGTGATCATCATCGTTCAGGGCATCAAGATTTTTGTACTCGATCCGCGTGAAGAACAACGCCTGATTGATGAAAAGACCTCCACACAACAAGAGCTGGACGCTACTGTTCAGCGCATGATGGAGATCAAGTCGGAGCTTGATGCTAAAATTGCCGAAGTACAAAAACTCGGAGGTGATGTGTCGGATCTTCAAAAAGCAAAAACAGAAGTTGAAGCAGAGCTCAAGCGCCAGAAGCGCGCAACGGGCAAAGAGATCAAAGCACTGAAAGATCGTGTGGAAGGATACGAATTGCTGCTGAAGAATAAAGATGAAGAGATAGAAAAGCTCAAGAGTGTTAACAAGGAACTGCTGAGCGAGAACAGAAACCTGAAGTCGGAAAAGAACCAGCTTGGAGATTCCATTAGTCAACTGAGTCAGTCGAAAGAAGAACTCGCTACTAAAGTTGCTATAGCCTCTGAACTGAAAGCGGAGAATGTGAAGATCCTGGCCGTGAACGATCGTGGCAAGGAACGCGAATCACCATTCAAAAACCGTCAGGTAGGTAAACTGAAAATTGAATTTAACATTGCTGAGAACAACGTTGCTCCGATCGAAGGAAAGAAGATCATGATCCGGATCATAGACGAAAATGGTCAGGTGATCTTTGATGTAGCCCGCGGTTCAGGCACTTTTATCTATAACGGTAAGGAGGAGTTTTATACAGCTTCTCAGGAAATTCTGTTCGATAACACCAAGCAAAAGCTGACATACCTGTACGAAAAGGGATCGGATTATACCTCCGGCACCTATACGCTGGAGATCTACTGCGACACGTATAAGATGGGAAGTGGCCAGTTTGTGGTGAAATAAGGGCTGGAGCCTGAAGCATAAGGCAGAAAGCTCAAAGTTTAGTGGAGGCAATTGCTTTTACTTTAGACTTTGAGCTTTCTGCTTTTTTATCTACCTTTGCAGGCTCAAAATTAAAATTATCATGAAAAATTACGAGACGGTATTCATTCTAAATCCCGTTTTGTCTGAGGATCAGGCAAAGGATGCTGTCGATAAGTTCGTGAAGGTTTTGAAAAAAGCGAATGCTGATGTCGTAAACATCGAGCAGTGGGGCTTAAAGAAGATGGCTTATCCCATCAACAAAAAGTCTACAGGCTTTTACAACCTCATCGAATTCAAGGCTGAAGGGCCTGTTGTCGACACACTCGAAACCGAGTACAGACGAGACGAATCTATCATGCGCTTCTTAACCACAGCACTTGATAAGCATGCGATTGTTTATAACGAACGCAGACGCAAAGGTGAATTTAAAAACAAAGAGAACAGAAAACCTGTTGCTAAAAAAGCTGAGGAGGAGCGTGGAAGATGACATTAATGAACGAACCTATCAAGCGTGCAGAAGTTAAGCCTAAGTACTGCCGCTTTAAAAAGAACGGTATCAAGTATATCGATTACAAAGATCCTGACTTCCTCTTGAAATTTATCAACGAGCAAGGCAAGATTCTTCCTCGCCGTTTAACAGGAACCAGCCTGAAATTTCAGAAGAAAGTAGCACAAGCTGTAAAGCGTGCCCGCCACGTGGCGATCCTTCCGTATGCAGGTGATTCATTGAAGTAATCGTTGAACCTTTAAAGAACACGAACATGGAAGTGATTTTGAAACAGGACGTACAGGGCCTTGGCTATAAAAATGATATTGTGAAAGTAAAAGCAGGATACGGTAACAACTACCTGATTCCGAACGGCTTTGCACTGATCGCCAACGACTCTAACAAAAGACTTGTAAACGAGAACGTTCGCCAGGCTGCTCACAAAGCGGCTAAAGTAAAGCAGGATGCAGAAGCGCTTGCA
Source organism: Ohtaekwangia sp. (assembly GCF_036568665.1). GTDB lineage: Bacteria > Bacteroidota > Bacteroidia > Cytophagales > Cyclobacteriaceae > Ohtaekwangia. Next base: position 10,472 of record NZ_DATCSD010000321.1, on the reverse strand, counting down.
GCTAAGATTGGCGAGTTTACAGTTGAGATCAAAACTAAAGCTGGTGAGTCTGGTAAAATCTTTGGTGCTGTTACAGCGCTTCAGATTGCCGATGCACTGAAAGCAAAAGGCTTTGATGTAGACCGTAAGAAAGTAATTCTGAAAGAAGCTCCTAAGCAACTTGGTAACTACACCGTAACGCTTGACCTCCACAAAGAAGTGAAGCATGAAGTGAAAGTAAGTGTTGTTGCTGAGTAATCTCAGATATAGCATTGAAAGTATAAAAAGGCCGCCGAAAGCGGCCTTTTTCTTTTAGCCGGATATGAAGTATATTCTTATCTGTTTATTATACCTCGGTTGTGCTATAGGCTGACTTTGCTCTTTTTCTACATTCGTTTGCGTAAATATTTATCCTTACTACCGTAAATAATTACTGGACGCCTTGGTATTTTAGTTTCAACTGAACCAAAAACCTATGGCATCATCGTCCCTTTTTCAGCATTATGATAACAGTACTTCGGTGTGGGACGAGATGTTTGCAGGCTCCTCCTCTATCCGCCCGCACTATCAGAATGTAGCCAACTTCCTGTTAGATATACCGGCTGACGAGCTCAACAAAAAAGAGGAACTGGCCAAGCGTCTCTTCATGAGCCAGGGTATAACTTTCACGGTATATTCCAGTGGCGAAGGCATTGAGAAGATCTTTCCTTTCGATATCATTCCGCGCATCATTACTTCTTCTGAGTGGGATTTTATTGAGCGAGGCATCAAGCAACGCCTGCGTGCGTTAAACCTCTTCTTACGCGATGTATACCACGAGCAATTTATTCTGAAAGATGGCGTTGTCCCCTTCAACCTGGTGTACTCCTGCCCCCATTACCTGCGCGAAATGCAGGGTGTAAATGTACCCTATGATATATATGTACACATTGCCGGTATAGACCTGATCCGCGATCATGACGGAACATTCTATGTGCTGGAAGACAACCTGCGCACACCATCAGGAGTATCGTATATGATCGAGAACCGCGAGATCACCAAACGTATCTTTCCCGATCTTATACCGCAGAACTATGTTCGCCCGGTAACGCATTACCCGAACATTCTCTATAAAAATCTGATGGCGCTTTCTCCGCGCAAGATCGCATCACCAAATATCGTATTACTCACTCCCGGTATATATAACTCGGCTTACTTTGAACACACCACGCTGGCGCGCCTCATGGGCGTAGAACTGGTGGAAGGTCGCGACCTCGTGGTAGAGAATCACCATGTATACATGAAGACTACTGCGGGCCTGCAGCAAGTGGATGTGATCTACCGGAGAGTGGATGATAATTTTCTTGATCCTCTGGTATTTGATCCAACCAGTATGCTGGGTGTTTCCGGTTTACTCTCTGCTTATCGAAAAGGCAATGTGGCAATCGTAAACTCCATTGGCAACGGTGTGGCTGACGATAAAGCGGTATATGTATATGTACCTGATATGATCCGCTATTACCTGAATGAGGAACCTCTCCTGAAGAATGTACCCACCTATCAACTGGGTAAACAGGAAGAGCGCGAACATGTACTCAGCAACATCTCCCGCATGGTAATTAAAAAGACCAATGAATCCGGAGGCTATGGTATGCTGATGGGTCATGCTGCTTCTGACCAGGAGATTCATGACTATAAAAAAGAAATATTAAAAGACCCAAGGCACTTTATCGCCCAACCAACGATAAGCCTGTCGGCTGCACCTTGCTATATAGATGGTAAAGTACAACCACGCAGAATTGATCTTCGCCCCTTCGCGCTCTGCGGCCCCAACGGAATAGAGATTGTTCCCGGAGGCCTCACCCGCGTAGCCCTCCGAGAAGGCTCTCTCGTAGTAAACTCATCTCAAGGCGGAGGCAGCAAAGATACCTGGGTGCTTTCACATTGATGTGTTGGCGTGTTGAAGTGCTCAGTTGTTGAAGTAAAACACCTGAGCACTTCAACACATTAGCACCTCAACACACTACTCACATAAACACACCAACACTTCAACACCTCAACACACAAGAAAATGCTTAGTCGCGTAGCGGATTCACTTTATTGGATGTCACGGTATATTGAGCGTACGGATAGTACGTTGCGTACCCTGATGATCAATCATCTTTCATCGCAGGATAATCTGGAAGAATTTACCTGGCGGCCTGTGCTGCGAATCTTTAGTTCACTGGAAGAACCGGAGATCACCAAGATAGAACGCAACGGGCGACAGGTTCTTCAGTATATGGTGTTAAGTCGCGACAACCCGAACTCGGTAGCCAGTCTTGTTATACAGGCGCGCGAAAATGCCCGGTCGGTGCAAGACAACATTACCAAAGAGCTCTGGCAATCGCTCAATGAATTTTATCACATTGTTCGTGATCAGCGATTGAAAAAATCTTTGCAATACGATGATCCTGTTACGGTGCTCGACTCACTGATAAAACAGTGCATGCTATACTATGGCGTTACCGATATAACCATGTTTCGCGGAGAAGGTATCTGCTTTATGAATCTTGGTAAATACCTGGAACGCGCTATTCAGTCGGCAGATATACTGGATATAAAATTCAACGATCTATCCTACGACCTGGATAAGACAACCGACACAACCTACTGGAAATATTTACTGATGTCGGTATCTGGTTATGCACTGTACCTGAAACGATATCGCTCCGGCTTTGAGGCACGAAATATAGTAGACCAGGTTTTGTTTAATATAGACTTTCCGCGATCTATACTCTACTCGGTGAACCAGCTTCACCGGTATTTCGGGCGACTGAAGAATGATCAGAACATGGAAGGCTATAATAAAGTAGATTTCCTTATTGGTAAACTTCGCAGCAAGCTTCAGTATTCTGATGTTGACAGCGTCTCCAAAATCGGACTGCATCATTATCTCACCGGGATCACCACAGATATATATGAGATTGGCAATACTTTGAACCAACACTATTTCGCATACAGCTAACCCTCCATCATCATGTCAAAATTCAAGATCAGACATATCACGCGGTATATATATGAAGACACTGTGCGCGACAGTGCCAACCAACTTATGCTCTACCCTATCCGCGATAATTTTCAGGATGTGCTGGAGCATACCATACAGGTAACATCGAACCCGATGATCCATATTCATACCGATTACTTTGGCAACCTGGTAGGTACATTTACCAACGCACATCCGCATCGTGAGCTGATCATTGATTCTCAACTGATGGTGCTCACCAAAACACGAAAGCTTCCCGAAGACAATGTACCAGCTGATGAACAATGGCTGGCATTGGAAGCATTGAAAAGTCAAATTGAATTTGTTGATTTCTCCCGTCAGGAAAATTTCAATGCATTGCCGGAGATACAAGCACTGGTAAATGAAGAGCTTTCAAAAAAATTATCGCCACTGCAGGCTGCCAAAAATCTGAGCGAGTATATTTATAAAACATTTGAATACAGAACCGGCATCACTACTGTAGAAACAACACCCGAAGAGATTTGGAAAATAAAATCAGGTGTATGCCAGGATTTTGCCCATATACTGTTGGTAATGCTCCGACTACTAAATATACCGGCCCGCTATGTAAGCGGGTATATATGTCCGAAGAAGAATGGCATGCGCGGTGAAGGTGCCACCCACGCCTGGGTTGAAGCCTATATACCACTCTACGGATGGCTCGGCCTTGACCCTACCAACAACTGTGTTGTAAATGAAACACACGTGCGCCTAGCAGTTGGTAAAAACTTCTCTGATTGCTCACCGGTAAAAGGAACGTATCGCGGCACTTCCAATCACACATTGGATGTAACCGTATCCGTAGCCTACGAGGATGGCGACTCTATAACACTGGAAAGCATTATAAAACCTGCCCCACCGGTAGTTACTTCCAACTATAAAAACTCTTTCAGAAGACACCAGGAAATGCAAATGCAGCAGTAATAGCTTGAAGCTTAAAGTATAAAGCAGAAAGTAAATGTCTTGTCTTAAGCTTTGTGCTTTATGCTCTGCTCCCGATAGCTATCGAAACGCAGGAAACAAAAGCGGGCTGCAAGTATATATACTCACAGCCCGCGCAAAAAACTTTACTACTGCCACTCGCACCCTACGCCCCGCCCAGAAGCCGGCAGCCAGGTGCTCAGAGCTATTTTAAAACTTGTGTCTTACAAATGCTTCCATCGCTTCGTACTCAGCGAGACCTAATTTGTTATAGGCTTCTGCTGTAGCATGGTTACGATCTTCGGCACGCATCCAGAACTCGCGTTTGTCGCTGCCCGGGAACATGGCGCTGTCTTTTTGTGACTGGTGTTTGAATACCGCTCTGCGCTTGCGCATCAGCTCTTCCGGACTCAGTGGCACTGCCATTTCAATCTGGTCTATATCCCACTCCTGCCATGCACCGCGGTATAGCCATACCCAGCAGTCTTTCATCCAATCTTTACTCTTCAGGCGGTTTACAGCTTCCAGTACTGCTGCCAGACATACGCGGTGTGTACCATGCGGATCGGATAAATCTCCCGCAGCATATATCTGATGTGGCTTGATCTTCTCGATCAGATCCATTGTGATCTTGATGTCGTCTTCTCCTAACGGTTTTTTCTTTACAGCACCGGTTTCATAGAACGGCATGTTGAGGAAGTGCATCTGCTCATCCGGTATGCCAACGTAACGGCCACCTGCTTTTGCTTCTCCTCTGCGGATCAATCCTTTGATCGCTAATACTTCCGGAGTATCATTTTGTCCCGGACCTTTCTGTTTGATCGACTGTACTACTTTCTTGTAGAACTTCTCGCCATCATCTTTACTCAATCCGAACTGATCGTTGAAGTCGCGTACGAAGTCAGCGAAGCGTATAGCGTCATCATCAAACACCGCTATATTTCCGGAAGTCTGGTACGCCACGTGTACTTCATGTCCCTGATCTACCAGGCGAATGAATGTACCACCCATGGAGATCACATCATCATCCGGGTGTGGCGAGAATATAATAACACGTTTCGGAAATGGATTAGCGCGCTCCGGACGATACGTATCATCTGCGTTGGGTTTACCACCCGGCCAACCGGTAATAGTGTGCTGCAGGTAATTGAACACTTTTATATTTACCTGGTACGCTGAACCAAACTCCGTAATGATATCGCCCATACCATGTTCCATATAGTCGTGGTTGGTAAGTTTCAATACAGGCTTACCGACTGTCTGGCACAACCATACTACGGCCTTACGAATTCGTGTTTCATTCCAATCGATGCTCTCCAGTACCCATGGTGTTTTGATACGCACGAGTTCAGAAGAAGCAGCATCATCCAATACCACTAAACAATTGTCGTGCTTCTGTAAGAACGAAGAAGGTATCTGATCGGTGATTGGTCCTTCCACCGCTTTCTTGATCACCTTTGCTTTACCTTCCCCCCACGCCATCATAATCACGCGCTTCGCTTTCAGGATCGAGCCAACGCCCATCGTGATCGCTTTGCGTGGCACATTCTCTTCACCAAAGAAATCGCTCGCAGCATCGATACGTGTTACCTGGTCGAGTGTAACGAGACGTGTAAATGATTTTTCAGTTGAACCGGGTTCGTTGAAACCGATGTGACCGGTGCGGCCTATACCGAGTATCTGTATATCTATACCACCAAGCTCATCAATCTTGCGCTCGTAGTCTTTACAAAAATCAGCAACCTTTTCTTTCGGCAACGTTCCATCCGGAATATGTATCTGGTTCTTTGGAATATCAATATGATTGAACAAGTGCTCATTCATAAAGCGTACATAGCTCTGCAGCGTATCGGGCTGCATCGGGTAGTATTCATCCAGGTTAAAGGTGTGAACGTGTTTAAAACTCAGACCTTCCTGCTTGTGCATCCGCACCAGCTCCGCATATACACGCGTAGGCGTTGAGCCGGTGGCCAGTCCGAGAACACAAGGCTTTCCTTCCAACTGGCGGTTTTTAATCAATGCGGCAATCTCTTTAGCCACAAACTCGGAAGCTTCTCCTGAGCCACCGAAGATTTTTACAGGGATTTTTTCTGAGGCAATAAGGTCGTTGTTCATATTTTTGATTGAATGATTAAAGTCTATTATGCACTAAAGTACTTTAAAACACGCGAAATTTTCAAGTGTTTGCGGTAACATAATTTATGAATCCTTTCAGAACCACTTTAAATGCAGGTGTGTCAACGCACACCATTTCCCTCTCCGACCGGATCATTACCCTCGGATCGTGCTTTGCCGATGCCATCGGCTCACGTATGGTATATTCCAAAATGCAGGCACTGGCCAATCCTTTTGGTGTGCTTTACAATCCTGTATCGATGCACCGCGCGCTTCGCTATAGCATTTTTAATGAAACGGTTGCCGACCATACATTTCTAACCCATCACGATGTTTTTCTAAGTTACGATTTTCACTCCGAGATATCGGCCCTGCAAAAAACAGATTTACAACACCGGCTTACCAATACCATTGGCGCAACGCATCACTTCTTAAAAGATGCACAGTGGATTCTGCTGACCTATGGTACAGCCTGGGTATATGAACGAATGGATACCGGTGAGATAGTAGCTAACTGCCATAAACAACCCGCAGCTCAATTCCGGAAAACACTTTTATCGCACGATCTGATTGTTGAGTCCTTTCAGGATATATATAATGAAATAAAGGCATTCAACCCGGCTATACGCATTATCTTAACCGTGAGCCCCGTGCGACATCTGAAAGATACACTGGAGCTGAACAGTGTAAGTAAAAGTATACTTCGTGTTGCCTGCCATACTTTGCAGGAAAGTTACCTGGATGTAGTATACTTTCCGGCATACGAGATACAACTGGATGATCTGCGCGATTATCGCTTCTATAAAAGTGATATGCTCCACCCGACCGAACAAGCCGAAGAGTATATCTGGGAACAATTTGCCACACGATATTTCGATGCTCCGCTAAAAGATTTTATAGAACGCTGGAGAAACATTCAGCAGGCGTTGCATCATAAACCGTTTCATCCGACCTCATCGGCACATCAGAATTTTTTAAAAGATACTCTCCGAAGACTGGAAGAACTAAAACCCCTGGTAAATGTTGATGAAGAGATAGCTGCATTACAGCGACAACTGAACGCAACGTCATAATCGCTTTACAGAAAGGAGGCGGTATATACCGGGTATGATTATTGGCATAGTAACCGATATACTTTATTTAACGATAACAATTTTCAATTCATGAGTAACCGACTGATCCATTCCACTTCTCCCTATTTATTACAACACGCGCACAACCCGGTAGACTGGTTTGAATGGGGAAAGGAAGCGCTGGAGAAAGCGCACAAGGAAGATAAACCTATTCTTGTAAGCATCGGTTATTCATCATGCCACTGGTGTCATGTAATGGAACGTGAATCGTTCGAGAATCAGGATATCGCGAGCGTGATGAACGAACACTTTGTGTGTATAAAAGTAGATCGCGAAGAGCGCCCCGACATCGACCAGATATATATGGATGCCGTGCAGGCCATGGGTGTCAATGGCGGATGGCCCCTCAATGTATTTCTTACACCCGGGCAAAAACCTTTCTTTGGTGGCACATACTTTTCTCCGGCTGCATGGGTACAGATACTGACCAATATCAACCGCGCTTTCATTGGCAACCGAAAAGAAATCGAGAGCACAGCCGAAGAGCTCCGCGTGCATTTACTTCGCTCGGACGTTGAGCGCTTCCGCCAAAATTATACCGACACCAATCTTCTTCAAGATATAGAAGGTATATATCAAAAACTCGCAGCAAGGTTTGATACGCATTGGGGAGGGATGGATCGCGCCCCTAAATTTATTATGCCTTCGGTATGGCAATGGCTGCTGCGGTATTACTATATATCGCACGATGAAAAAGCATTGGAGCAGGTTCTTCTCACTTTGCGTAAAGTAGGTATGGGAGGTATATATGACCAGATAGGCGGAGGCTTTGCGCGCTACTCCGTAGATGGCGAATGGTTTGCCCCGCACTTTGAAAAGATGCTATACGATAATGCACAATTGCTGAGTCTTTATTCCGAAGCATATTCCATTACGGGCGATGAAGAATTCAAGACCATCGTATACGAAACATTTACCTGGCTGCAACGCGAAATGACAAGTGCTGCCGGTGGATTTTACTCTGCATTGGATGCCGACAGCGAAGGTGTGGAGGGTAAATATTACTGCTGGACCAGTGATGAACTCAAAACATTACTGAAAGAGAATGCAACCCTCATAGCTTCTTACTATAGCGTAGCACCCCACGGCAATTGGGAACATGGCAACAACATTCTTACGCGGCTTAAAACCGATGATGAGTTCTTTGCCAAAGAAAAAGTCGATGCTGCCCAATGGAAAAATATACTCCAACAAAGTAAAGATATACTCCTCCGCGAACGCGAGAAACGAATAAAGCCCGGTCTTGACGATAAGATCATTACCGCCTGGAACGCCATGATGATTGTTGGACTGACCGATGCCTACCGCGCATTTGCTGATAAACAATTTCTGAATGCTGCGGTAAAGAACATGCAGTTCCTCGAGAATGAACTGATGGAAGGCACCAAACTATACCGCTCCTTTAAAGGACATCGCTCAACAGTAGAAGGTTTCCTCGATGACTATGCGTATGTGATACAAGCCTATAGCAGACTATATGAAGTAACCTTCAACGAGTACTGGATCAACCGGGCTGCTATGTTGCTGGAGTTTACACTTGAAAAATTCTTTGATCCGGCAGAAGGATATTTCTTTTATACCGGGCATGATGCCGAAGGACTCATCGCACGCAAAAAAGAAATCTTTGATAATGTTATACCATCGTCTAACGCCATCATGGCGCATAACTTGTTGCAGCTCGGTATTACACTCGATCGTGACGATTGGAAAGAACGTGCAAACGCGATGACTACTTCATTCAGTCACCTGGTAAAAGGCGAACCGAACTATATGTCGTATTGGGCCATCGTATATACCGCTATAAAAAAAGGCATGGCCGAAGTAGCGATTGTTGGCAACGAGCACCAGGCTCTTCGAAAAGATATACAGCAGCACTTCTACCCGTTCGCGCTATATTTTGGAACAAAGGAGAGCAGCACGTTACCCCTGCTGGCCGACAAGACCGCCAACGGTAAGTCTACTGTTTATGTATGCCGGAATAAGACTTGCCAGTTGCCGGTGCATACTGCGGAGGAAGCGGGTGAGCAGATTGAGAAGCTAAAAGCGTAAAGTGGAAAGCTGAAAGTGTGTGAGTGTGGGTCTGTTTGTTTCGCGCATCCTGATAGCTATCGGGAGCGGAATAAGTACTAGCAGAAAGCTGAAGGCCGGTGTGCACCTCTTACTTTCAGCTTTAGGCTTTTAGCTTTTATCTTCATCAAATGGAGACAATTGACTATCTTAGACAACCATGCTCCCCCACCTCAAGAAAAAATATATTTCGGGAATTGTAATTGCCTGTGCCGGGTTATTACTGGCAGTGGCTGGGTATGGGCAGCAACCCACGGGATTTTACTTTACGGTGGAGTGTACGAAATATACTTCCAAGCCGCGCATAGTAACATTGTCGGATAAGAAGATGCAGGTTTGTATTACCGATCAGCCCGTAGTAACAATCGATGGCTTTGAGGTGGTGAGCGAATTAATGGAGATACAGGAAAAGAACTTTGCCTTTTTTGATGTAACACTTACCGACAAAGCATTCCAGACGCTTAAAAAACTCAGTGCTACATTTTCGCTCAAGAACCTGGTATTTATTATCGACAATGAAGTAGTATTTCTTTTTGAGATGGAAGCTTCCAATCCAACGCGCGTGTTTCGCATTACCGGCACCTATCATTCCAGAGATGTGCAGCGTATCTACGAAAAACTCAGAACGTTCACAGCATCAAAGGAATAGATCGTTGTTTATATCCGATTATTATTGCCGGAAAAAATTAGCTTTTTTTGAGGAGTGGAAATTTTTGATCAGCCTTACACCATCGATACATTCTTTGCAGAGCTGCTGTTGCCAGTACCTATTCCCAAGCTCTTTACCTACCGGGTTCCGCATGTGCTCAACGAACGCGTAGCGGCCGGGCAACGGGTTATCGTACAATTTGGCGATCGTAAAATTGTTACCGGTATCATTCTCTCACTTCACAAACAGGCTCCTAAAGAGTATGAAGCGAAATATATACTGGAGCTGCTGGATGATTTCCCTTCGCTCAACGATCTGCAGCTAAAGTTATTCCAATGGATTGCCGAGTATTACCTCTGCACCATGGGCGAAGTATTGAATGCAGCTTTACCCTCCGGATTAAAATTATCCAGCGAGTCGATGGTGCAGTTGCATCCGGCTTTTAATCTCGAAGAATCAGAACAGGCTTTTTCCGAAAAGGAAATTATACTCCTCAAGCGATTGCAACACGAGTCGCTCACTTATTCTGACATTGCCAAGCTCTTGGGAACGAAACATCTGTACTCGATCCTGAAATCGC